>CAVAUD010000001.1:0-41955 GCA_963591565.1 bacterium
GGCGAAACGCCACGCCTTGTTGCGCTTCTCGCTAAATCGACAACCTGTTGACCAGGGCTTTTATGGCATCAACATCCCTCAAGGGTGCTACCATATGAGTCATGGAAGCCGCACGAAAGGAGCCCATCATGGCAGACGAGAAGTTCGAGCTCAACAACCAGCAACTTAACGAGACCGCCGGCGGCAGAAGGCAGCTTTCCACTGCCGGGGCGTGCGATATCTATAACTCCAAGCACCAGAAAGTCGGCACCTGGCAGGGCGAGGGAACCCCGGTTAGATTCGTCCCTTGCGATAAATGCGGCAGGCCGATGCACAAGGGCAGCTTCGGCTGGTACTGCGACCCCTGCAACAGGCACCTGTGGTCCATCGACTACTACGACTGGAAGGGCACGATCGAAGAGCTGAAGGCCGCCTCGCTCTAACGGCATTGACCAACCCCACAAAACAGAGGAACCCATCATGGCAGACGAGAAACTCGAGCTTACCGACCAGCAACTTGACGAGGCCTGCGGCGGCAAAGAGTTTGTCCTTCCCACAGAGATCTTCAATTCAAAGCACCAGAAAGTCGGCTTTTGGCCGGGCAATGGGAAGCCAATCAGATACGTTCCCTGCGACAAGTGCGGCAAGCCGATGCACACAGGCACCTTCGGCTGGTACTGCGACCCCTGCAACAGACGTCTGTGGTCCATCAACTACTACGTCTGGAAGGGGACCGAGGACGAGCTAAAGGCGGCCTCGGTCTAACGACCACCCCGATCACGATACTTCGCACCCACCCAACAAAGTAAAGGAGCCCATCATGGCAGACGAGAAACTCGAACTCAACGACCAACAACTTGACGAGACCGCCGGCGGCAAAAAGTATTACCTTCCCATGGACAGGCGCTCCGACATCTTCAACTCCAAGCACCAGCAAGTCGGCACTTGGCAAGGCGACGGGATGCCGATCAGATACGTCCCCTGCGACAAGTGCGGCAAACCGATGCACGCAGGCAACTTTGGCTGGTACTGCGACCCCTGCAACAGGCACCTGTGGTCCGTCGACTTCTACGAGTGGAAGGGCACGATCGACGAGCTGAGACAAGCCTCCCTCTGACGGCCCTACCCAAACCGCGAAGTTAAGCACAACCCACAAAAAGGAGCCGATCATGGCAGAAGAGAAGCGTGAGCTCACCCCCGAGGAACTCGACGAGACGGCGGGCGGCGGAATGTACTACGACGACAACCAGAGGATCGTCAACGCAAGGCTCCAGTTGATCGGCACGCACGACCTCGTTCACGACATCCTCTACTATGTCCCCTGCGATAAGTGCCAAAAGCCCATGCACAACGGCGTCATTGGCTGGTACTGCACCCCTTGCGACAGGCACCTGTGGTTCGTGAATCGCTACGTATGGAACGGCACGAAAGAGGCGCTTAAGGCCGCCTCTCTCTAAACGGCACCGTCACCAAAGATTGGAGCCCATCATGGCAGACGAGAAGCTCGAGCTTAACAACGAGCAGCTCAACGCGGCGGCGGGCGGCGCAGGCGCCTCAAACGAGGAGCAGCACCTCATCTACAACTCTAAGGGACATGCCGTGGGCGTCTATTTGTCCCCCACATGCATCACCTTCTACCCCTGCCCAAAATGCGTACAGCCTATGTACCAGAAGCCCGACGGAGAGTTTTGCTGCGATTTCGACGGGACCACAGCCAGAAACGTCCAGCAAGCCAACTTTGTTTCCAGCGAGGAGTATTTCGAGCTCTTCGCCGGCTAGCCCCCCAATCAACCAAACATAAACGAGAAGCCCTGTCGCCAAACACCATGGCGGCGGGGCTTCTCGCGTATAGGCGAAACGCGTCGTATCCTTAAATCAACAACCCGTTGACCAGGGGTTTTACGGCAATTTGTCACATCCAGGGTGCTACCATATGAATCAAGGAACCCACCCGAAAGGAGTCGATCATGGCAGACGAGAAGCTCGAACTCAAGCCCGAGGAGCTGGGTCAGGCAGCAGGTGGAGAGTACCACGCCAGCTTTAAACCAATCTTCAACTCGGATTCCAAGAAGATCGGTACGCACGACCTCATTGACGACATCATCTACTATACCCCCTGCAATCTATGCAAAAAGCCCATGTACACCGGCGGCACTGGTTATTGCTGCTCCGCTTGCCGCACCCGCCTTGTCTGGGTGAAAACTGCCGTCTGGAACGGCACGGAAGAAGAGCTCATTGCCGCAGCGGACTAGACCTTCCCTATCCAGCGCCCCCCGAAAGGAACAATCATGGCAAACGAGAAGTTCGAGCTCAACGAGCAGCAGCTCAGCGAGGCAAGCGGAGCCTTTATTTTTGATGATTTCGCCCCCGACCGCGCCATTACGAACTCTAAGGGCGAGGAGTGCGGCTGGTACGTCAAGGGCAAGCTAAAGTACAAGCCCTGCGAGAAGTGCGGCAAGCCCACGCACCATGGGGCAACGGGCGCGTACCAAAGCCTTTATTACTGCGATCCGTGCGACAGGCATTATTACATCTGGGTCCTTGAGGAGTGGCACGGCAGCGAGGATGAATTGAAGGCCGCCTCAATGTGATAGACCCTCCAGTTAGACCTAAAGAGTCGCTCCATTGACACAGCGCTTACAAATCTGGGATGATAAGCGATTGGGAAGGGGCAAAACCGCTGGAAAACTACGGTGGAGCCCCTCGAAAACCACAGCATTCGAGAGCGCAGGTCCATGAGCAACGACACTCACCAAATGACACCGGCCGCGCCGCAGGGCCGCGACGCGAACAGCCGCTACCTTATCGCCTTAGGCATCGCCGTCGTGGCGACAGCCGTCATCGTTGGCTGTTCGCTTCTTTTCAACAGACACACTTCTGTCGAGACCTCTAATAAGCCTGTGGTCAAGGTAGGTGTCGACATCTACGAACCTTACACCTACTATGACGATATGGGCCAGCTGACTGGCATCGACTACGAGCTGGCCTGCGAGGCCTTCGACCGCTTGGGTTACAAACCCGAGTTCATCGCCATCCAATGGGAGGAGAAAGACGACCTTCTCGCCGCGGGAGAGATCGACTGCGTCTGGTCGTGCTACAGCATGACCGGCCGCGAAGAGAAGTACCTCTGGGCCGGACCTTACATGAAGAGCTACCAGGCCGCGGTCGTGCGGGCAGACAGCGGCATCACATCGCTCTCCCAGCTCGCGGGCAAGCGCGTAGGCGTCGAGTCCACAACCAAAAGCGACGAGGCCTGGAGCAAGCACGCCGGCGAGGTCGTGCCCGTGCCCTCCTCTGTCTTGACCTACACCAGCGCAGACGAGACCTACTCGGCGCTTCGCCTGGGCTACGTCGACGCGGTGAGCAGCCATGTCGGTCCCATGAGCGCCCTGGTCAAGGCCTCCAACGGCACCCTCGCCCTTCTCGACGACGGCTTCTATGACACCCAGATCGGCGTCGCCTTCTACAAGGACTATTCCAACACGAAGCTGGTCGATGACCTCGGCGCGACGCTTAAGGCCATGCTCAAAGACGGCACGGTCGCCGCGACGGGACAGAAGTACGGCATGTCCGCCGAGCTGTTCGAGGGGCTCGACAATGAGTAGGCCGGCGATGCGGAAGACAACGCAGACGGCCGAGAAGAGCCTCGTCAGCCGCAACAAGCTAATCGTTTTTCTCATCTGCGTCCTTCTCTGCGCAAGCGGGCTCACGGCCGCGCACTCGTACTGGACCAACAAGGCGCTCCAGTATGCTGGAGAGACCGCGCAGAAGACCGTCGCCTTCGCGCGCCAGAGCGTCACCCGTCACGAACAGAACATCTCGAACGCCGCCACAAAGTCGATCACGAACCTCTGGGAGAAGGTCAAGGAGCTCGACTCGCGATATGCCGTGGGCCTGGAGAGCGACCGCGCGGCCATCACGGCCTACCTCGCCGAGATGAACTTCGACGCCGCCCTTCTCATCGACGGCGACGACAACATCGTGAGCACCTACGGAGACGTGAGCGCCGCAGCGACCGCAGCCTCCGAGATAGCCGAGAAGACCGATTTCATCTCGCAGCTCACCCAGAACCAGAAGAAGGCCTACCTCGCCCGCGTCAAGGTCGACGGCACGACCTACGACTACGCGGCGTGTGCAAGCTCCTCCGCGGCCGGTTGCATCATCGTGGGCGCGAACCGCGTGGAGCTCGGCGACGTCAACTCCGGCGAGGAGATGTTCAACTCGATGTTCGACGAGTACGCCGTCAGCCTCAACGGCACCGTTGCCGTGGCTGATAAGAACACCGTCCTGGCGTCAAATGACCCCAGTTTCGTGGGGACTTCTCGTCAAAACTACGACGAGCGCTTGGACATCGACGAGACCCGCAGCTACCACGGCCTCTACAAGGCGACCTACAAGGGCGAGACCTACTACATCCTAAAGACGACCACCAACGGCTACGACCTCAGCGTCTGGTTCACCGAGAGCGCCGTCATGGCCGAGAGAAACCAACAGATGGCTATTGCCATCATCGGCTGCGCCCTTCTCATCGTCATCGGGTTCGCGTTCTACAGCATGCAGGAAAACGCAAAGCTGCGCCGCGAGCACGAGTACCTCGAGAGCCTCGAGCGCGCCAACATGGCCAAGACCGACTTCTTGCGCCGCATGAGCCACGACGTACGCACACCCATCAACGGCATCCGCGGCATGCTCGCCATCGGCGACCACTACGCCGACGACATGCTAAGGCAGGCCGACTGCCGTGCAAAGATGTGGGAGGCCTCGAGCTTCCTTCTTGACCTCGTGAACAGTGCACTTGACATGAACAAGCTCGAGAGCGGCCAGATGACCTTCGAGAACAAGGCCTTCAACGTGGCCAAGCTCGTTGAGTCGGTGGTCGACATGCTTCAGGTCCAGGCCGACAACGCCGGCGTGAAGCTCGCCTGCGAGATCAACGTGCGGCACAAGAACCTTATGGGCAGCTCGCTTCACCTGCGCCAGGTACTGCAAAATGTGGCGAGCAACGCCGTCAAGTACAACACGGTCGGAGGCTCCGTCGATATCCAGTGCATCGAGCAATCCGAGAAGAACGGCCGCGTTAAGCTGCGCTTTATTTGCGCCGACACCGGAATTGGAATGAGCCGCGAGTTCCAGGCCCATGCCTTTGACGCCTTTGCGCAAGAAAACGACGACTCGCGCTCCTTCTACCAAGGCACAGGCCTGGGCTTGGCCATCAGCCGAGAGATCGTGGAGCAGATGGGCGGCACCATCAACCTCAAAAGCGCCAAGGGCCAGGGCAGCGTCTTCACGATTGATTTGACCTTTGATGTTGACCCGGCGGCGGGTCGCGTGGCTGCGCACACAAACGCCGCTTCGGACATCACCCTTAGGGGTATGCGCGTCCTTCTCGCCGAGGACAACGAGCTCAACCTCGAGGTCGCGACTTTCATGCTCGAGCAGGAAGGAATCATAGTCGACAGCGCCCGCGACGGCCAGGAGGCGCTTGAGAAGTTCCGCGCATCCGTGCCCGGCCACTACGACATGATCTTGATGGACGTCATGATGCCCAAGATTGACGGCATCGAGGCCACGCGACGCATCCGCCTGCTCCCCCGCCGCGATGCCCAGACCGTCCCGATCATCGCCGTCACGGCCAATGCCTTCGCCGACGATATCCAGACGAGCATCGAAGCAGGCATGAACGGCCACGTCTCCAAACCCTTGAGCGCCGAGAAGCTCATCGACGCCATTAGAAAGAACCGCATCTAGGACGCGGGCAAACCACGCCGGCACCGGCACCGGCGCCGCGCCGCAGTTAAGAAGGCATTCACATGATCTTGGCATCGCAATCTCCCAGAAGGCGCCAGCTCTTGGGAGAGCTCGGCTACGAGCTGCGCGTCCTTCCTGCCGACATCGACGAGAGCCCGCTACCCGGAGAGTCTCCCGTGGAACTCGTGGGCCGTCTGGCACGCGAGAAGGCCGAAGCATCCCGCCAGCGCGCCGTGGCGGAGAAGGTCATGGATGCCGACGGTCTTCTCGTCGCCGCAGACACCATCGTGTGGCACGACGGAGTGGCGCTGGGTAAGCCGGCCGACGCGGCCGACGCCGCCCGTATGTTGGCCGAGCTCTCCGGCAAGACTCACCACGTCTCGACCGGCTGCTGCGTCATTGCCTTAGACGGCGAGAACCGCGCGGTTGCTACCCGCTGCTTTGTCGAGACCTGCGACGTGGAGTTCTGGCCGTTAAATGAGGCGCAGGTAGAGGCCTATGTCGCCACGGGCGAGCCCATGGACAAGGCGGGCGCCTACGGTATCCAGGGCCTCGGTCGCGTGCTGATCAAGGACATTCACGGCGACTACTACACCGTTGTGGGCCTTCCCGTCTCGCGTCTCTACCGCGAGATCGAGGGCCTGCGAGCCGGGGCGACCCCACGCGTCTAACCCCGCTCTCCCCCGCCACAACTAAACCGCAAAAAAGAAGGCCGGCAACAACTCGCCGGCCTTCTCGCTATCTCAATAAACCGCAGGTCAGAATCCCGTTAGTTGAACTTCACGACCTTCTGCGCGATGTGGTAGCCGCCCAGGGTGATCTTCTTGCCCAGGCCACCCGGCAGATTGGTCGCGATGCCGATCACGCCGTGCTTGGCGCGGCGATACATGCGCTCGTCGTAGGCCTTGAGCTCATCCCACAGCTTATAGAGCTCGTCCATCGCGTCCTCGCGCTCGGACATCTTGGAGAAGACCGAGCAGATGGCCATGATGATCGTGAAGTAGTTCATCATGTAGCCGCGCAGCTTCACCGAGTCGATGTCGTCGTAGACGTGGTAGGCGTTCATCATGATGCGGGCGACGCGCCAGTAGTGGTCGACGCGGCTCGTCAGGACCTTCTCGTTGACGGACTGGTCCTCGCGGCCAATGAAGTAGCGATAGAGGTCGACGTCCAGGTAGTAGAGGCTGTGGCACAGCGGGAAGGGCACGTAGGCGTAGATGTTGTCCACGTAGAAGGTGTGGGGCGGCATCTGCAGGTTCGCGGCGCGCAGGGTCTCGGTGCGGTAGGTCAGGGCGTGCATCAAGAGATACTGGCTCATCTTGAAGTGGCCCATCTCGGACCAAGTGAAGACCTTGCCCGCGGGCAGCACGCGACGGTAATCGACGACGTTGCGGGTGTTGTCCTCGACATGCTCGTAGACGTAGTTGGTGATGACGAGGTCGACCTTCTCGTCCATCTGGATGAAGCGGCGAAGCTGGGCGAGAAGGGCCTGCAAGGCCTCGGCGTCCGCCCAGTCGTCGGAGTCGATGTTCTTGAAGTAGGCGCCGTCCGCGTTGGCGACGGCCTTCATGACGGCGACACCGTGGCCGCCGTTCTCTTGGTGGACGGCCTTGACGTGGTTGGGGTACTTGGCCTGCCACTCATCTGCCTTGGCGGCGGTGTTGTCCTTCACGCTGCCGTCGTCGACGATGACGACCTGAACGTCGTCGGCGTAGTCGCAGCCCTCGAGAATGGACGAGATGCACTTGTCCATGTACTCCGCGGAGTTGTAGCACGGGATGCCGAAGGTGATGGTCTTTGCGGTCATTGGCTGTCCTTACACAAGAAAAAGGCAGGTCGCAGGACCTGCCTTAAGAAGGCGGATAGGGTCTTAGTTGTGCTGGGCGATAAGCTCGTCAGACAGGTCGAGCGCGCTCGCCACGACGCCGTCCATGTCGTAGTAGCGGTACTCGGCCAGACGGCCCACGCAGTGGAAGTTGAGAAGGCCGCTCACGCGCTCGCGGTACTTGCGGTAGAGCTCGAGGTTCTCCTCCTCCAGGATCGCGTAGTAGGGAGTCTCGCCAGAGCCGGGGGTATAGGCCTTGGAGAACTCCTTCATGATGGTCGTCTTGCCGGCCAGGATCTGACCGGTCATGTTCTTGAACTCGGTGATGCGGGTGAAGTCCTCGCTGGTGGTGTAGTTGACGGTGCCCACCGGCTGGAACTGGTCCTGGTCAAGGGTCTCGAAGACCATGTCGAGGGTGCGGTAGGGCAAGGCGCCGAGGTCAAGGCCAAAGAGCTCGTCCAGAGGACCGGTGTAGATGACCTCGCCGCCGTAAGGACGACCGCAGACCTCGACCGCGTTGTCGCAGACCTTAAGGATGTCGCGCACGTCGACCTCGAGGAAGACCGAGATAAGGTCGTGGCACAGCATGTTCTCGAACAGAGCGGTGTAGCCCTCGACCGGCATGCCCTGGAAGGGGGCGCCGGGGAAGTAGCGGTCGTCGTCGCCCACGAAGACGGGCACGCGGCCGGTGATCGAGGGGTCGATCTGGTCGGGGGTCTTACCCCACTGCTTCATGGTGTAGTGGAGAAAAACGTTCTCGAAGACGTAGTCGGCCACCTCGGCGAGCTCGGGGTCGTTCTTCTCGCGAAGCTCCATGATGGGGACCTTCTTGTTCTCGCCGAAGGTCTCGACGAGCTTCTGGTAGAGGTGCTCGCCCTTCTCCTCGCCAAAAGCGAGCTTCAAGGACTGGTGGTTGAAGGGCACGGGCATCAAGGTGCCGTGGATGTTGGCCAGGACCTTGTGCTGGTAGTTGGTCCACTCGGTGAAGCGCGAAAGGAACTGGTTCACGCGCTCGTTGGTGGTGTGGTAGATGTGCGGGCCGTACTTGTGGACCAGGATGCCCGCCTCGTCCTCGTAGTCGTAGGCGTTGCCGGCGATGTGGTCGCGGCGCTCGAAGATGGCGACTTTGCAGCCGCAGGCCTCGGCGAGCCTGCGCGCGCAGACAGCACCGGCATAGCCCGCGCCGACGACGATGGCGTCGTAAGACTCAGGAGAAAAACCTGCCGGCAAGCCGTAAGAGATACCCATGAAGACCCTCTCGTGAAAGTTGCGGCAACGCAGTGGCCGCAAAGCCGTTTTTCGCCAACTGTGGGGATGTCGCATACGTTGGCGGTTTAGTCTTAGCGATTCTAGCACCAGCGGCCTATAATGTGCCCGTGCGCGACCGTGAGCGTGCGATACAAACACGGATACGGCGTGTACCAGCTCATACATAGGCATATTTTATGGAGGAGAATTCATGAGCGACTTTCTTACCCGCATGAAAGAGGCGGCTAAGGCCGACAAGAAGACCATCGTGCTTCCCGAGGGCGAGGATCCCCGCACCATCGAGGCCGCCAAGAAGATCTTGGACGAGGGCCTGGCCGAGCTGATCATCCTGGGCGACCCCGCGACCATCGACGTCCCCGGCGCCACCGTCATCGACCCCGCCACCTCCGACAAGAAGGAGGCCTACGCCGCCAAGTTCGCCGAGCTGCGCGCCAAGAAGGGCGTGACCCTCGAGCAGGCCATGGAGCAGATGAACGACGCCACCTACTTCGGCACCATGATGGTCAAGATGGGCGACGCCGACGGCCTCGTCTCCGGCGCCTGCCACTCCACCGCCAACACCCTGCGCCCCGCCCTCCAGATCCTGAAGACCGCCCCGGGCACCAAGCTCGTCTCCGCCTTCTTCATCATGTGCACCAAGACCCCGCAGTACGGCGAGGACGGCACCCTGATCTTCGCCGACTCCGGCTTGAACATCGACCCCACCGCCGACGAGATGGCCGAGATCGCCCTGTCCTCCGCCGCCTCCTTCAAGAACCTCGTGGGCGGCGAGCCCCGCGTGGCCATGCTCTCCTACTCCTCCAAGGGCTCGGCCGGCGGCGACTCCGCGGCTAAGTCCAAGCTGGCCGCCGAGCTTGCGCACGAGAAGGACCCCGAGCTGGCCGTCGACGGCGAGCTGCAGCTCGACGCCGCCATCGTCCCCGAGGTCGCCGCTTCCAAGGCGCCCGGCTCCGAGGTCGCCGGCAAGGCCAACATCCTCATGTTCCCCGACCTTGCCGCCGGCAACATCGGCTACAAGCTGGTCCAGCGCTTCGGCGGCGCCGAGGCCTACGGCCCGCTGCTGCAGGGCATCGCCCGCCCGGTCAACGACCTGTCCCGCGGCTGCTCCGCCGACGACATCGTGGGCGTCGTGGCCATCACCGCCGCCCAGGCGCAGATCGCTGCCGAGTAGGGCCGCTGCGCGGCGCGAGGTATTCTCGCCACGTCAAATAAAGCGCACGTAAAAGGAGGCGCCTCCGAGAAGATCGGGGGCGCCTCCTTTTCTAGGGGTGCCGGCCTGGGGGATAGCCGGCAGGTGGCCGCGAGGCCTCACGTGGTCGTGATGTTGCAGACCGTGAAGCCGAGGGTGCGGCGCAGGTAATCGAGGATGCTCGTCATGGCGGTGCGCACGTTGGAGATGCGCCCGGTGATGATGAGCGTGCCGCTAAAGCGGTCGATGAATCCCATGTCGACCTTGGCGGCCTTGTCGGCCACGTCGGCCGCGATGACCGCGATCTCGGAAGGCGTCATCGAGAGGATGCCGATGGCAGCCTGCTCGTAGTCGACCGTGGGGTCGAGGCCGAGCTTGGTGAAGATGACCTCGTTGGGGCTGGCCAGGATATGCGCGAGGGTGACCTGCTTGCCGGGGACGTACTCCTGGATGACGCGGAGCTTGCCGTCCTGCATGACGCCGATCTGGTCTAAGTCGAGACCCATGAGCGTGGCTCCTTATCCTTAGATGAGCTTCTCGAGAATCTCAACGACCTGCTCCTCGCAGATGGGGCGCGGGTTCGTGGAGGTGGTGGGGTCGGCCACGGCGGCCTTCGCGAGCTCGGGCAGGGCCGCGCGGGCGTCTGCGGCCTCGACCTTGCACTGGCGCAGGTTCGCCGGCTCACCGACGGTGCGGCACAGACGGTCGACCTCGCGGATCATGTTTGAGGCGCCAATGCGCACGCTCGCCGAGCTAAAGCCCAAGATCTTGGCCAGGTGAGCGTACTTCTTGGCCGCGAGCGGGTACTCGCCGCAGCGAACGTTGTCGAGGTCGGCGTTGAAGGCCATGACAGGGGCGAGAAGAAGCTGGCAGGCGCGGCCGTGAGGCAAGTGGAAGCGGGCGCCGACGGCGTGGGCGATGCCGTGGTTGACGCCCAGGCCGGCGATGTTGAAGGCCAAGCCGGCCAAGGTCGCCGCGTTGCTCATCTTCTCGCGGGCCTCGATGGCCGCAGGCGAGTCGCCGCCGCGGAAAGCGACGGGCAGGTACTCGAAGATAAGCTGGATGGCCTTCTCGCACCAGGCGTCCGTGAAGTCGCCGGCACCGGTCGAGACGTAGGCCTCGATGGCGTGCGTGAGGGCGTCGAGGCCGGTATCGGCCGTGATCGCGGGCGGAACCGAGAGGGTGAGCTCGGGGTCGAGGATGGCCTCAGACGCCAGCAGGTGGTCGCCCGACAGCGGGTACTTGGCGCCCTTGGCCGGGTTCGAGATGACGGCGTAGTTCGTGACCTCGGAGCCGGTGCCGGAGGTCGTGGGGATGGCGATCAGCGGGATGTCGGTGGCCTTAGCCCCAACAGACTCCTGCGCGATCGCGCGGATAGCCTTAGCCGAGTCGATCGAAGAGCCGCCGCCCAGGGCGACAACGACCTCGGTGCCAAAGCCGAGAAGGGCCTTCACGCCCTCGGACACGACCTCGATCGGCGGGTCGGGCACGACCTGGTCGAAGATCTTCACCTCGCAGTCGGTGAGGTGAGAAGCGACCTTCTCGGCCGTACCGGAAGTCGCCATGAAGTTATCGGTGACGAGAAGAACATGCTTGTTGGAAATCTGGGCCAGGCGGTCAAGCGAGCCCTGCCCATAATAAACGTCGGTCTTAACGCCCCAGCTCTGCATCGGATCACTCCTTGAAGATTGAAGCCAGCGTACACACATCTTGGTCTCTATTGTGGCGCGGCCAGATTTCACGGGGCCGCACTCCCTTGTTGGCTCGATGCACTTTTTGGGCGCGAGGGCGGCTGGGCAAGGCGTTGCGGGACCGGCGGTTAGATCGCCTTGACGTCGGTAAGTGAGAAGGACGCGGGGCCGTCGAACTCCGCAGTGCAGATAAAGCCGTGGCAGGGGCCGGCGTGCCAGTCGAAGTACGGGCGAGAGGGCTTGGCGTACTCGGACATCACTGCCATACAGGTTCCGCCGTGGGCGACAATGAAGAGGGCCTCGTCTCCCCTATCGCGGGCGCTGGTGAGCAGGTCTTTAAATGCGGCGCAGGTACGGGCGCTAAACTGCTTGCGGGACTCGCCGTTGGGGCAGGCGCCTTCGCACATGCCGTCGACCCAGGCGCGGTAGGCGGCCTCGTCCGCCATTTCCTGGGCGGTTTTGTTCTCGAAATCCCCGAAGTCCATCTCACGCAGGGCATCTACCTGGACTTGGTTTGCGTTTGGGTAGAGAAGCCGAGCCGTCTGGCACACGCGCAGCATGGGGCTCACGAAGACCGTCGCGGGAAGCGAGATGCCCTCGCTGGCCAGGACGGGCCTGATCAGCAGCGAGCGTGATTGAGCCTGGGCGATACCGTCGGCACACAGGGGCTCGTCGGTGCGGCAGCCCACGTAGCGGTGCTCCCGGTTGCCGGCGCACAGGGCATGGCGAAAGAGGACGACCCTCATAAGAGGCCCGCCTCTTCGCGAGAGCCGCGCAGCCACACGGGAATGCCGCAGACCACGCGGACGACGGCCGTGGCCTGCGCCGCGAGCTGCTCGCAGAGGCGTCCGACGTTCTCGCGGTAAAGTCGGGCGTCCTTCTCGATGGGCACGACGCCGCTGCCGACCTCGTCGCAGATCACAATGTCTTTGGCCAGGAGCTGAGCGACCAAAGACGAGACATCGCCGTCGGGCAGCTCGGCCACAAGGCGCTGGGCATTGCAGACAACGGGCCGCTCATCCAGGACACCATCCGCGAAGTCCTTCTCAGCATATCCAAGGCTACGGGCGAAGGTGCGCTTGCCCGAGGCGACGCCGCCCACAACCAAGATCATAGGAACACCCCCAAGAAAAGGATCTTCTCGACCACAACAAGAATGGCGAGCATGGCAAGCTCGGCCACCTGCAAGAACCATCCGGCAAGGTCGCCGCTCATGCCGCCGAACTCGCGGTCGGCCATGCGGCGAAGCCACAGCAGGCAAAGAAGCGCCGAGACAACCATCGCGATACCGAGGACGCCGGACGTATAGACGGCGAGACAAGCTACAAATATAAAAGTTGCAATCAAAACGCCAAGAGCGCGGCCTTTTGCGTCAGAAGACGCCTCCATGGAAAGCATCCCCTTGTGCGCGCTCTTGGGAAAGGCCAGGGTCGCGATGCCGGAAAGGCAGCGAGAGATCACCGGGATGAGCGCGACGCCCCAAACAATCTCCCGGTCAAGGGCGTCAAAAAAATAAAGGCTTCCCAGCTCACAGGCCAGGCCGAAGTACACCAACAGATACGTTGCCACAAAGATGACGGCAAATGCCCCGACGTGCGGGTCCTTTAGGATCTCGCGCTTTCGAGCGGGCTCGGCGTGGCTCGAGAGCGCGTCGCACACGTCGCAGAAACCGTCGAGGTGAATACCGCCCGTGACCAGCACCGGAATACCGATGAGCCCGGCCGCGTAAAGCGGGTAATTGAAAGCAAGCACATGCGCGACCCAGCACCAGGCGGCGAGAAGCACGCCCTCGACCGCGCCGACCAACGGGAAGAAGCACATGACGTAGCGCATGCTCTTCTCCTCCCACTCGACGCGCGGCATGGGGATCTTGGAGAACAACGAGAAGGACATGACGGCCGAGCGGCCGAGGCTCTTTAGGGCTCCCATGGCAGGCCTCCCTTTGGGGTTTTCAAGGCGTATGGGCAGGCTGCGGCAACCTCGTAGACGGCGTCGAACTCGGCGGCCAATCTGCAGCCGACGGCGCCCAGCGCGCGGATGTAGTCTTGGGTCTCGACAGGATAGGCGATGCCGTCCGCGCCGACCTCGTTGGTCACGACAACGGTGTTGGCGCACTGGGCGGCAATGGATTCAATGCCGTTGACGACCTTCTCGGCTAAAGCATCAACAAACGAGCCGCAGGCCAAAGCATCAAAGTCGCCCATCTCGCCGAACTGAACGTTAGCGACGATGTTGCCCACGCACTCGATAAGGACCGTGGCGCCCGACACATCGCGGCCCAAGGACTCGCAAAGCGACAAGTCCTCGTAGCGCTCATAGCATTCAACGGTGAGAAAATCGCGGTCGCGGCGCAGCTCGCGATGCCGCGCGATACGCCGCTGCCCGTCCTCGCCGAAAGGCCGCATCGTGGCCAGGTAGATGTGCGGGGCCGGCAATGAGCAGGCGATTTTCTCAGCGAAGGCGGACTTTCCGCTGGCAGAACCACCAGTCACGAGAACCCTCACACGAGCTCCTCGTCGTAGGCGTCCATGCCGGTCGATGCGAAGGTCGTGCCGTTGTAGAGCATGAGCGCCATGTCGAGAAGGGGCAGGAGACACACCGCACCCGTGCCCTCGCCCAGGCGCATGCCGGCGTGGATCACAGGCGAGAGACCCAGTTCATCGACGAGCATGCCCGTCGCAGGCTCTGCCGAGGCGTGGCTTGCCAGCATATACGGCCTGCAAGCAGGGCAAAGGCGCACGGCGACAAGAGCGGCGGCGAGGCTCACGAAGCCATCGACGACAACGGGCACTCCCTCAAGCGCGCCGCCGATAAAGGCGCCCGCCATACCGGCGATGTCCAGGCCGCCGACCTTGGAAAGAACGTCGAGGGCGTCTGCGGGATCGGGCTGGTTCACCTCGATGGCGCGTCGAATCGCGTCGACCTTGCGCGCCAGGCCCTCGTCCGAGAGGCCCGCGCCCTTACCGGTCACGACCTGTGGGTCGACGCCCAAGAGAACCGACGCCAAGGCCGAGGAGGTCGTCGTGTTGCCGATGCCCATCTCGCCGGTGACGATGATGCCGTAGCCGTCGCGTGCCAGTTCACCGACCATATCGATGCCGACCTGCACGGCCTCCGCAGCCTGGTCGCGGCTCATCGCAGGGCCCTGCGTCATATCGTTGGTGCCGCGCATGACGTTCTTGTCGATGATGCCCTCGACCGGCGAGGCAATGCCCACATCGACGGGAAAGACGCGCGCCCCGGCAGGCTTAGCCATCTGGCAGACGCTCGAGCAGTTTCGCACCATGTTTGCCGCGACAAGACCGGTGACTTCCTGCCCCGTCTGGGTCACGCCCTGGGCCACGACGCCGTTATCCGCGCACATGGCGAGAACCGCGCGGCGCGAGATGTCGATCTTCTCGCTTCCCGTGATGCCGGCGATGCGCACGATGTCGGCCTCAAGCTCTCCAAGGCTACCGATGGGCTTGGCGATGGAGTTCCACTGCGCGACCGCACGGGCCGCGGCGTCCTCGTCATAAGGCTGGATACGAGCGTTGATCTCATCGAAATTCATGGCGGCACCTTCGTTCGAGGCAAAACTTTGACCTCATGCTAATACAGGGCCCGTCTCGCCAAGGATACTTTTATGCCTTACCCCGCTAAATCCAAGCCCACAGGACAAATTTGTGCACGAAAAAGGCGGCCGCCGGTAAAGGCGACCGCCAAGGGGGCCAAACTTGTTCGCGCCGCTTAGAGCGACTTGCCGCAAGCCAGGGCCACGGTGTCGTTCACGATCATGAGCTCCTCGTTGGTGGGGATGACCATGACCTTGACGCGAGAGCCCTCGGCCGAGACGACCTCTTCCTTGCCGTGGACGCCGGCGTTCTTCTCGGCATCAAACTCGACGCCGAGGAACTCCAGGCCACTGCAGGCGGCCTCGCGCACGCGGGCGTCGTTCTCGCCGACGCCGGCGGTGAAGACGATGCCGTCCAGGCCGCCCATAGCAGCCGCATAGGCGCCGATGAGCTTCTTCACGCCGTAGGCGAAGAGGTCAAGAGCCAGCTGGCAATCGGCGTTGCCCTTGTCGGCCTCGGCCTCGATGTCGCGGAAGTCGCTGGAGACGCCGGACACGCCGAGCATGCCGGATTTCTTGTTGAGAAGGTCGTCGGCCTCCTGGGCGCTCATGCCGTGCTTGTTCATGAGGAAGGTCACGATGAAGGGGTCGATGTCGCCGCAGCGGGTGCCCATGGGAAGGCCGGCGCCGGGGGTGAAGCCCATGGACGTGTCGACCGACTTGCCGCCGTCAACGGCAGTGACGGAGGAGCCGTTGCCCAGGTGACAGGTGACGATCTTGAGGTCCTCGGCGGGCTTGCCCATCATCGCGGCGGCACGGGCGGCCACGAAGCGGTGAGAGGTGCCGTGGAAGCCGTAGCGGCGCACCTTGTCCTGCTCAGCGTACTCGGCGGGCACGGCGTAGGTGTAGGCCTCGGCCGGCATCGTCTGGTGGAAGGAGGTGTCGAAGACGGCGACCTGGGGGACGTCTGCGCCCATGAGCTCCTGGCAGGACTTGATGCAGGCGATCTCGGGGCCGTTGTGAAGCGGAGCGAGCTCGATCAGGCTCTCCATCTGGGCCATGGTCTCGTCGGTCACAAGGACAGAAGTCTTGAAGGAACCGCCGTGGGCAACACGGTGGCCGCAGGCGTCGATAGCGGCAAGGCTAGCGATGACGCCCTCCTCGGGAGAGGTAAGGGTGCCGAAGACGGCCTCGATGGCCTCCTTGTGGGTGGGCATGGGGGTATCGTGGTCGTAAACGTCGCCGCCGCGCTTGGCGACGAGATGACCGTCGATGCCGATGCGCTCGCAAAGGCCCTTGGCAAGGACCTCAGAGGTCTCGGAATCGATGAGCTGGTACTTGAGCGAAGAGCTGCCTGCGTTGACGGCAAGAACCTTCATGGATGCCTCCATCTATGAATTGATTGAACGATCTATATAAAGCGCCGCTAGTTCCCTTGGGCCTTGCGGGCTGCCTTATCTGCGCGGGCCTCGGCCCAGCTGTAGCGGTTTGCCTCGGCTCCGACCTTGTTGACCTCGCCGTACTTGTCGGACTTAACAAGACGCGGCGCCTCGGCCTCCTCTTCGGTCTCCCAAGGCAGCACGTCGCCGGGCTCCTTGAGGTACTCCAGGATCTGCCAAAGACCCTCGCCGGTGTACGAGCTCACCGGGAAAATCTGGTAGACGCCCGCGACCTTTAGCCACTCGGTCGCGCGAGCGACGTTGGCGTCGGGAGAGTCGGTCTTGGTGATGATGCCGATGACCGGACGGTTGCACATCGTCGCCACGCCGGGACGAAAACGGTAGGTCTGCTCGGTCGCGCTCATGACCAGGCCCACGACCTGCGCCTCATACGTGTACAAAGACATTGCCTTGGAGAGGGCGCGCTCGCTCCACTCCCCCGGCGTGTCGATGACCACGTCCTCGTGGTAGGCGTACTGGGTCTTCTTGTAGTCGATGACGCCGCCGCGCAACGCCTGGATCAGCGTGGTCTTGCCGGACTCGCTTCTCCCCATCAAGGCGATCTTCTTCACGAGAGAAAACTCCAAAATCTAAGGTCGAACATAAACAGAGGGCGCAGGCGGGCGCCCTCCAAGCAAGACGGGCTAAGCGGACTTGGCCTCGTCGATATCGTGCTTCTCGGACACGGCTTCAATGGCCGCGGCCTCGGCCTTGGCCTGCGCCGCCTCGTCGAGCCTCTCGTACTCCTCCGTCCAGCTGTAACGACGGGCGTCGGCACCGACCTTGCCGATCTCGCCGTACTTATCCGAGAGGACCAGACGAGGCTTGTTTGCCTCTTCCTCGTTGGCAAAAGGCAGCTCGTCGCCGGGCTCGCGCAGGTAGTTGAGGACCTGCCAGATACCCTCGCCCGAGTAGGCGCTCACCGGGAAAATCTCTTTGCAGCCGGCAAGCTCAAGCCAGTGCCTGCACATTGGGACGTTGGCGTCCGGCGAGTCGATCTTGGTGATGATACCGATGACCGGACGGTTACAGGCGCTCGTGACTCCCGGCGGGTAGAGCGAGTAGGACTCCGTCGCGTTGATGAGAAGCCCCACGCAGTCGGCCTCGTAGGTGTAGAGGGCCAAGGCGCGCGAGAGGTTGCTGGCCTCGGCGTACTCGCCCGGGGAATCAATGACGACGTTTCCGTACCCCATGTACTGGGTCTTCTTGTAATCAAGAACGCCGCCGTTCAAAGCCTGGGTGAGCGTGGTCTTGCCTGCCTCGCTGCGCCCAACAAGCAAAATCTTCTTCATTGAGACCGCGACCCGTCTGAACTAGGTACGGGTGATCTCACACACGGTGAACCCGAGGTGGGTCTTGAGGTACGTGAGGATGCTGTTGATGGCGGCCTGGACATTGGAGATGCGACCCGTGATGATCAGGGTGCCGCTAAAGCGGTCGATGAATCCCATCTCGACCTTAGAGGACTTATTGGCCACATCGGCGGCGATAACCGCGATCTCGGAAGGGGTCATCGAAAGGATGCCGATGGCGGCCTGGTCGTAGTCGACGGTGGGGTCAAGGCCCAGTTTGTTGAAGATAATCTCGTCGGGACTGGCGATGACGTGGGCCAAGGTGACCTGCTTGCCGGGCACCGACTCCTGGATGATGCGGAGCTTGCCGTCCTGCATCACACCGATGTCGTTGAGGTTGAGACCTTCAGACATAAAACCTCCTCTGCGAATTGCTTCGATATAACGATAGGAACAAAGACCCGCACTTATTTATCGAAGACGTGCCACTAAATCCGGGTGCGGGGTCGCAATAGCGCAGGTGCCCATGATGACCTTGGTGTCGGCGAGCTTGGCCTCGCAGGCGGCGATGGCGGTGTTGACGGCCGCGATCTCTCCCGTGAAGTTTACGTAGCCCTTGCCGCCGAGCCCCTGGGCGATACGGATACCCATGAGCTCGATGCGGCCGGCCTTAACCAGGATGTCAGCGGCCATGATGGCGCCGAGGGCGCTTCTCGTCTCCACACAGCCAAGGGAACGCACGGCGACATCGCGAGGGCGCTCACGCAGGGCCTCGGCCACCGTGTCGTCGAGACTGTCGATGGCCTCGCAGAGAACGGCCTTCCTCCCGGCGAGGTTACGAGCCGCCGCGCAGGCGGTGTTCACAGCGCCGACGTTGCCGCCGATGATCGCCAGGTACTTGCCCGGACATGCCGTGTTTGCCCGCAAAAGCTCGACGTTGGCGGCCTTGAGCATGGTGTCGACCGCCTCGTAACCTGCGGGGATGCTAGTGAACTCGATGAGTCCGACTGTTGTGGCCATGTGCGTGACCCTTCTTTAGCCGTAAGCGACCGACGGCGTGAACCGTCGGTCGCAGCTAAGCGCGTGCCGATAAAACCTAAGGAACGATGATGCCGCCGAGAGGAGCGCCGAGGGCAGCACCGATGAGGTGCACCACGCAGGCGAGAATCCAGATGGTGGTCGCGGGCGGGTCGATGTGGGAGTCGACCTTGGTGTTCAGGGTGCAGCCAGCCCAGTCGCCGACGATAGCGGCGATAACCGCGAACAAGGTGCCCATGCAGATGCCGCCGACGGTGCCGAAAGCGGTCACGCCGATGACGGAGGCGTAGGCGCCGATGAGCGTCATGTGGTGGGTAGCGGGAACCGCGAAGCCGGTCTGGGTGAACAGCAGCGTGATGGCGGAGAAGCCAAAGCAGATGAACGGCCACATAGAGAGAGCGGCGGTGTTACCGGCCTCAAAGAAGATCGCGGCAAAGGTGGAGACGGCGATACCGACGCCCAGGCCCAGCATCACGTTCGCGCCAAAAGCGCCGCCCTGCGAGAAGTAGTTGTGCTTCTCGCCCTCGAAGGCGCCGGTCAGGCCAGACTTGCCAAAAACAAGACGGCAGAAGACAGCGAGGATGAAGACCACGGTACCGGGGCCGTCGGTGATGACGCCGAAGACCGGGATGATCGAGACAACCTGCAGCAGCAGCGCGCCAACGAGGCCGAAGACGCCGCCGACCAAGAGGACGTCAGCAGAGCCCAGGCCAAAGAGGGCGCTGCAGATGTCTGCGCCGTTGTCGAGCTTCTTCTTGCTGCCCGCGTAGGCCGCGGCCGCGACGCCGCCGGCAAAGGCGGTGTGGGGGCCGATGAACGACGCGAAGGCGATCTGGAGAAGGGCAACGTCACCGGTGATGCCCGCAGCCTGAATAAGGCCGCCGACGAGGGCGAAGAAGCCCGTCATGATGAAGGCGGGAAGCGCGCCCATGTACGCGCCGAGAACACCTCCGCCAAAACCAGCGATGATGGGTAGGATGGTCATTTCTTCTCTCCGTATCTAATAGAGCCAATAGAACCAGTGCTTTTTAGCGGACGTCGAGCCCGCCCACAAGCACGCACTTACGCTTACGGCAGAAAGACTTGGCGGAAGTCAGGCCCTCGCCGGTGGGGCCGGCGATGGTGAAGGTGGCGATGCCCATGCCGCCGGCGCCCAGGCCAGCGTAGGAGGGGCCGTTCTTGACGAAGATGGTGGTCTGGATGAGCTTGGCCATCTTGGAGAGCTTGTCGACGTTCTTGGAGTGCATCATCGCGGAGTGACGGTTGCCGTGCTCAACGCGGACAGCCATGTCGATGGCGTCATCGACGTTGGCGACGCGCACGACCGGCAGGATCGGCATCATGAGCTCGACCTGGACGAAGGGGTGGTCCTCGGTGGCCTCGATCATGATGGTGCGCACGGAGTCGTCGACCTCGACGCCGATCTTCGAGAAGATGTACTTGGCGGACTTGCCGACGAACTCGGTGACGGGCTTGCCGTCCTTGACGACAAGGTTAACCAGGTTGTCGATGGTCTGCTGGTTCTTGACGAGGTAAGCGCCGTTCTTCTTCATGTTGTGGATGAGCATGTCAGCCACGGAGTCGACGACGATGACCTCCTTCTCGGCGATGCAGGGAAGGTTGTTGTCGAAGCAGTGGCCGTTGACGATGTCGCGGGCGGCCTGCTCGAGGTCGGCGGTCTCGTCGACGACGGCGGGCGGGTTGCCGGGGCCGGCGCCGATGGCCTTCTTGCCGCTGGACAGGACGGCCTTGACGATGCCGGGGCCACCGGTGGCGACGAGCATGCGGACCTTGGGGTGGGCCATCATGGCGTTGGTGGCCTCGATGGAGGGCTCGCGGACCATGGAGACGAGGTTGGCCGGGGCACCGAGGTTGACCAGGGTGCGGTTGATCAGCTGGACCATCTCGACCGAGAGGGCCTTGGCACGCGGGTGCGGCGAGAAGACCACGGTGTTGCCGCCGGCAAGCATGCCGATGGAGTTGCAGATGATGGTCTCGGAGGGGTTGGTCGTCGGGGTGATGGCACCGATGACGCCGAAGGGCGAGTACTCGATGAGGGTCAGGCCGTCGTCGCCCGAGATGGCCTCGGTGGTGAGGTCCTCGACGCCCGGGGACTTAAGGGCAGCCAGACGGTTCTTGGTGATCTTGTCGGCGACGTTGCCCATGCCGGACTGGTTAACGGCCTCGTAGGAAAGGTGCTCGAGCATCTCGGGCTCGGTGAAGATCTCGCGGATGGCGGTGACGTACTTGTCACGGTCGGCCATGGAGTGACCGAGGTACTCGTGCCAGGCCTTGTCGGAGGCCTCGATGGCGGCGTCCATGGTCTCGAAGACGCCCCAGTCGCCGCACTCGGCGCTAACGGCGGGCGCCACGGGGGCAGCGCCCTCGGAGCCGTTGTTGATCTGGCTCAACACCTGGCCGACGATCTGCTCAACGGTCTTGGAATCGATGTTCATCCCAAATTCCCCTTTCTAATTACTCCCCCTACGCCATGGCGTAGCGAGCGATCTCCATATCCTGCTCGGCGGTGCCACCGGAAACCCCGATACCACCGACGACCTTGCCATCGACGACGAACGGGAATCCGCCGCCGAACAACACGAACTTACCGGGCTTGCTGTTCTCGAGCCCGTAGAAGGGCTGCCCGGGCTGACAAAGAGCGCCGACCTCGTGGGTGGGCATCTTCATCGACATAGCGGTGAAGGCCTTGCCCGGGGCGACGTCGTTGCTAATGAGAAGCGCGCCTTCCATGCGCTGGAACATCACGAGGTTTCCGCCCTCGTCAACCGCGGCGAAGACGCAAGGGACACCAAGCTCGGTCGCCTTCTCCTGCGCGCGCAGGGCCATTTCCTGCAGCGTCTTGAGGTCGAACTGCTTCTGGCTGGCGGTGTTCATGCCAAGGGCCTCCTTCACGGCCACGACCACGCGGTCGCACAGCTCCTCGCGCTTTGGAGCCTCCTCCTCGTAGCGCGCGAGGGCATAGACGAGGTCGGAGAGACGGTTGAGGTACTTCTGGACCTGAGGGCGCACCGCCTCTTGCGAGGAGAGCTCGACGACGCGGCGCTCGGCCTTGCGGACGATGGTGCGCGCGACGTGCAGAGAAGCGCTCGAGGCGTTGACGCCGGGCACCACGAACTCGTGCTGCTTGCCGATAACGGCCACGACCTTGTCGATGATGCCCTCAAGGTAAGCGATGTCCTCGTCGGTCACGGGAACAAAAGAGAGCTCATCGGGGTCGCCGGTGGGCTTCAAGCCCGCGAGCTTCTTCAGGCCCTTCTCGTCCGCGGCAAGCTCGGCGCCTACGGCGAACAGGCGGGTCTCGACCTTAACCAGGACGTCGAGTACCAGCGAGGACGTGCACTGCGTGCGAGCGAAACCCAGGGCGCTGATGGCCTCGTCGACGGTTCCGTAGCACTCGACCTTGAGGTCGGACTTGGCCACACGCGATCCGCCCACCAGGGCGGTCGTGCCCTTGTCGCCGGTCTTTGTGTAGATGTTGGCCACGGCTACATCACCTCGACGGAGTCCACGATTCCGATGATGGCGGCGTCGATCGGGGTCGAGTCGGGCTTCTCGTCCTGGAAAAGGTGACGGGCGGAGGAGCCGTCGACCACAAAGACGATCTCGCCGTTGCCGGCGCCCACGGCGTCGACCGCGATCTCGGCGTTGCCGTTGCGCTGGAGGTGCTCGTCCAGGGGCTCGACGATCAAGAGCTTGAAGCCGATGAGCTGCTCGCACTTGCTGGTGGACACGACCGTGCCGATAACCTTACCAAGGTGCATGGGATGCCTACCTTCCGAGTTCGTTCAAAGTGATGCCGTTGGCGCGCGCGACGTCGCGGGCAAGCTGGGTAACGATGGTGCCTGCAGGCACGCTGACCTGCGTCCCGTTTGAGAGCGAGCGGATAAAGCCAGCATCAAGGACCTTGCCGTTGAAGTCAGCGTCGCCGCCGAGGGCGGGCTGAGCGACACAAGCGGCGCCAACTTGCGAAGCGCCCTGGGAAAGCCCGCCCAAAGCCTGGGCGAGGCATGCCTTAAGGCTCTCCTCCTGCACCGAAAGGATCTTCTCGGCGAGATGATCGGCCGCGCAGAAGCGGGCGCCGTAATCGCGAACGGTGTCGCGGTTGGCGCGCATGCGATCCGCCATGGCGGGCGTGAACTTGAAGCCGCCCTTGGCGCGCAGGGGGTTGTCCGGGCAGCAGCCGTCGACGGCGCAGACCACGGATTTGCCGAGCATGAGGCCCTCGGTGATGGCGGCCTGCGCAGGCGTGTCGGTCATGATCGACGCCACATGGGCGCAAGAGCTCGCCGAGAGCGTGGGCACCACGATGGTGTCGGCCTCGCGGGCCAGGGCCTCGGCGTGGGTCGGGGGCTCCCCTATCCACATGTCCTTGGGGAGAAGCTCGCGGTCAATGACCTCGACGTCCAGGATGGACGCGGCCTTCTCGCTCATGAGGACCTTGAAGGTGTAGCCCTTGTCCTTGAGCGTGGCCAAAGAGGCGACGGCGTCTGCGCAACCAAGCTTGGCGCCGGTGAAGACGACGAGAAGGTTGAGCTGCCGGACGCGAACGCTCTCCACGTAGCTGCGGACAACGGAGCGAACCGCCTTCTCGATGGCGACGTTAAGGCTGTCGTGCATGTCCACAAAAACCTCCCTCGGGCGAGTCGAAAACCTAATAGGGCAAACCTAGCGGCCGCAGCCGTAGGCGATACCAAGCGGCGTGACGAGAAGCGGGGCGTAGGGCTTGACCACGGGCACGCCGATGAACTTCTCGAACGTGGCCTCGAAATCGGTGAAGCTGCAGGCGCCGCCGACAACGTAGATGACGTCGACGGGGTTCATGTCGACGTACTTCTTCACGATCGCGGCCATCTTCTCTACCGTGGGCTTCACCACGGCAAAGACGTCGCGCTCGTGGGCCGGGTCGCGCTTCATGACCTCGGCCTCGTCGGTGTCGATGCCGTAGGCCCCAGAAAGAACCAGGGTCATATGGCCGCCACCAGTGGGCTCATCGGCGGTGAAGGTAACCTCTCCGCCGTGAAGCACACTGATGCCGGTCGTACCACCGCCGACATCGACGACGGCCCCGTCATCGATGCCCAAGACGAGCGCCGCGGCGGACGGCTCGTCCAAAATGCCGGCGAGACGAAAACCGGCGCCCTCGACGACATTGCCAAGGGCCTTGGTGCTGCCATCGGCCACTCCCGGCGGGATAGCGCAGGCGCCGACCTCGAGGGTCGTGCCGAGCGCCGCCTCGAGCTGGGCCTTGAGGCGAGAGACGACGCGGACGGCGCCGATGTAATCGACAACGACGCCGTCGCGCACCACCTTGGACGGATACGACGCGCCCGCGATGGGCGTGTTGTTGTCGTCCACGACGGCAAGGACGATGTTTGCGGTGCCAAGATCGACGCCGCAGCGGAGCTGGCCGGTGTACTCACGGGTCTCGCCCGTCTCGACCAGGTGCTCGAAGTCCTTAAGGACCTGGTTTGCCTGTGCCAGCTCGTTTGCCATCTGTCCTTACGCCTCACATTTCGAATCGAGAACCTCGACGAAATCGCCGGTGGCGATGCCGAGGCCGTTTGCCTCATCCACATCGATGTGCATCTCAAGCGCGAACTTGGGGCTCACGCGAACAACGACGTTGTCGAGAACGCCGCCGCGGTCGCCGCCGACCTTGACCTGCACGATCTGACCGTTCTTGACGCCAAAGTGCTCGGCGTCGGAGGTGTGCATGTGGATGTGACGAAGAGCGACGATGACGCCCTCGTCCAGGACAACAGAGCCGCGCGGGCCGATAACCTCGATGCCCGGGGTGCCCTCAAGCTGGCCGGACTCGCGCACCGGCGGCTTCACGCCAACCGCGAAACCGTCGGTGACGGAAATCTCGACCTGGGTCTGGGCACGCAGGGGACCAAGGACACGGACACGCTTGAGCTCGCCGCGGGGCCCCTTGAGGGTCACGGTCTCCTCGGCCGCGTACTGGCCGGGCTGACCGAGCTCCTTTTTGGGGTGCAGCTCGCTGTCCTTGCCAAACAACACGTCCATGGCCGTGCGGTCCAGGTGGATGTGCCGGTTGGAGACACCGACCTTGACCTGGCGAGAAGGCTTTTCGTACTTGGCCAGCTCGTCCATGACGAGCTTGGTGACCAAGGCCACGAGGCTCGCGTTGTCGGTAGTTGTCAGGTCCATAGGAGTAACCTCTTAGCGATCAGACGATTAGAGCGTCTTGGGGATGATCTTCTCGACGTCCGTGTGCGGGCGCGGGATGACGTGCTGGGAGACGACCTGGCCGACGTTGGAGGCGGCGGCGGCGCCGGCGTCGACGGCGGCCTTGACGGCGCCCACGTCGCCGCGGACCATGACGGTCACGAGGCCGGAGCCGATCTTCTCATAGCCGGTGAGCTGGACGTTGGCGGACTTGGTCATGGCATCGGCGGCCTCGATGGCGCCGACGAGGCCCTTGGTCTCGATCATGCCGAGTGCTTCGTTCATGGAAAACCTCTTTTCTAAAGGGTTGGGTTACTTACTTCTTGGAGGAGCCGCCGGAGGACCTGCGGTTCCTGGGGGACGTCTTGGTGGCCGGTTTGGCCGGGGCCTTGGGAGCGGGCTTCTCGGCTTCGGGCTCGGGCTCGGGTTCGGGCTTAGCCTCAGGCTCGGGCTTTACCTCGGGCTCGGGGGCCGGCTCGGCCTTCTCCTCTGCCTTGGGCTCGACAACGGGCTCGGGCTTAGGAGCGGGCTCGGCCTTCTCCTCGGCCTTAGGCTCAGGCGCGGGCGGGACATAGGAAGCGGAGAGCGGAGAGTTGCCCTTGACGTCCGCGCGGGCGCCGGGCATGGAGCCCAGGGTGCGCTTGTTGACGACAAGCCCGTCGAGGTTCTCGGCGGGACGAGCGATCACATGGGCGCTCGCGACGGTGCCGACCTTGGAGGCGGCGGCCTTCGCGGAGTCGACGGCGGCCTTAACGGCGCCGACGTCACCGGCGATCTTGATGGTCGTCATGCCGTCGCCCATGGCCAGCTCGTAGCCGATGAGGGTCACGTTGGCGGACTTGACGGCCGCGTCGGCGGCCTCGATGCCCGCGGCCAGGCCGTAGGTCTCGATCAATCCCAGACTTTGTTTCATATCAGTTCACCTCCACGTAAAAATTCGACTCGAGAAGACTCACATCTTGAAAGGCATGCGCTTGACAAGCCTCGCAGCGTTGGCGCCGATGTCGCGAATCTTCTCTTCACCAGCTAAAACAGCAACACTGAACAGCGGTTTCTCAGGTTTAAGCTTAGCGAAGCCCAAAACGACATTCTTGTCGTCGACCCCTACTCCAACGTCCAATCTGGACTCCTGCGCGGCGTCCCAGGCAAGAGCGATGGCATCTTTTTGCTCGGCCTCGCCCATGTGGTACGGGATGCCCTCCTCCTCCATGCCCAGAAGCACGGTGCGAAGGACTTCCTGGGAGTAATTTTGTGAGCACTTGACGCAAATGTCGGGCTTCATGGGGTTCGCGGCGGGCATGGTTACACGCCCCCGCCAGCGGTCATCGAGAGCACAAGGCCCGTGGCGACCGCGTTTCTCGGCCCCTCGGTGCCGCGGATGTTGCCGCGGCCGGCGACGATCTTGTAGTGCGAGAGCGCATCGGTGATCATCGTCGGGACCTCGAAGTCGAGCGAAGAGCCCCCGACCATGACGACGAAGCCGATGTCGCGCACCTCGCCGGTGGGGCTCACGCGCTTCAGGGCGCGCAGCGCGTCGGTCACGAAGACCTTGCGCTTTGCCTCGCGGCGGATGAGGCGAATCTGCTCCATGGTGAGGTCGGTGTCGATCGGCACGAGGCCGCCCTCTTTAAGGACGACGACCCTGGCGAAGACCGCGGGGTCGAGCGGCTCGGTGAAGAACTCGACCGTGCCGTTCTCGTGACGAATGTGGAACAGGCTCTCGACCTTGGCCAACGGGTACTTCTTCACGTCCTCGGCGACCTCGAAGCTGTCGAGGCCCATCTCGGACTGGATCAGCATGGTGACCATGTTGCCCGCGCCCGCGAGGTGGATGAAGTGGATCTGGCCCTCCTTGTTGATGATGGAGGCGTCGGTGGAGCCGGCGCCCATGTCAAGGATGGCGATGGGCTTGGTCGTGCCCGGCGTGGTGAGGGCGCCGCGGATGGCCATGTCGGCCTCGACGCCGCCTACCTTGACCGGGATGTCGACCTGGCGGGCGAAGTCGTCGGCGATAGACTGCATGGCGAGCCTGTCTGCCTGGACCATGGCCGCCACGCCCACGGCGTTCTCCTGAGAGAACTCGTTGGCAAGACCGCCCTTGACCTCCTGCGGCGTGAACGTGTCCACGGCGAGAAGGTCTTGGATCTTGATCTCTTTGGGGTGCTTGTTGGTGAGGCGAGACATGACGAGGCGGACGTTCTCGAGCATGCCGCCGGCGTTGGTGCCGGCCTCGCCTCGAACGTCCACGATCTCGCCGCACTTGCCCTCGGCATCCATGATCTTGTCGGCGCCCGCGTCGACGTCGATACGCTCGACGTGGCCGTTGGCACCCTCGAACTCGATCTTGCCGGCCGGGATCCGGCGCTCCTTGACGTCGCCCTCGGGAGTCTTGATGACGACGGCGGAACGGTTGCCGATGAGGGCGCGCGAGATCGGGACGACCTGCTTGACCTCCTCGGAGTCGAGCTCGAAGACCGTGGCGATGCCGAAGGGGTTCGACAGGGTCTGCACGACCTCGCCGACACCGGCGACCTCAACGGCGCACCTCATTCCGAGGGGGACCTTCTCGATGAGACGGACCTCGTCGACGATGGGGATCTTGCGGTTGAGGCGGTTGTTGATGAGCACACCGTCGTCCTTCTTGACGATAGCGGCGGTGACGCTCTTACCGGCGGCCTCGGCCTCGTTGATGAGGCGCGCGGCGCGCTCGAAGTCGACCGAAGGAGGAATAACCGCGATGTAGTCCTTATCGGCAGGCGCGGCGCAGAGCTCCTCGATCTCGATCGTCTCGCCGACGCCCACGCCCACGCCGCCGGGCGTGGCCGGGTTGTGGCCGATCATGGTCGACTCGGTGATGATGGTCTCGGTGACGGTCTCCATAGCGACGTCACCGATGACGGGGGCGGCCTCGTTGAGCAGGATCTCCTGGACGTCGTTGACCTCCAGGCCCGCCTTCTCGGCCGCGACCGTCAGGGAGTGGAAGATGCCGTTGATGTTTTGGAGCGTGCCCTTGATGCCCGTGGTGGCCACCGTGGCGCTCGACAAAAACTGGGCCTCGCCCGTATCGGTGATACGGGCGAGGGCAGTCTCCGTCGTGGCATTTCCGATGTCGATTCCAGCAACTAGTTTCATCGGTCTTCCCTCGACAGAAAGGTAGATTTAGTTCTTCTTGAGACGGTCGCGCTTCTCGTAGATCTCGGCGGCGTCGCGGACAAGCTTGGCGCAGACGGTAGCGTCGTACTTGCTCTCGAGCTCGTCGGCGATGTCGAGAAGCTCCTGCTTGGTGGAGCGGTACGGACGAAGCGCGTTGTACATCTCGAGCAGGCGCTCATCGGGGATGGCGATGAGCTCGCCGGCGCGACGCATGTTGCCCGCGAAGGGGTCACGGCGCACGGACTCGGCGACCTGGGCCTGCATCTCAAGGGTCTCACGGGTGATACCGAAGTCCTTGAAGTTGAGCTTGCCGCTGATGACGTCCTCGTACTTGAGGTCGGACAGAGCGACGCCCGAGGGGGTCTTGATCTTCTCGGGGATCTTCTCGCCGAGAGGATACTGATCCTTGGTGACCTTCTCACAGCAGGCGGTGCTGGGAGCAGGAGCGGGCTTGGAGGTAGTCTCGGTGTTACCCATGGCCTGAAGCACCTGGGCGACGACCTCCTTCATGAGGGTCTCTTGATCCATAGTGTTTCCTCCTCCCCTTAATCGAACTTGACGTCGACGGTCTGCGGCTTGCGGTTACGGTCGGTGTGCTCGGTCTCCTTGATGTGGAGAAGGCAGCTCACGGCCTGGAACGCGGGACGAGCCATCTGGTCGTTCTTCATGGGGACGGGTGTCGGGCTCTGGCCCTTGGCGTACATGGCGGCGTTCTTACCGATCTGGCGATAGGTCTCGAGGTCGATAAGCGGGCACTGCGGGAAGAGCTCCAGGTTGTTCAGAGGCGGCAGGTCCTTCTGGTGAATGACCGTGGTGCCCTTGGACTGGATGCCGACGCCAATACCGGAGCCGGACCACTCAGCGGCGTCGTGGGCGACGAAGGAGACGTCGGAGGTGCGGTAGACGCGCACGACGCGCCACTTGCAGCCCTCCTCCTCGATGCCGGCCAGGACCTCGCGAAGGATCTGGGTGTGGGGAACGTGCACGATGTTCTCGTGCTGGTACTTGCCAAAGGCGGCGGCGATGCCGACGACGACCTCGTTGGGATCGGTGCCCTTGGGCGCCTCACCGGTCTCGGTCAGGACCATGCCCTCCTGGGTGCCGGTGGTGGCGGTGGCGGTACCAGGAACCTGGGCGAAGCCGCCCTCCTTGCTCTTGGTGACCTCACCGCTGTCCGCGACGGGGGCCGCGGCCTGCTGGCCGGCCATGACGCTGGCTACCGCCTGCTCGACGATGCTGCGAAGAGTTGCCTCATCAATGTTCACGGTGTGTACCCCCTCTCTTAGATGGTCTTGGGATCGACGGCCCAAGGAATGGCCTTGATCTCGTTCCAGCGCTCGTCAGACATCTGGTAACCGGTCTGCGGGCCCTGATAGGTGTTGGGCTTGTTGACGGCGGACTCGACCTTCCACTCCTTGGTGACCAGGGAGGAGGTGTGCAGGTAGTCGCCGGAGACGCGCTGCTTCATCATGCCGAAGATGGCCTCGGCGACGGGACGGAAGCCGGCCTTGTCGAGGGCACGGATGAGGTCGACGGCGTTGGTGCCGCGGTTCATCATCTCCTCGACGGCCTTGAGGTCCTCGTTGACGTTGCGCTCGGGGACGTCGTTGGAGCCGTCGGCGTAGGTCGCGGCCTCGACCTCCTCGTCGGTGATCGGGGGCAGGCCGAGCTCGCGGAACAGGCCCTGGATGGCGCGGGCCGCGTAGTTACGGGCCTTGACGACCTCTTCCTCCTTGACGGGGCGAAGACCGGCGTCGACCTTCATGTCGCGCTGGATGACGCACCAGTCGTCGAAGTCGTGGGCGTCCCAGTTGGAACCGGCGAACATGTTGTCGTAGTTAGGCTGGTTGGCGTAACCAGAGCAGATGAAGTCGGTGCCGGGGAGGAACTGAGGCATGGAGCGCACGGAACGACGCAGGTCGGAGTGGGTGAAGGTCTGGTCGTTGGAGGTGGTGGACTCGAGGTCGAGCATCATGGACAGCAGGTTCTCGGCCGCGACGACGCGAAGGCCACCGGGGACGGCGGCGGGAACGCCGATGCAGGAGACGGAGCCGTTCTGGGTGCCCTGGACGCCGGCGCCCTTGGTGATCGCCAGGCAGCGGGCCTCGAGGTAAAGCATGGACTTGCCCTCGGCGAAGCCCATCTGGACCTCAGAACCGGTGCCGGAGGTGAAGCGCATCTTCATGCCGCGGGAAGCGTAGCAGGAGGCGAGGAAGGCCTTGGAGTAAGGCGTGTCGTCGCCGTCCATGAAGACGTTCTCGGTGCCGTAGACGGAGATGGTCTCGGCGTAGGCGGTGAAGCCGCGCATGCCCATCTGGAGCTCGGTGGCCTCCTCGAGGGAGCACTGGGTCAGGATGCCCGGGCGGGCAGACTGGGTGCCGACGAGAATGGCGATGGCGTTGAAGGGGGCGTAGCGGGTAACCGCGACGGTGGTCTCCTGCTCGTCGAAGCCGCGAAGGGCGCCCTCGGCCGCGTCGGCGGCGAGAAGGACGGGGTTGTCGCGGACGTTGGTCGTGTGGCACTGGTTGGAAGGATACGCACGGGCGCGCATCTTCTGGACGGCCATCATGATCTCGACGATGTTGAGCTGGTTGCAGATCTCGGTCAGCTTGGCGGGGGTGCAGGACAGGGTGTAGTCCAGGACCTCGTCACGGGTGACGTTGATGTCGACCATCATGCGGGCGATGTCGAGAGACGGGGTGGCCATGGCCTTCTCGGCATTGTCGAGGCGAATGGCGGTGTCGGCGATGAAGGTGTCGATCATGTCGAACTCATCGCGGGTCTTACCGTCCATCTCGACGATGACGCCGTTCTCGATCTTGATGCTGGGAACCGGGTCGTTGGGGCTCTCGGTGGCGACGAAGCCGACCTCAGGCCACTCGGTTACGAAGCCGTCCTTGTGGACAGGACGCTCCGCGAGAGCCTCAAAGCGCTTGGACTTAGGCATTGCCGACTCCTTCCTAGATGATGTACGGAGTCGTGGTGGACTTGAGCTCCTCGTTGGGCTCCATCGAGCCGAGGACCTGCATACCAACCTCGCGGGCCGCGATGATGGCCTGCTTGACGGCGCCGGAGTCGCCGGTGAAGGTGGTGATGACCTCGTTGGAGAAGCTGGTGCCCTTGGCGGGGCTGGCGACGTCGAGGACGTCGACGGTAGCGGCCTTGACGGCGGTATCGCCGAGCAGGACGCCGATGGCGGCGGGGCCGCCGACGGTCAGGCCGAAGGCCTTGCCGATGGGGGCGCCCCAAGCCTTGTTGCAGGCGTAGGAGGCGCGGGCGGTGTACTGGAACTCGAGGTGACCGGCGGAGTTGCCGTAGACGTCGCCGAAGTGGTTCTCGGTCTCGGCGAGGGTGACCTCGACGGCACGACGGGCGTCGGAGACGTCCTCGGCGCCGAAGACGATCAGGCAGCCGTGACCAGCGCCGCCCTCGGTATCACGAGGGGTCTCGATCTTGAGGATCTCGGTGTTGGTAGCCTTGACGGCCTCATCGGCGGCGAAGATCTGGGGGCCGGCGCCGGTACGGTCGCCGACGATGCCGATGGAGCGGTACTTCTCGGGCAGGCCGAACTTCTCGTGCATCTGACGGTCGACGTTGGCGATAACCAGGCCCACGGTGTGGCCGATGGCGGTGCCGACGTACTCGGTGAGGTTGCAGCCGTTGTTGGGCACGACGTGGGTCGCGGCAACGGTGGAGCTGCTAGCGGTGTTGGTGCCAAGGGTCTTGGCGACCTCCGCCATTACCTTGTTGACCAGCTCATCATTCATGCTGAATCCCTTCTTTACAACTTAAACGAACGCGTTTGCGTCTTTCGGTTAGTCGAGACCGTGGGGGATGATCTTCTCCACGTCGGTGTGCGGACGCGGGATGACGTGAACCGAGACAACCTGGCCGACCTTCTCGGCAGAGGCGGCGCCGGCGTCCACAGACGCCTTGACGGCACCCACGTCGCCGCGGACCATGACGGTCACGAGGCCGGAGCCGATCTTCTCGTAGCCGACCAGCGAGACGTTGGCGGACTTGACCATGGCGTCAGCCGCCTCGATGGCACCGACGAGACCCTTGGTCTCAACCATGCCCAAAGCTTCGCTCTGCATGTGCTTACCTCCTTGTTGTATGGCACACACCCAACAGCTGCCCATGCACCACCACGGCACATGAGTCTTTCGAGTAAAAGTATGCGTGCCCCAGGCCGGGCTTTTTTGATTTGCAGGTGCTAGATTTCGTCCCGGTTAAGGTCAAAAAGGGGACTTTTAGGCCTGCCGAGAAGCACAAAAACGCCCGTCTCGCCATTTAAGCGGCGAGACGGGCGCGCAAGTTCAAAGGTTGATGCTTTGAGCGAGCTAGTCCTCGGGCGGCGGCGGAGTAACGGCGCCGCCCTGCTCACGGTACTCGGTGGGCGTGACGCCCATGCGCTTCTTGAAGGTCTTGCTAAAGTAGTTGGCCCCGTTGTAGGAGAGCTCGTTGGCGATCTGGATGATCGACATGTCGCTTTCCAGCAACATAAGGCAGGCGTACTCCATCTTGCTGTCGGTGACGTAAGAGACGAAGTTGCGGCCCGTCTCGCGCTTGAAGTACTTGGAGAAGTAGCTGGGAGACATGCTGGCGAACTTGGCCATGTCGTAGAGGGTGAGCTCCTCGCGAACATTGCGGTCGATGTGGGTCAAGATTCGCTGCGTGGGGCTCACCACCTGGACGCCCTCGCGGTCGCGCAGGTCAAAGAGGCGGCACACGAGCTTCTCGTACAAAACATAGGCGTCGAAGCGCGTGCGCGAACGCTCGAGGCGGACGCGCAGCTGGCCCAGGAAGTTCTCCGCGTTGCTGCGGCAGGAAGAGCCGTAGCCGCCCGAGAAAGACACGGCCGCCTCGGCAAAGGAGACGAGGGCAGGGCCGATCTCGGTCGAGTTGTCGAGCGTGTCGTAGAGATAGTCGACGTACTCGCGGCAGACCTGGACGCACTCCTTGAACTGGTACTGCTGCAGATGCTCTCCCAGGCGCTTCACATAGTGCTTGCGGCGCCAGTCGAGCTTCAAGGACTGGGTCTCGTCAGAGCTGTTGATAAGGGCATGCACGGCCGAGACGAGCCAGGAGGGACGGAAGGGCTTGAGCAGGTAGTCGGTCACGCCGAGGCGCCAGACGTTGCTCGAGACCTCGGCGTTCGAGGCCGTGGAGACGACCAGGATCGGCGCGCCGCCCATGCCGGCGTTCGCGCGCGAGAGAAACGACGAGTAGGCATAGGTGAAGCGCGGGACATTGGCGATGAGAAGGTCGCAGGTGCCCGCCTGGATCTTGGAGAGGGCGTCCTCGAAGTCGGCGGCAACGGTGACCTCGACCTCGGGGAAATTCTCGTGAAGCAGCGCAGCGGCAGCGTCGCGCTCTCGCTGCGACTGCTCCAACAATACGATTCGGCTCATCGCTATCCCCTACCCACGGACGCACGCGCGGCGTCGCCGAGCGGCAGGCTGAACTTCAAGAGGCACCCGGGCTGGCCGTCCGTCCTGGCAACGACCTCTACGCCGGGGTTACCGTCGTCCATGGCCGCGAGGCGACGACTGGCGTCGCGGATGTTGTAAGAGGATCCGTCGCCGTGGTCGGTCGCGGTCTCACGCATCTGGGCGAGATCGACGCAGGTCTGGGAGACAACGACATCAAGGTGGTCATCGAGCTCGTCGACGCCAATGGAGATGTGGCAGCCGTTCTCGGGCGCGGCGCCCCAGGGGTCCTGCAGGGCCGCCAGGATAATCGGACGCAGCACCATGAAAGGGCAAGGGGTCGAGAAGAGGCGCTCGGGCACCTTCACGGAGTAGTCGATCGCTCCGGGATAGCGGGCAGAGAGCACGCGCAGCAGGGCGTTGGCGTGGGTGACCTCCTCGCCGAGCGACACGAAGCGGCAGGTCGTCTCCATGACGTAACGCGAGACGTCGACGAAGTCGAGGATAAGGTCATCGGTCTGCGTGGCTCCCTCGGTGCTGGCGAGCGAGTGGAGCTCGTTCATGACCGGGAAGAAGCAGCGGTAGACCTCCTCCAGGCGGCGCGTCTGCTTGGCGCGCTTGCGCTGCTCGCGCTGCTGCTCGTCAAGCGCCGCCTGCAGGACCACGAGCTCGGAGTCGCGGTCCTTGATCATCTGGGAGAGACGGTCGGGCGAGCCGACGGAGCCGCCCAGGACATAGCCCATGAGATAGCCGACGGTCTCTGCCGCGGCAAGGAGCTGGTCGTATTCGATGGGCGCGATGGCGTCACGGGCCGAGAGCATCTCGGGCGAGGAGACGATCGACGTGTCGCGCGGGACAACGTCCTCGAGCTCAGGCGCGCCGTCCTTGAGCTTGACCTGGCCACCCAAAACGGCGCCGAGGTAATTGCCGTCAACGACCAAGGGCACGGCGAAATCGGTCAGGCCCGCGTGGCAGCGATAGATGCACGGCTCGCCGCTTGTTGCGGCGCGGATGCCGCCGAAGGCATCGCAGCGCTCGCACATGACGCAGAGTTCTTTCTTCTCTCGGCACAAGACGCAGTGGCGGGTAAAGCCGCTCATCTTAGTGATAGGGGTGCCCCGGTAATCAGAGACGATGAGGGCCACGCCCAATGCCTTCGAGCAGGTGTCCTGGATCTCCTGGAGCCTGTCGATATCGATGAAATCGGCAATACTCTTGCCGCCGGCAGAGCCGGTTTTGTCATCCCCCATGAAAAACGCTCCTCCAAAAATGGCAAATATATCTACCATGGTGCGAGAATTTACGGTTCAAGGGTGGAACATTTTTGATTTGGAGGGTGATTTTTTTGCATTGCCCCCGTAAAGCAGGCTAAACGCGGGTGTTTTTTCTCAAAATAGCGCAATTGGGCGGAGAAAACCTACCGTTCGCCTGTTTCACAAAAGCGGTGGCAAGAAATTACCCTTGCCTCTCAATCGGGATATTGAGCTCCGTGGCCAGGTCGATGAGTTCCTGGTTGGCGGCGTTTACGGGCCCAAAGTCCCCGCGGCAGACAACAAGACGCTCGCAGCCACGCAGGAGGTCCTTGGCGCGCGCCAGGGTAGTCTCGCTAATGGGCTCGAAAGGCTTCTCGAGGATGACATCCGCAGCAAGGTCACGGGCGAGCTGGGCGTCGACGTCGCCTTCATGAAGGACACCGGCGAAAAACGGGGTGCCCTCGCGCGCCAGGCGGCGGAAAGTCGCCGCCCCGCTTCCGGCGCCGGCGATGACGAAGGTCCTGGCCTCCCCTGTCGCGCGGCCAAGCTCGACGTTGCCAAAGAGGGCGTCGAACGAACCGTCGTCCAAGCCGTAAAGCTCGGCAACGTTTGCCGTGGTCAAGACGTCGTCGGGCGCGCCGTGGGCAAAGACCGCGCCGTCCTTGATGCACATGACGGAGTCGGCCGCCTTAAGGGCCAGCTCGACCTCATGCAGAGACGCGACGATGGCCACGCCCTCGCGCTTGGCCAGGTCGCGCAAGATCTTGAGCAGGTCAAGCTGATACTTCATGTCGAGGTAGGCAGTGGGCTCGTCCAAAACGAGCAGACGCGGCTGCTGGGCAATGGCGCGGGCGAGCAGGACACGTTGGCGCTGGCCATCGCTGATGTGCATGAAGTCCGCCTCGGCAAGCTCGCTCACGTGGGCGATCGCCATGGCCTCGTCCACGCGCTCGTGGTCCGCGGCAGAAAGGATACCCAGGCGCCCCGTGAAGGGGATTCGGCCCGTCTCGACGATGTCCTTGCAGCTGAGAAGCTCGGTCGAGGGCCGGGCCGTGAGCATGACGGCCAAGAAGCGGGCAAGGTCGGCGCGCGGCCAGGCCGCAAGGGCACGACCTCCGATCTCGACCGTGCCGCCCAAGGGCGAAAGCTCGCCGCAGAGGGTCTTGAGCAGGGTCGACTTGCCGCAGCCATTCGCGCCCACAAGGGCAACGAGCTCCCCCTCGTGAACGTCGAGGTCGATGCCGCTAGCCACGACACGGCTGCCGTAGCCGATCTCAAGCCCCGCGATGTGAAGCGGCAGCGCGTTCTTCTCGGCCATCTACCTCACCCGCTTTCGCAGCATGATGGCGATGACGACAGGCGCGCCAAAGAACGCCGTGACAGAGCTCAGCGACAGCTCGACCGGAGCAAAGACCGTGCGGGCGATAAGGTCGCAGCCCACGCAGAAGACCGCTCCGCCCAAGAAGCACGCCGGGATGACGCGCAAGGGACGCGAGGACTTGATGGCCTGGCGGATAAGGTGCGGCACCGCGATGCCCACGAACGAGACAGGGCCGGCGAAAGCCGCCACGCTCGCCGACAAAAGGCTGGCGAGAAGGACGAGCACGACGCGGAAGCGCTTGACGTTCACGCCGACGCTTTGCGCGTAGGCCTCGCCCAGCTGAAAGGCCGAGAGGGGCTTGGAGACGCAGAAGGTGGCAACCGCGGCCGAGAGAACCACAACCGCGGTAATGGCGACATCGTTCCAGTTGGAGCCAGAGAAACTGCCCTGCGACCAGTTGTGAAGGTTCACGATCGACTGGTCGTCGGCAAAGGCGATCAAGAAGTTCGTGGCCGCCGAGCAGATATAGCCCACCATGACGCCCGCGACGATGAGCATCGACATCGAGCCCACGCGCCGGGCAATGACCAGCACAAAGCCTATGGTGAGAAGGGATCCCGCGAAGGCCGCGACCACCATGACCTGCGAGGACATCGTCTGGCTCGCCCCCAAAAGGACGATCATGACAAGCGCCAGGACAAACTTCGCGCCCGAGGACACGCCCAGGATAAACGGGTCGGCGATGGGGTTGTTGAAGAAAGTCTGCAGCAGGTAGCCAGACAAGGCCAAGGCCCCGCCGAGAAGGGCCGCCTCAAGGAGGCGCGGCAGGCGGATGCTCCAGATAATCTCGGCATTGGTGGGGTCGGCGTTGCCGCCGAAAAGGGCGCCCACGATATCGCTCAGCGGGATAGAGATGCTGCCAAGGCACAGGCTCGTGGCGCACAACAGCAAAAGGGCCGCGGCGAGCGCGGCCGTGACGGCGACGGCGCGAGACGCGCGGCCGCCCTCGGCGTATGACATGCTCAGGTGTCCGCCCACAGGCGATGACCTCCGTGTTTACTTAAGGCGCGTGAGCTGGGTAAAGCCCTGCCCGTCGCTTCCCTGGACGATCTGCGACAGCTCCGAGATGATCTGGGCGCTGGCGGTCATCTGCTGGTAGATGTTTGTCCCCGTGATCCAGACGTTGCCGTTTTGCACGGCCTTGAACTGGGACAGGAGGCTGTTCTTGCTCACGAGGTCGTCGAGCGAGTGGACCGAGTCGTCGATCGACGAGCTATAGACGATCACGTCGGCATCGCGAGCCAAGGCGAAGAACTGCTCCATCTCAAGGGTAACAGAGGCACTGCTGCCAGAAGAGCCGGAACCCGCCGAGGTGTCGTCGAGCGCATACGTTGCCCCGGCCAAGCGAATCATCTGGGCCACGTAATCGCCCGATTTCCTGGTCACGGCCGCACCGTTGGAGTTGATGTAGAAGTAGGCGACCTTGACGTCGGAGGTGTTGGACGCGCTCGCGGCCTGCACCGCCTCGATGGCTTGTCTCTGCTGCTCAAAGACCTCGTTGGCCTTGTCCTCGCAGCCAAACAGGACACCGTAGAGCTTCACCCACTCGATGCGGCCCAGGACCGTGGCCTCGAGGCTCGACTGCTCGGTGAGAACAACGACGCCCAGGTCCTGGAGCTTCTCCTTCACGTCGGGCGTGTGGTTGATCATGTTGTTCTCGACGGCCAGCGTGATGCCGGTGCTGGCGATGCGCTCGTAGTCGGGAGCGCTGTACTTGCCGCCATAGACCATGGTGCCCGCGTTAAGCGCATCAGCAAAGCTTTGCACCGAGCAGTCCTCGGCCTTGAGCGCGGTCATCTTGATGTTGTCGATGGCGCCCACGGCATCTACCAGGCACATCGTAGAGGACGAGACGAGATAGGTCTTGTTCGCGGGCAGGTTGACGACCGCGATGTCTGCCGAAAGACCCTCGGGGGCCTGGGCTCCGGCGGGGACCGTGAGATAGCGCTCGCCGTTCGAGACGCAGATCAGGTGGTAGCCGCCCTCGAACTCGTCGATCGTGAAGTTGGTCGCATACGAGAGCTCAACGGAGGCCTTTGGCTGCCAGCCGCAGCCGATGTCGGCGTTGTGGAAGTTCTCGACCTGGGTCGAGGCAGACGCGCTGCTCGCGTCCGCTGAGCTGTCGGATGCCGCGGCGCCGTCCTGGGCCGCGACCATGGTGGACGAGTCGAAACGAATCGTGTACTCGATCGTGTGGGCCTCGGACATCGCCGTTGTCTCTGCAGAGACGGCCATGTCGGTGTCGAGAACAACGGGCACCTCGAAGGTGGAACCCGGGTCCGTCGTCGTGGGCGCGTAGTCCTTGCCATCGACCGTCATCTTGTCGTAGCTCGAGCTCGACCAGACGAGGGTCGCCGTATAGGCGTCGCCCTCCTTCTTGAGCGAGCAGGGAGAGACGAGGCTAGCGCGCCCCGACCCTCCCTTGAGCTCGACCTCAATAAGGTAGTTCTCGGTCAAAGACGCGGACGTTTTGCTGGCGCAACCCGTTAGGTTTGGGAAGAGGAAGCCGAGAAGGGCCAGGAAAACCAGGGCGTAGGCCGCCCCTATGCGCGTCTTTGCGTGAGACATGTTACTTCAGCGCCCCCGCAGGCAGGCTGGAGGACTCGAAGACGAGCACGCGGTCGTACCACTGCTCCTTCTTGATGCTCCAGGCGGCGCAGTCGGTGTCCTTGTCCAGGGCCTCGACGGGCACGGTGTAGGTGTACTTGCCCTCGGCGTCCTCGACGTAAGGAATGAAGGAGGCCTCGTCAGCGGCGGCAGCGGCCTCGCCGGTGCCCATGAAGAGCTTGCCGTAGCCGGTGCCGGAAAGGGTAAGGACGCAGCTCATGCCGCCGTCGGCGACGGTGAGCTTGGCGCCGACGACCTTGAACATGTTGGAGCTCGAGGTGACCTCGATGTCGTAGGTGCCGTCGTTGAGCTTGTCGGCGGTGATGCCGTCGGAGGAAGCGGCGGCGGAGTCGGACTTGGTCTCCTCGGACTTGGACTCGTCGGTCTTCTCGGCGGAATCGTCGGCCTTCTGCTCCTGGGTGGTGCTCGAGGAGTCGGTGGAGGTGGTGGACTGGGTGGAGTTGGAGCAACCGGCGAAGGTCGTCAGCGCGAGGGCGCAGGTGACGGCCAGGGTAAGGACGTTCTTCTTCATGCTGGTAAAACCAATCGATTGAAAGGGCCCCGCAGCAGATGCGCGGGGCCCGCAGAGCGGATAAAACTTAGGCGAGCTGCTCGACGGCGGCCGTGGTGTGCTCCACGTAGATGTCGTCGATGGTGTCGTACTGGCCCAGGCCCTTGAGGACGCACTCGACCTCGAAGCCGGCGGCGATGAACTTGGCGGCCCAGCTGTCGGGGTCGGTGGCGTCGGCCATGTCGTTGTTGGCGTGGTCGCCGGCGACGACCATCAAAGGAGCCAGGACGGCCTTGGTGTAGCCGGCGGCCTGGGCGGCGGCGATGACGTCGTCACAGGTGGGCTCGGCCTCGACGGTGCCGACGAAGAACTGGGTGTAGCCCTTCTCGGTGAACTTGGCCTGCATGGTGGCGTAGTCCTTGTTGGACTCGGCCTCGGTGCCGTGGCCCATCAGGCAAAGGGCGGTCTTGCCGTCGTCGTAGGAAGCCATGGCCTCCTTGATGGCGTCGGCGACCTTGGAGTAGTCGTCGTCGGAGGAGAGCAGGGGCTCGCCCAGGACGGTCTTCTCGAACTTGTCGCTGTACTTCTCGAGCTCGTCCTTGACGTCGTTGTACTCGAGGCCGTCCATGAGGTGGGTCGGCTGCACGACGACCTGGGTCACGCCGTCTGCGACGCAGCGGTCCAGGGCCTCGGTGATGTTGTCGATCGAGATGTTGTCGCGCTTCTTGAGCTTGTCGATGATGATCTGGGCGGTGAAGGCGCGGCGGACGTCGTAGTCGTGGCCGTACTTCTCGCGAATGGCGTCCTCGATGGCGCCGATGGTGATGTGGCGGGAGTCGTTGTAGCTCGTGCCGAAGCTGGTGACCAGGATGACGGGCTTGGCGGCCGCGGTCTTGGTCTCGGTCTTGGTCTCGGTCGAGGAGGTGCTCGAGTTGCCGGAGCACGCGGCCAGGCCAACGGTTGCCAGACCGGCTGCCGCGGCGATGAAGTTCCTCCTGCTTACCTTGCTGTCCATTTTTACTTTCCCTTCCCTTTTTGGCGGCCCTTACCTTATGAACCACCTTGTTAACTGCAATACCTGCGCAGTAAGGTCGGTTATGCGCAGGTATTTTTTAGCCTTAAGTCCAAGGCGCTGGCTTCAATATAGTACTTATTTTAAGCTAGCAAGGATAATTTATTGCTTAAGGCGGTGAGTATATAGACAAATTTCTACCTGCTATTTACCGACCTGCGAGACAGGCGTCAAAAACCTCCTCAAGCGAGAAACCCTTCTCGGCCGCATCGGGGCGAGAGATCAAGACGACACCGCAGCCGGCCTCACGCGCCGCCGCGAGTTTCTGTGGAAGGCCACCCACAGCCCCCGTGTCCTTAGTGACAAGCCAGGAAGCGTCAACCTGCTTGAGCGTGGCCACATTGAGCTCTTGCGAGAAGGGACCCTGCATGCAGATGATGTTCTTCGCGGCAAAGCCGAGCTCAAGGGCACGGGTAAGGCTCTCGACCGCCGGCAGGACGCGAACGACGAGGCGCTCGGAAAAGCCGGGGACGGCCGTGTAGGCCGCGAGGTCCTTGGCGCCCGTGGTGATCAGGACGCGGCCGGGCAGACCTGCGATCTTGGCCGCGGCCTCTGCCGCGTTGGCGGCGAGAAGGACGCGGGGGTTGTCGCCGTCTTGGGCGACGTCGTTGCCCGCAGCACCCGACGGACGAAGAAGGCGCAGGTAGTCGATACCGAGCGCGGCCGTGGCGGCGCGCACGTTGGCGCTCACCTCGACGGCATAGGGGTGCGTCGCGTCGACGACCAGGGTGGCACCGGCAAGCTCGCGCTCCATGGCGGCCTCGTCGAGTCTCCCCTGCCTGACCTCGATGCCGGGCAGGCCCGCGACCAGCTGCGCGCCGTACTCGGTCGCGACGAAGCAGGTGGCCTCGACGCCTGCGGCAGAAAGGCGCGAGCAGAGATCATGCCCTTCCTGGGTGCCGGCGAAAACCGCGATTCTCGCCGTCACGCGCGGGCCCCCGAGCCCTCGGAGGTGCGCGTGATGCTGTAGAGCAGCGCGTTCATGATGGCCGCGGCCACGGTCGAGCCGCCCTTGCGCCCGCGCGCGACGATTGAGGGGATGCCGCTCTCGAGCAGGGCCTCCTTGGCCTCGACGACGTTCACGAAGCCCACCGGCACGCCAACTACCAGCAGCGGGTCGACGCGCCCCTCCTCGGCCAGCTCCTTGATGCGGAAAAGGGCCGTGGGGGCGTTTCCGACGGCGAAGATGACCGGGCCGTCGATGCCGGCGGCCTTCTCGACGCTCGCCACGGCGCGGGTCGTGCCGTGCTCACGGGCAGCGGCGGCCACGTCCTCGTCCGCCATGTAGCAGACGCAGGAGCAGCCGAGCTTGG
>CAVAUD010000001.1:42178-47817 GCA_963591565.1 bacterium
GATGGTGGCCATCGAGCGGGTCTCGATGTCGCTCGGCGTGCCGGCGACGGTGCTTTTAAGGTCGATGACCTGCTCTTCATTTGAATGGGTCATGGGGGTTCACGCTTCCTTAGAACTCGATGCCGCGCCGTGCGGGCACGCCTTGCTGGTACGGGTGGCGCTCACAGGCCATCTGGGTGACGTAGTCGGCCGCGTCCAGGACGAACTGCGGCGGGTTGCGGCCGGTGAGGACGAGCTCGGGGCCGTCCTCGGCGCCGCGGGCCTGGTCCAGGGCCTGCTTGACCAACTCGGGGTCGAGAAGCTCGCAGGACAAGGCGCCCAGGGCCTCGTCGAGAACCACGAGGTCGGCATCGCCCGCGCGCAGGGCCTCGATACAGGCCGCGAGGTTCTTGTCGTGCTGGGCGCGCGAGGCCGCTCGCTCCTCGCCGTTCATGCGAAAGCTGAACTTGATGGGCGGCTCGTCGTGCAGGACTCGCACTTCTCCCAGGGTCTTGAGCAGGCGAATCTCGCCGCTCGAGCCGTCCTTCAAGAACTGGCAGACAAGGACCTTCTTGCCGCTCGCGGCCGCACGCAGTGCCAGGCCCATCGCGGCCGTGGTCTTGCCCTTGCCCTCGCCGTGGTAGACGTGGATCATGCGCCCGCCTCCAGAATCTCGTAGACCTTATCCATGTCGAGCGCCTCGCGCAATCCGGCGGCGAGAAGGTCGTACTGCCGCTGGCGATAGACGTCGCGCGGCTCTGCCGCCTGCGGGGTGTACTCCAGGCCGCGACGGTCCATGAGCAGGCGAACGAAGGCCTCGACAACACCCGGCGCATCAAAGAATCCGTGCAGGTAAGTGCCCAAAACGTTGCCGCAGGCATGGCCCACGACGCGACCGTCCGCCGCGGTGACGCAGCCTTCGTCCGAGGCGCCCGCGACCAGCTCGGTCACGCCCATGTGGATCTCGTAGCCGTCGAGCACCAGGCCGTCCAAAGGCGCGAACACGTTGGTACCTGCCACATCGAGGCGCCCCGAGCCCGCGACCAGGGACTTCTCGCCGGCAAAGACGGTCGACGTGGGAAGAAGGCCCAGTCCGGCCGCCTCGCCGCCGCCCTCGACGCCCGCGGGGTCGCTCAGGGTCTGCCCCAGCATCTGGTAGCCGCCGCAGACGCCCATGACGAGGGTTCCCTGAGAGGCCAGGCGCGCGATGCAGGTATCCAGGCCCTTCTCGCAAATAAAGGCCAGGTCGGCCAGGGTGGACTTGGTGCCAGGCAGGATAACGAGGTCCGGGCGGCCAAGCTCCGCCGCCTCGCTCACGTAGCGCACGCCTACCAACGGGTGGCGGTCGAGCTCGTTGAAATCGGTGAAGTTCGACAGGCGCGGCAGGCGAATGACGGCGACGTCCAAGGTGCCGCTCCCCTGCCCGCGGGCGGCCAAGCGGCTGGAGAGCGAGTCCTCGTCGTCGAGGTCAAGCCCCATCATGGGCACGACGCCCAGGACCGGCAGGCCGCAGAGGTCCTCGAGCTGCGTCAGGCCGGGGCGCAGGATGTCGACGTCGCCGCGGAACTTGTTGACGACAAGGCCCTTCACCATCGAGCGATCGGCCTCGTCAAAGAGCTGCAGCGTGCCGAAGAGCTGGGCAAACACGCCTCCCGGGTCGATGTCTCCGGCGAGAAGGACCGGCGCGTGGACCATGTGGGCCATGCCCATGTTGACGAAGTCGTCGCGGCGCAGGTTGATCTCGGCGGGGCTGCCGGCCCCTTCGATCACGATGACGTCGGACTCGGCGGCCAGCTCGTCGTAGGCGGCGCGCACCTCGCCCACCAGCTCGTGCTTGAAGTTGAAGTAGTCGACGGCCTGCATGGTCTGGCGCGGCAGTCCGCGCACGATGACCTGGCTGCCGCGGTCGGTCTCGGGCTTGAGGAGCACCGGGTTCATGCGCACATCGGCAGGCACGCCGCAGGCCTCGGCCTGCATCGCCTGGGCGCGGCCGAGTTCCAGGCCGTCTGCCGTGACGGCGCTGTTCAGGGCCATGTTCTGGCTCTTGAACGGGCGCACACGCAGACCGTCCTGGGCAAAGATGCGGCACAGGCCCGCGCACAGGATGGACTTGCCGACGTTTGACATGGTCCCCTGGACCATAATGGGGCGCGCTGTCATTTTTGGCCTTTCTCTGTGGCGGCGCCGTCCAAGACGTCGCCGATTGCTTTGACGAGAAGAGCGTTGTCCTCGGGGCGCCTGACGCCCACGCGGTAGAAGCCGGGGCCAAGACCGTGGTAGTTGGAGCAGTCCCGCACGAGGATGCCCCGCTCGGCCAGGCGTTGATAAAGATCGAGCACAGAAGAGCGAAACATCAGGTAGTTGGCCTGCCCCGGCCAGACCTCGAGGCCCAGGGCAGTGAGATCTGCGGCAAGACGCTCGCGTGCCGCGGCTATCTTCTCCAGGCAATCTGCCACCCAGGCGCCGTCCGTTAGGGCCGCCTCGCCCGCCGCCTGAGCGACGCAGGAAACCGGCCAGGACTGCCCATGGGCCGCGATTTTGGCGAGAAGATCGGCGTCCGAGCACAACAGGTAACCCAGCCGCAGGCCGGCCATGCCGTAGAGCTTGGTGAAGGCGCGCAGGACGACGAGGCCGGGCTCGGCAGCGACCAGGTCCTTGACCGAGGAGGCCGCGGGGTTGGGCAAAAAGCCGTTGAAGCACTCGTCGACGACCAGTCGCGCGCCGACCTCACGGCAACGGGCAAGAAGAGCGACCAGAAGGTCACGGCCCATGCACAGGCCCGTAGGGTTGTTGGGCTCGCAGACAAACACGACGTCGATGCCCGGGACGACGGCCTTGAGCAGGTCATCCGTGGGCACAAAACCGTCCTTCTCGGCTAAGGTACAACGTTGTACTAGGCATCCAGCCTGAACAAGGGCGTCCTCGTATTCGGAGAAGGTCGGGGCCAGGACGAGGGCCCGGCGAGGCGCAAGCGCAGAGGCCAGGCGGATGATCAGGTCGGCCGCGCCGTTGCCGACGAGCACGCAGCCCTCGCCCACACCCTCATGCGCCGCGATCGCGGCGACGAGCCGGCGGCTCTTGGGGTCCGGGTAGAAGACGGCGTCGTCGATGGCGGCGATGGCGGCCTCGCGGGCGGCGGGGCTCATCCCGTAGGGGTTCACGTTGGCCGAGAAATCGAGCGGCTGCGCGCCAAAGCGCTCAAGGTAGTCCTCGCGGGCGCCGCCGTGCCGTGTTGTTGGCATCAACTTTTGAACCATCAGCTCACCCCCAGAGCGGCGAGAAGGGCTGCGCGAAAGACGAAGCCGATCAACAGCATCCCGGCGCTCGCGGCCAGCATCAGACGGTTTGCTCGGGCGATGTCGGCTACCTCGATGGGCCGCGTGTCGTCGCCGACGGCAGGCTTGTGGACAAGCTTGCCGAAGTAAAACGCATCGCCCAAAAGCCGCAGGCCAAGGCCTCCGGCGCAGGCCGCCTCGGTTTGGCCGGAGTTGGGGCTCGTGCTCAGGCTCCAGTCGCGCCGCCAGATTCGCCAGGCACCCGCCGCGTCGAAGCCCAAAAGCGGGCAGCACGCCACCATGAGCAGGGCGGCCAAGCGCGACGGCACCCAATTGCACACATCGTCCAAGCGGGCGGCCGCTCGGCCGAAGTCGAGGTACCTCTCGTTTTTGTAGCCGATCATCGAGTCCATCGTGTTCACGGCCTTGTAGGCCAAGGCCAAGGGGCCGCCGCCGATCGCCATATAGAAAAGGGGCGCGATGACGCCGTCGGCCGCGTTCTCGGCCACGGTCTCGACGGCGGCGCGGGTGACGCCCGCCTCGTCGAGGCAGGCCGTGTCGCGCCCGACGACCATCGAGACGGCCGTGCGAGCGGCAGGCAGGTCTCCCTGCTTGATCTTCTCGCCCACGACCAAGGTCTGGCGACGCAGCTCACAGGCAGCGAGGGCCTGGTAGCACATAAGGGTCTCGAAGGCCAGGGACAGCCACGGCGAGACGAGCCCCGCCGCCCACAGGACCGCGCAGGAGAGGGCCAGGGTCGCCAGCGGAAGGCCCGCGGCCAGGACGGCGCCAGCGTGACGGCGCCCTTCCGGCGTGTCCGGAAAAGCGGCGCGCAGGCGTTTCTCGGCCCACGTGATGGTCTTTCCCATACCCACGACGGGATGGGGCAGCCAGCGCGGGTCGCCGAGAAGAAGGTCGAGGCCAGCGCCCAATATCATGGCGAGAGCATGCGTCATAGAACAGCGCCTCCCCCGTCATGGCCTGCTCCCCAAGCCGCACAGGCACGCACGAAGCGCTCGGCCGGCGCGGTGTCGCCCGCCCAGTACTGGTGGGGGTAGCCGGCGTAGAGGCTCGGCGTGTGGAAGGCGGCCTGCCAACTGCTCGCGCGGCCGGGCTTGCTCGCGGTGAAGGCCGAGCCCTCGTCCGCGGAGTGCCAGTAGTGGAACTCGTGGGCGCGCAGGCGCTCGCCCTTCTCGGCGAGAAGACCGGCTTCGTCTGCGCAAAGGTCCACGTAGCCAAAGTGGCGAAGCTTGCCCTCGTTGGCGGCGTCGCCGGGAAGGGCACCGACCATGGGCCACGCGTTGCCCTCGGCGTCTGCCAGCGAACGCTGCAGGTACATGAAGCCGCCGCACTCGGCGACGCAGGGCATGCCGGCGGACAGCGCCGCGGCCACGCTCTCGCGCATGGGTGCGTTGGCCGAGAGGGCCCTCGCGTGGACCTCGGGGTAGCCGCCGCCCAGGTAGAGGCCGCAGACGCCAGCAGGAAGAGCCGCGTCGGCGATCGGGCTGAACTCCACCAGCTCGGCGCCGAGCTGCTCCAAGACCCGCAGGTTCTCGGTGTAGTAGAACGAGAAGGCGACGTCCTTCGCCACGGCGATGCGGGGGCGGGCATCGGTCACGGGCTCAACCGAGAAAGGCCGCGCGTCAAGCTCGGGAGCCGACGAGGCAAGAGCGAGCAGGCCGTCGACGTCGAGGCCCTCCTCCAACACGGCCGCCAACGCATCGAGCTTGGCTGAGAGGCCCTCGACCTCATCGGCATCCACAAGCCCCAGGTGCCGGCTCTCCAACGAGAAGCTCGTGTCTTTGGGAACGTAACCGTAGACCTTGACGCCGCACTCCTCTTCGATCATGGGCGCCAGCATCTCGCAGAGACCCTTTGAGCACTGGTTGAGAATGACACCCTTGACCTGGGAATCATTGCGGAAGTTGACGAAGCCTGCGACCTGAGCCGCCAAAGAAAGCGACGCACCGCGGGCATTGATGACGAGAACCGTCGGCGTGGCCGTGGCACGCGCGACGTCGTAGCTCGAGGCACGGGTACCCTGGCCGATGATGCCGTCGTAGTAGCCCATGACGCCCTCGAGGACACTCACGTCGCAGCCGGCAGACCCCGCCGCCAAAAGTGAGCGCACGCGGTCCTCGTCGCAGAAGAACAAGTCGAGATTGCCCGTGCGAGCACCGGCCATGCGACGGTGGAACGTGGGGTCCAGGTAATCCGGGCCCACCTTAAACGCGCCGCAGGTCAGGCCGCGGTTCGCGAGCAGACGCAACAGGCCGCACGTGACCGTGGTCTTGCCGGTGCCCGAGGCGGGCGCCGCGATCATGAGGCGAGGGGCAACCGTCATAGCTCGCGCCCCCTCGCGCTCACGAGAAAGACCGGGTTCTG
>CAVAUD010000001.1:48106-54134 GCA_963591565.1 bacterium
AAGCGCCTTGCGTTGGTATGGATAAGCTCAACCGCCTCGGCGTTTCTCTCGACGGCGACGACCTGTCCCTCGCGGGCGAGAAGCGCGCACTCGATGCTCACCGAGCCGGTACCGGCGCCGATGTCCCAGACAACGTCGCCGGCAGCGACGCGCAGCTTGGACAGGGCCGCCGCGCGGATCTCCTGCTTGGTCATGGGAACCTTACCGCGCACGAAGAGGTCGTCGGGGATGCCGCAAGTCGCCCAGGGCCACTCGACCTCGGGCTTAACGGCAGCGGCGCCCGCCTCGACGAGCATCACGCTCAGTTGGTCAAACGTTGTACTAGCGAGCTCCGCCGCAGTCGACACAACGACACGCTGCTCCGGGTAGCCAAGGCGCTCGCCCACGCTCACACGCGCCGCGCCCAGGCCGGCCTCGGTCAGGCGCGCGCAAAGCACGTCAACGGTATTCTCGCCGCCGGTCACCAGGAACAGCTCGTCACAGGCGCGCGCAAGACGCACGATGTCGCAGCCCACGCCGTGGGCCGAGACGAATCGCCACCCCTGCCAGGGCCTCTCAAGCGCCGCGGCCAAACACTGCATCGAGCTGATGCCGGGGACCGTCGCGACCTCCACGTCGCCCAGCTCCTCGCGGATACGCGCGGCCAGGCCGCGAGCGCCGCTGAACATGCCCACGTCGCCGCTCAAGGCAACAACGGCCTGGTTCCAGCCGTCCTGGGCCAACGCAGCCAGCACGTCCTTCGAAGCGACGGCCGCGACCTTGCGGCAATCGTCGCGCGCGACCGACTCGAGCAGGCGCCGAGCGCCCACGATCAGGTCGGCGCCCGCAACGGCATCGACCGCGGCGCGCGTCATCAGGGCCTCGTTTCCCGGCCCCATGCCGACGATGCTGACCTTGCGTCCCATGGCAGGCCCCTACTCCTCGATCTGGCGGTAGCCGCGCGGCGTCACCATCTTGCCGCGCACGACGCGCGTGCGGGCGTTGCCCACGTAGACCGTGGTGAACATGTCGGCCTCGAAGGTGAGCAGGCCCTCAAGGGTGGTAAGGCCGCTCTCCTGCCCCTCGCGCCCGATGTTGCGCACCCAGCCGCAGACGGTGTCGGCGGGCTTGCCGGCGTCCATCATGATCTGGGCGGCACGGGACAGGTGGTCTGCGCGGCGCTTGCTGCGGGGGTTGTAGAGGGCCACGCAGAAATCGGCCGAGGCGACGGCCGCGAGGCGGCGCTCGATAAGCTCCCAGGGGGTGAGCAGGTCGGACAGGCTCACGCAGGCAAAGTCGTGCGACAAGGCCGCGCCCAGCACGGCGCTTCCGCTCTGGGCGGCGGTGACGCCGGCCACGACCTCGACCTCGACCTCGGGGTAGTCCTCGGCCAGCTCGAGCACGGGGCTGGCCATGCCGTAGACGCCCGCGTCGCCGGAGCACACCATCACGGTGTCGACGCCGGCGTTCGCGCGCTCCAGGGCCTCGCGGCAGCGCTCGACCTCGCGAAGCATCGGCGTGGCCAGGGTCTCCTTGTCCGGGAACATCGGCGAGACGAGCTTCACGTAGGTCGTGTAGCCCACGATGAGCTCGCAGCGCTCGATGGCCGCGCGGGCCTCGAGCGTCATGTTCTTCTCGCCGCCGGCACCCATGCCCACAACGGTCAGTCGCTTCATGTCCTTCTCCAATCCGGGGACTATGCCCAAAAGGTTAAACGGTTTTGCCAGGTTGAGCTGGCGAGACGAACGACAAGTCGCAGGACCCGACGGCCACGGCCACCGTCACGCCGTCGTATGCGTGCTTGGGCCAGGCGATTGTTCCCCCGCGCACCAGGGCCGCGCGCTCGCAGACGTTGTCAACGCCCGTGACGCGCTCCACGAGCTGGGAGGGCGCGCTCACGCAACCCGTGACCTGCGAGAGCTCCTCGGCACAGAAAGTCTCGAACGGCCAGGCGTGGTTCTCGCAGAAGGCGAGAAGACCGGCCTCGTTGGCCTTGAGGTCGATTGAGCGGACGCACGCGACGGCGCGCTCGTCGACCGCGGTGCCCGCGCGAGACAAGCCGGCGCACGCCTTTTTCCAAGCAGCCTGGATCGCGTCCTCGGGCTTACCCCGTCGGCACCCGATACCCACAGACAGACAGCGCGGAATGAGCCACAAGGCACCCGGGTCCATGTCGCGGCGGCGCCAGGGCGAGATGACGACGTCGGCCGCGGCCGCGTCCTCGCTCAAAGCGACGCCCTCCGGCGCCTCGCCCGCGATGGCGACATCCGAGTAGATCTTGACCTCGCGGCCTGCGAGAAGCTTGCCGCTCACGTAGCGAATGGCCTCGGCGTTGTCGATGATCAGGCCCTGCTCGCAGGCCCAGGTGTCGACGGCCCAAAGACCGCGTGTGTCCGTCGCTGTCGTGAGGACGCAGGTCGCGCCGGCGACGTCCGCGATCCGGTGAGCAAGGCGGTTCGCCCCGCCGATGTGGCCGGAGAGAATCGGTATGCACCAGTTACCGCCCTCGTCGAGAACGATGACCGCCGGGTCGCTCGTCTTAGACCGCACATGAGGAGCGATGGCCCGCACCGCGATGCCGGCCGAGCCCACGATGACCAGGGCGTCGTCGCAGGCGAAGTGATCCTCGGCCCAGGCGGCCAAGTGAACGCGCCACGGCCCGAAGCCCTGGGCGACGTCGGTCTTCCAGGCTGTGCCGTCGGCGCCGGCTTGGCACTCAAGCGCCGCAGCCACGCGCTCGGCCAGCTCGAGACCGCGCTCGGTGAACGCGATGCAGGCCAGGGAGCGCGCGGGCTTCTCGCCGGGTTTCTCCGCAGCTAAAACGTTATGTTGCGGCCCGCGCGTCACGCGCGAACCACCAGCGTCGTGAAGTAGCCGCCCTTCTCGGGCGCGTCGTCGAGGCTTACGGCCACGACCTCGCTTTCCATACCGCAGTCCTGCACCATCGACGCCTTCTCGTAGACGCCGGCCTCGCGCAGCTCCTCGCGAAGGCGCGGAAGGGACTTGCCGGCCTTCATGATGACCTTGGTGCCGGGCAGGCCCATGGCGTCGACGATCTCTCCGTAGCCGGAAGGCACGACAGTAAACGGCGAGGTCATGGACGGCGTGAGCGTGGTCTTGAGGCGCGCGGCCACGGCGCAGAAGCTCGGCACGCCGGGAATCATCTCGCAGGCGTGGCCCGTCTCGGCCAGGATGTCCATCATGTAGGAGTAGGTCGAGAAGATGCTCACGTCACCCAGGTTGGGCATAGCGACATCAAGGCCGCGGTCAAGCTCGGCTGCGATCTTCTCGGCCGCCGCACGGTGGGTGCGGTCGAGCTCATCGGCGTCCTTGGACATCGCGAACTCGAGGCGCACGACCTTCTTGCCCGAGAAATCCACACGGGCCGCGGCGATGTCGAAGGCCGTCGTGGCGCCGGCGGCGTTCACGGGAACGGCGACGACGGGGCAGGCTTCCATCACCTTCACGGCTTTCAAGGTCATGAGGTCGGGATCGCCGGGGCCCACGCCCACGCCGTAGAGCGTGCCGCGCGTAGCAATCTTATCGTTTGCCTTCTCAGTCATCGAAAGCATCCTTTCTTCTCAATAAAGCGCAGGTAAACTGCAGGATTTGCGCATGCGGCCGATAAGGTCGGCGGCGCCGGCCGTGCGGCCCAGCTCGCCGTGCTGCTTGCTGAACATGATCGCCTCGACCTCGAAGGCGCCGGCCGCGCGGCGCGAAACGTGGTCGCCGATCGCATCAACCAGCGAGGCGCAGACCTCAGGCAAAAGGCCCTCGCGCTCGAGGACGTCGAGACAGGCGTCGGTGGTGGAGCAGCTCATGAGCTCGCGGGCCACCTCGGCCGAGCAGCCCGCACAGGCCGCGTGGGCGCAAACGGCCTCGCGGCGGCAGTCGGCGGTGCGCGAGTGGGTGTCCATCACGCCCGCGGCGACCTTCACGAGCTTGCCCGAGTGGCCAACGACCAGCACGCGCTCAAAGCCCTCGGTCGCGCAGGCGTCCAGGGCCTCGCCCAGGTAGTTGGCGAACTCGACGCGCTCAAGGCCGTCGAGCTCGGGCAGGGTCTCGGCGAAACCGGCCCCGTAGTTGCCCGGGACAAGAACCAGGTCACGGTAGCCAAGAGCCGCCTTCTGGCGAATCTCGAGCTTGATCGAGTCGATAAGGGCCGTGACCGAGCGCGGCCAGACGATGCCGGTCGTGCCCAGGATCGAGATGCCGCCCTCGATACCCAGGTGCGGGTTGAAGGTCTTGGCACCAACGCGGGCACCCTCGGGGACGTAGACCGTCACGGCAAGGGCGCACGTCTCGCCTGCCTGGGCACGGGCGCGCCCGACCTGCTCGGCAATCATCTGGCGCGGCGTTGAGTTGATGGCCGCGGCACCCACCGGCTGGTCAAGGCCCGGCTTGGTCACACGCCCGACGCCCTCTCCGCCGTCGATCGCAATCGAGCCCTCCGGCCCGTCCGCACGCCTGACCTCGGCGTATATGAGAAGGCCGTCGGTCGCGTCCACGTCGTCGCCGCCGTCCTTGCGCACAGCGGCCACGGCACGGGCCCCACCGTCAAGCACCGCGCCGTCAAGCACGTCGGCGTCGACGGCGATACCAGCGGGCGTCTTGATCGCTGCCCGGGCGGGCACACTTCCGCAGAGAAGACCCGTCGCGGCGGCGGCGGCCGCCATAGCGGCACAGCTACCCGTCGTGTACCCGCAGCGCAGGCGCTTGGTCCCGGTCGTCACATAGTGCTCGAGCGTCACGGGACCTAGGCCTCCGAGTGAGAGGAGGCCTGGCGGAACAGGGTCTCGAACGTGGGGTCATAGAGCTTGGAGCGGTCGTACGGCCCGGCCAAAACGCCGCCGACGAAGACCAGCGCGGTGAGATGGATGTCGTTCTCCTCGCCGGTCTGGGCAAGCGTGCCCACGGTGCAGCGCATGACGCGCTCATCGGGCCAGGTGGCCTTGTAGACGATGGCGGCCGGCGTGTCCTCGGTATAGGCTCCCCCGGCGAGAAGCTCTTCCTGCAGCTTGGGAAGCATGCCGGCAGAGAGGAAGATGACCATGGTGGCACCGTGGGCGGCCAGGTCGCGCGTGGCCTCGCCGGCGGGCTTGGGAGTACGTCCCTCAAGGCGGGTAAGGATCACGGACTGGCTCACGGCCGGCAACGTCAGCTCGGCGCGAAGTGCCGCAGCCGCGCCGCAGAAGCTCGAGACGCCGGGGCAAACGTCGTAGGAAATCCCCAGCTCATCAAGGGCGTCCATCTGCTCACGGATCGCGCCGTAGATGGAGGGGTCACCCGTGTGCAGGCGCACGACCTCCTTGCCCGCGGCGTCGGCGGCCTTGATGACCTCGATCACGTCCTCGAGCGTCATGGTCGCAGAGTCGTGGATCTCGCAGCCCGGCTTACAATTGTCGAGAAGCTCGGGGTTGACGAGGCTGCCCGCCCAGATGACGACATCGGCCGCGGCAAGAAGTCGCTGGCCGCGCACAGTGATAAGGTCAGGCGCGCCAGATCCGGCGCCAACAAAATTAACCATCGTCTTCTCCCAAAATCGCAAAATTTGACGGCTCAAAACCACAGAGCGGAGCCGCAAAATACCCTTTTGACAGCATTCTAGCAACTAAAAGAGCCCCCCGTTCAACGCGCCTTGGCGCAAAAGGGTACTTTTTTGCCATCGAAAAGTAGGGCTGCAGAGCGCCTGCCGGCATGGCCCGCAACGCGCCCTGTGACATAATCATCTGAACTAGTTGCGATTCTTCGTAAGGAGGCGAGCGATGCGACTCGAGCCCATCCGGGCCCTTTACCCGCAAGATAAGGCGGCGGCCGAGAAACTCGCTCGCCTCGACTGGCCGAGCGCACAAAACCACGCCTTCGACCTCGGTTTCCTTGCAGAGACAAGCGAGGCGGCCCTTCTCGCCTACCGTATCCAGCGCGAAGGGCGCCCAGATGCCTGGGGGCTCATCGGCCGCACTCCCTCGACGGATTACGGCAGCGTCCTGTTGCCGCACGAAGAGACCCTGGTCGAAACCGTGCGCGTGAGACGAGCCTACCTGGAGAA
>CAVAUD010000002.1:0-44494 GCA_963591565.1 bacterium
GCGGAGCGCGGTTGTTCGTCTATTTCCAGAGTCAGACACCCAATATCGCATTTTTTTGCCACGGCATGAAAAAAGGGCGTCGGCCGGTTGGCCGACGCCCTTTTGGGGTGCGAATGTCGCTGGAGACTAGTCCAGGTCGCCAAAATCGCCGAAGCCGGTGGCGGTGTCCTGCGCGGGGGCCGCGACCACGGGCACGGGAGCCGCGATGGCGTCGGTGTGGGTGGTGCCGGCAGAGCCGTTGGGCACGGCGTTGAAGCCGTTGGCGGGCATGACGGCCTCGGCGTCGTCCATGAAGTGCTGCAGCATCTTCTTGTACTCGCCGCGGAACTCCTCGCGGGAGGCCTTCAGGCGGTCGATCTCGTCGAGCTCGTTCTGCTTCTCGGCGAGGGCCTGGCGAATGACCTCGCGGGCCTTCTGGTCGGCGTCGTTGCGGACCTGCTCGGCGGTCTCGCGGGCCTCGGCCAGGAGCTTGTCGGCGCTCTGCTGGGCGACGATCAGCACCTGGGAGATCTGGCGCTCGGAAGCGCCGAGGGACGAGACGGGCTCGGCCGGCGCGGTAACGGCGGGAGCCGGCGCGGGAGCGGCGACGCTCGCGTCCTGCAGGCTCGCGACCTGCGCCTGGGCGGCGGAGAGCTGGGACTCGGTGGAGTTCAGGCGACCCTTGAGGTCGGCGATCTTCTGGAGCATGGCGTCGATCTCGACGGCGATCTGCTCGAGGAAGGCGTCAACCTCCTCGGTGTCATAACCGTGCTTGGAGGGAGAGAAGGTCTGCTGCTCGATGTCTGCTGGTGTGATTGCCATTCTGGTTCCCTTTCATTTGAACTGGTGTGACAAAGTCACGTATGGACTACTTTACAAGATGAGGCTGAAAACAAGCCGCTCAATAATGCCGAGGGCAAATATCGCCACAATCGGCGAGAAGTCGATGCCTCCCATAGGCGGGATGATGCGGCGGAAAATCCCCAGGTAGGGCTCGACCAGTATCCCCAGCGCATCGCGGAAGGTCCCAAGGTTGCCCGAGCCGGGGCTTCTCGGCACCCAGCTCAAGACGCACCAAACCACGATGAGGAACTGGTAGATGTTGAAAAGCCTGGCGATGAGGCTGGCGATCGAGTACACGCGCTCCCCCTACTTCCCCGCGAGCTCGGCCGCGCGGGCCAGCGCCGCGTCGACGGCGGCAAAGGAGCCCTCGAACAAGGCGGGCTCCAGCTCGTAGAGGCCGGCCGCCGTGGTGCCGCCGGGAGAGGTGACCTTCTCGGCATAGGCGCGCGGGTGCTCGCCGGACTGCAAGAGCTGCGTCGCGCTTCCGGCCATGGTGGCGAGAAGAAGCTCGCGGGCCGCGGCGCTGGGCATGCCGGCCTTGACGGCCGCGCGGGTCAGCGTGTCGACGAAGACGGCGAAGTACGCGGGCGCGGTGCCTACGACGGCGCCCTCGACCTCGAGCTGGTCCTCGCGCATGACCGAGGCCTTGCCCAGGGCGCCAAAGAGCTCGGCGGCAAGGGCCACGTCGTCGGCGCCCGCGGTCGAGCCGCCGGCGACGGCGGAGGCGCCGGAGAGCACCTCGACGCAGAGGTTAGGCATGACGCGCACCACGCGGGCGCCCGGCAGGGCCTCCTCGATGGTCGCGGTGGGCACGCCGGCCGCGATCGAGATGACGCACTTCTCGGCCAGCTGACGGGCGTGGGCCTTCATGACCGCAGGCAAGACCTGGGGCTTAACGGCGAGAATAACGACGTCGGGGGCCTGTTCCAGCATCTGCGCGTTGTCGGCGAAGGTGGCGAAGCCGGCCGCGGCAAGGGCGTCCATGCGCGCGTTGGCGTGGCCGGACACGAGGATGCGGCCCGGCTCCATGGCGCCCGCGGCCACAAGGCCCTGCGCGATGGCGCCGCCCATGGAACCGGCGCCGATGACGCCGAGCTTGATGGAGTCCAAAGACATGCGAAAAGTCCTAACTGCCTAGGCTGCCTGAGGGCGCGTTAGCGCACCAGGTCGCCGTCGGCCACGAGCTTGTTGATGTCGGCATCGGAAAGCGAGATGCCCTCGGGCAGCACCGCGAAGACGCGGTCGCCCAGCTCCTGCACGGCGCCCTCGAGGCCGAAGGACAGGCCAAAGCAGAAGTCCAGGATGCGCTTGGCCGTCTCGATGTTGGTGTTGCGGAAGACCAGGACCACGGGCTGGCTGGTCTTGACGCGGCGCACGACGGTCTGCACGTCGTCATAGGAGACGGGGCGCAGGACGTAGGGCGGCAGCTGGCCGGAGCTCATGCGCGGCTTGGGCGTGAGGCCCAGGTCGGCGGGAGTCGTGGTGGGGGCGCCCAGCTGGGTCTCGTAGGAGTGCGAGTGGGTCTGGGTGCTCACGGGCTGCTGGGGCGCGTAGTTGCGCACGGGAGCGGCGCTGGCGGGCTGCGGGGTCGGGGTCACCGGGGTAAACGCGGCCGAGGTCGCGGCAGGTGCCGGGGCAACGGCGCGGCCGCTGCGGGTGTAGACCGAGACGCTCTCGGCCTCGGGGCGCGGCGTGTTGCCGAGAAGGCCCCTCGAGGGAGCGGGATCGGCGGCCTGGCGCGGCTCGTCGTCGTAGCGGCCGTAGCCGCCCTGGTCGGCGCCGTCGTCGTAGTAGTCGTCCTCGTAGTAGTCGTCCTCATACGAGTCGCCGCGCAGACGGTCCTTGATGTTATCGAGAAACCCCATGTCAGTGCCCTTCTCTTAAAAACGCGCGGGCGCGCGTCGTAGCTTCTTGAATCAGTGCCGCGGGGCCGTGCTCCCCCGCCGCTAGTCGCCCATGTCGTACTCCGGGCTAAAAACCGTCCTTCCGAGCCTCACGAGCGTCGAGCCCTCCTCGACGGCGATGTCGAAGTCGTCGCTCATGCCGCACGAGAGGGTCTCTAAAGACATACCCGTGCGAGAAGAAAGCTCGTCTCGCAGCTCGCGAAGTCCGCAAAACGTGCGCCTCGCGCAGTCCGGGTCGGCCTTAGGGGCCATCGTCATGAGGCCGCGCACGCGAATGCCGCCCAGCTCACAGACGTCGTCGACCGCGGCGCGCAGCTCATCGGGAGAAAAGCCCGATTTGCTCTGCTCGCCCGAGACGTTGGTCTCCAGCAAGACGTCGACGCAAAGGCCGGCCCTCTCGGCGCGCTCGGACACCTGGCGGGCAAGCTCTGCCGAGCTGATCGAATGGATCAGGCAGCACTTGCCGATGACCTGGTTGATCTTGTTCTTCTGCAGGTTGCCGATAAGGTCGAAGCGGGCCTCGGCCATCTGCGGGTGCTCCGCCACGAAGGCCAGCTTGCGGTTGAGCTCCTGCGGGCGGTTCTCGGCAAAAGCGGTGTAGCCCGCCTGCCAGGCGCAAAGCACGGCCTCGGGCTCGACCGTCTTGGAGACGGCGAGAAGCCCGATCTCGCTCGCGTCGCGGCCGGACTTGGCCGCGGCGCGCGCAAGCTTGGCCAGGATGGCCTCGCGGCGCTCGCGAAGGAACTCGGTGTATGACTCGTTGTCGAATGCCATTTAGGCCACGACCTTAGGTTTGTCTTGAGCCGGCGCCGCCTTGTGCAGGACCGCGACGGCGGCGTGCCTTCCGCACTTGCCGCCCTCGGCCCTATACGAGAAGAACCGGTGGGTGTTGCTGGCCGTCGAGTCCTCGCACACGGCGATGTTCCCGGGCGCGATTCCGGCGGAAAGAAGTGCCTCACACACGCAGAATCCAAGGTCAAGGTGGCTGTCGCCGGCATCGCAGCCAGGCCCGAACTTGGCCGTGAACCGCTCAAGCAGCTCGGCCGAGACCTCGTAGTCGGCCGCGCCGATGTGCGGCCCCACGTAGGCGAGAAGCTCGCCGGGCTCGCAGCCCACGGCCGCGGCCAGCTCACGCGCGGTCTTCTCGCCGATGCGGGCGATGGTCCCGCGCCACCCGGAGTGGGCGATCGCGAAGCCGCGGCCCGCCGGGTCGACCAAGACGACCGGCACGCAGTCGGCGAAGCACAGCATCACGGGGACGTCGGCCGCCGTGCACACGACGGCGTCGACACCCTCCTTGACCTGGGCTTGGATGGCCGCAAGCGCATCGGCATCGCCGCAGTCGACGACCGCGACGTCGTCGCCGTGGACCTGGTGCGGGTTGACGAGGCGGCCGTAGAGCCCCTCGGCGCCCACGCAGGCCAGCGCAAGCCGGCGGTTCTTCTCGACGCAGGCAGGGTCGTCGCCGCAAGAGGCGCCCAGGTTGAGCGAGGCCCACTGGCCGCCCGAAACGCCGCCGCAACGCTCGGTGAACGCAAAGCTGACCTGCTCACAGACGCAATCGTCCGTGAGCCAGGCCAGCTCGTTAGCGGTATGTCTTACCAAAGACGCCACGGTGCGCGTTAACCCAAAAGGCGCTGCTTAGATGCGGCTGCGCTTAAGGAAGTCGGGGATGTCGAACTCCTTGTCGTTGGCCGAGGAGGAGTTCTGCGGGCGGCTCACGTTGATCGGGGTCGACGACACAGAGGTGCGGTTGACCGGCGCGGGAGCGCTGGGGGCCGCGGGGATGTTCAGCGTCGGCAGGGTCTGCTGGACGTTGGAGTCGTTGAAGCCGGTGGCGATGACGGTCACGCGCACCTGGTCGCCCAAGGACTCGTCGACGACGGTACCGAAGATGATGTTGGCCTCGGGGTCGACGTTCTTGGCGACGAGGTCGGCGGCGTCGTTGATCTCCTGGATGCCCAGGTCCTTGTTACCGGCGATGGAGAGAAGCACGCGGGTCGCGCCGTCGATGGAGCTCTCGAGCAGGCGGCTGGAGATGGCCTCGGAGGCGGCGTCGGTCGCGCGGTTGTCGCCCGAGGAGGTGCCGATGCCCATCATCGCGGTGCCGGCACCCTTCATGATGGTGCAGACGTCGGCGAAGTCGAGGTTGATGAGGCCCGGGACGGTGATCAGGTCGGTGATGCCCTGGGTGCCCTGGCACAAGACGTCGTCGGCCATGCGGAAGGCCTCGAGCATGGTGGTCTTCTTCTCGGAGAGGTCGAGCAGGCGGTCGTTCGGGATGACGATCAGGGTATCGACACTCTCGGAGAGGTTCTTGATGCCCTCGACGGCGGAGCCGGAGCGACGGCGACCTTCGAAGGTGAAAGGCTTGGTCACGACGCCGACGGTGAGGGCACCCACGTCGTTCTTGGCGATGTCGGCCACGACGGGAGCGGCGCCGGTGCCGGTGCCGCCGCCCTCGCCCGCGGTGATGAAGACCATGTCGGCGCCGGCAAGGGCGGCCTTGATCTCGTCGCGGGAGTCCTCGGCGGCCTCCTTGCCGACCTCGGGGTTGGCGCCGGCGCCCAGGCCCTTGGTGAGGTCGGTGCCGATGTGGACCTTGATGTCAGCGTCGGAGATGGCCAGGGCCTGGGCATCGGTGTTGACGGCGACGAACTCGACGCCGCGGATGCCCTCCTCGATCATGCGGTTGACGGCGTTGGTGCCGCCGCCGCCCACGCCCACGACCTTGATGACGGCAAGGTAGTTGCTTAAGGTGTCGGTGTCTTTGATCATCGTTTCCTCCTTTGGCGAAGCGGCGATTGCGGCCTCAGCCTTTGTCCTACGCTTTCGATCGTTTTTCATATCAAACTGCCTTCGGTCTGCTTTGCCTCTACGCTGGTAGAAACCCTAAACCTCAAGTTCAACTCGACGTTTGTGTCAAAGCGCCGTATATTGGCACATCTTCAACCCTCAAGTCAAACTGTATGGACGAACGGTGAAAACCGCAGGTCAAACGCCTGCCGCTCACCTTTGCCAATGTGGCGAGAAGACCTCTACTGCTCGTCCGTCTCCTCCCCCGTCGAGCTCGAGCCCTGCGATGAGGCGCTCGCAGACGCAGAGCCGCTCGAGCTCGAGGAGCCCGAAGACCCCGTCGCGCTGGTCCCCGTGGCCGCCGTGCCCGCCTGGACATCGGTCGACGAGATCTTTCTCACCGTGGTGTTCGAAGGCGTGCGCACGTTGATGTAGGTCAGCTGGTTGGGGTACTTGGCGATGAGGCTCTCGACGACCTGCTCCTTGTAGCTGATGTTGGTGGCAGAGCCCAGCGACACCTCGACCCCGCTCGCAAGCACGCACGAGATGGCGTCCGAGCTGGGGGCGTCGTAGCTCACGACCTGGCTGGAGAAGCTGGACGAGAAGCCCTCGCGAAACTCCCTCACCGTGGCGAGCATGGTGTCGCTCGCGTAGGCTCCGGCCTCGGGGCTCACCGACGCGGGCACACCCGTGACCAAGATGACGTTGTTCTCGCGCGCGACGGCCAAAGCGGCGTCGTTGACGGACTCACCGTCTGCGACAGAGATCTTGCACGGCTCGATCCAACAGTTGTTCTGGCCCAAATACCAGGCGATCGAGCCCGAGGTCATGACGACCAGCGAGTCGGGGACCTGCTCGTTGATGACGACCTTCAAGGTATGCGGGAACTGCTTCTCGAAGCTCACCGAGGCCACCCACGGGTTCTTCTTGAGGCCCGCCTCGACCTTCTCCTCGTCCAAGTTAAGCAGGGTCGAGCCGGCGTCGACCTTCAAGAGCTTCTGGATGTCGTCGGCCGTCACGTGGGTCGTGGGGTCGGCCACCACGTCGTCGATCGAGAAGAACGACGAGTCGCGCAAGAGGACCAGGGCGAGAAGGGCCGCCAGGCCCAGGGCGAAGATGGCGCCGATGACGCCCATGGCGATCTTCATCGACTGCGCCCGCTGGTGCCTCTCGCGGCGCTCCTTGCCCGTGGTGGGCCCGGGGTTGCGCCGGGCCGCCACGCGCGCGGCGACGTTGGCGCCCGAAAGGCCGTCCGCGGCCTGCTTCTTCTTGTTGTTGTTCTTGCTGAGAAACGACGGCATGGAGCCCGCGGAGGCCGCCTTAGCGGCCGGTCGGGCCGAGGGCCGAGCTGCGGGCCGAGCTGCGGGCCTGGCCGCGGCACGCCCGGCGGCCGGACGCGACGTGGCGCGCTTACCGGGCGTCGGCGTGCGCTTAGAGCCCGCCGCGGCGTTTCTCGGGCTGCCCTTCCTGGGGGTCGGCCTCATGCCGGATCCTGCCATGGCCCCTACGCACCAAACCCGAGGAGCTTGACCTCGCACTGCAGGTCGATGCCGAACTTGGCCATGACGCTCTCGTGCGCCTGGCCCATGAGGCCCACGACGTCGGCGGCCTTGGCGGAGCCGTTGTTCACGATGAAGTTGGCGTGCTCGGTCGAGATCTGGGCACCGCCGCGCTCCGCGCCCTTGAGGCCGCAGCGGTCGATGAGCATGCCCACCGAGTGGTCGGGCGGGTTCTTGAAGACGGAGCCGCAGGTAGGCTTACCCATCGGCTGGGTCGAGCGACGGCGGCGAAGGCGCGAGTCCATGTCCTCGGCCATCTCCTTGCGGTCGCCCGGCTCGAGCGCGAAGGTCGCCTCGAGGATGATCTCGCTCGTGGGGATCGACGTGGCGCGGTAGCCCCACTCGATCTCGCCGCCCTGGTAGCGGTGAAGCCCTTCTCCGGGACGAAGAACCACCAGGTCGCGAACGCGGCGGCCGATCCACTCGCGGCGGCTCCCCGCGTCCATCGACACGGCGCCGCCCACGGTGCCGGGGATACCCACGCAGCACTCGAGGCCAGACAACGACGCCTTCAAGGCCTCGTTCACGACCTTGGAGAGAAGGGCGCCCGCGCCTGCCGTGACCAGGCCGTCCTCGCCCACGCTGATGCGCGAGAACTCCTTGTCGAGCACGATGACGCAGCCGTCGTAGCCCTTGTCGGCCGCCAAGATGTTGGATCCCTTGCCGAGAATAACCCACTCGACGTGCTCGTCCTTGAGGACCTTCAAGACCTTGGTGAGGCCCGTCAGGCTGTGGGCCGTGACGAAGAGGGCGGCGGGGCCGCCGATGCGGTACGACGTGTGGTGCGCCAGGCGCTCGTCCTTGAGCACCTGGGCGTCCGTCGCGCCGGAAAGAGTCATGTAAGCGTTGAAGACGCTCAAGGCTCCTAAGCCTCCTTCTGCTGGGCGGCCTTCAGGGCCTCGATGAGGGCGGGGCCGAGGTTGGTGACGTCGCCCGCGCCCTGGGTGATGACGAGGTCGCCGGGCTGGACGAGCTCGACGAGGTTCTCCACCAGCTCCTTGCGGTTGGGGATGTACTCGACGTCGGCCACGGTGCCGGCGGCCTTGACGCCGTTGGCGACGGTGCGGCCCGAGACGCCGGGGATGGGCAGCTCGCCGGCCGAGAAGACGTCCAGGACGCGCAGGACGTCGGCCTGGTCGAAGGCGTGGGCGAACTGATCGGCCAAAGACTGGGTGCGGCTGTAGCGGTGCGGCTGGAAGACGCAGACGACGCGCTTGAACTCGAGGTTCTTGGCGGCGCCCAGGGTGGCCGCGATCTCGGTCGGGTGGTGGCCGTAGTCGTCGACGACGGTCACGCCGGCCACGTCGCCCACGTGGGTGAAGCGGCGGCGGGCGCCCTTGAACTGCGAGAGGGCCGCAGCGGCCTTCTCGGCCTCAAAACCAAGGACGTCGGCCACGGCCAGCGCCGCGGTGGCGTTTGCCATGTTGTGGCGGCCGGGGTTGGCGGCGATGGTCACGTGGACGCTCTGGCCCGCAGGCGTCTCCACGTCGAAGTTGCTGGCCAGCTTGTGGGCCGAGTCCTGCGGCTGGCACACGTAGTCGCAGGAGGCGTCGAAGCCGTAGGTCACGACCTTGCGGCCGGTCGAGCGGGCGAGCTCGGCGTAGTGGGGCACGTCTCCGTTGATGATGACGGTGCCCTCGGGCCCAACGAGGTCCATGAACTTGCAGAAGGTCTTCTCGATGTTCTCGAGCGTGCCGTAGTGGTCGAGGTGGTCGGCCTCGATGTTGGTCACCACGACGACGCGCGGGTTGAGGTAGAGGAAGGAGCCGTCGGACTCGTCGGCCTCGCAGACGAAGTAGCCGCCGTCGCCGTTCTTGCCGTTGGTGTCGTAGCCCTCGACCACGCCGCCGATGAGGAAGGACGGGTCGGCGCCCAGCTTGTCGAGCATCGTGGCCACCATGGAAGACGTGGTGGTCTTGCCGTGGGTGCCCGCGACGGCGACGGTCAGGGCGTGGTTGGACAGGTAGGACAGCATCTTGGCGCGCGGCCAGATGGGGATGCCCAGCTCGTGGGCGCGCACGACCTCGGGGTTGGAGTCGGGGATCGCGGTCGAGGTGACGACGACCTGGGGGGCCGCCGCGTCGATCGTGGGGGCCTCGTGGCCGATGGTGACGTCGATGCCCGCGGCCTCGAGCTCGCGGACGTAGTGGGAGGCCTTAAGGTCGCTGCCGGTCACCTTGCAGCCGCGCTCGTGCAGAACCAGCGCGATGCCGCTCATGCCGGCGCCGCCGATGCCGATGAAGTGCGCGCTTGTGATCGTCTGGGTGTCCGAGAAGTCTGACATGGATAAAGCCCCTTAGGGTCGAAGGTGTGAAGGTGCCCGCTCGCGGCAGGCATCCTTCTAACTTTATCCTATTGGCGAGAGGAACTTACGCGTAAGCGGCCTTCTCCACTTGATTTGCCAGAGCAACGGCGGCGTTTGCCTGCCCCAGCGTCGCGGCCGCGTCGCGCATGGCCCGGCGCGCGTCGGCGTTGGTGAGAAGGTCGCGCAGCTTCGCGTCGAAGGCAGGGGTCTCGAGCTGGGCGTCGGTGAACATCACGGCGGCGCCGGCGTCGGTCAAGAAGCGCGCGTTGGTCGTCTGGTGGTCGGCCGTGGCGTGCGGGTACGGGACCAGGACCGAGGGGGCGCACAGGGCCGCGATCTCGGCGATCGAGGAGGCGCCGGCCCGCGAGAGGATGAGGTCGGCGGCGGCCAGGCAGTCGCCCATGTCGTCGATGTAGGAGACGAGCTTCCAGCGGCCCTTCTCGGCCTCTGTGAGGGCCAGGGCGGCCGCGGCGTCCTCGTAGCCGTCCTTGCCGGTCGACTGCACGACGTAGAGGTTGTCGATGGCGAGAAGCTCGCCCTTCAGGCGCGCCATGGCCTCGTTGATCGAGCGGGCGCCCAGAGAGCCGCCAAAGACGAGCAGCATCTCGGCGTCGGCCGGCACGCCCAGGGCGGCGCGGCCGCGCTCGGCGTCGCCGGCGATGACCGAGCGGCGCACGGGGTTGCCCGTCTCGACGATGGGCGCCTTGCCCTCGAAGGCGGCCGCCGCGGCCGGGACCGAGATGCAGACGGCGCGGGCGTGGTCGGCCATCATCTTGTTGGCCAGGCCCGGCACCGAGTTCTGCTCGTGCAGCAAATAGGGCACGCGCGCGTCCTTGCACCAGCCGAGAAGGGCCACCTCGACGTAGGCGCCGAAGCCGATGGCGACGTCGGGGGCGCCCTCCTCCTTGAAGCGGCGGCCGAGGGCCTGCTTGGCTCGCCAGACCTGCCAAAGCGAGGTCGCGGCCGTCCAGGGGCGCGAGCGGTCGAAGCCCGAGACCTCGATGGGGATGAGCTCGAAGCCCGCCTGGGGGACGAGACGCCCCTCGAGGCGGCGGGTCTGCCCCACGAAGCGCACGTGGTGGCCGCGGTCGCGCAGCTCCTCGGCGAGCGCCAGCGCGGGGTTGATGTGGCCCGCGGTGCCGCCGGCGGCGATCACTACCTCAAGTTTCTTGGAAGCCATGACGATGAGCCTACCTTCTCCTCTGAGGGCCCTGGTCGCGGCCGCGCAGGCGGTCGGTGGCAGAAGGGCCCAGGTCGATGCGCGAGCGGCCGTTGCTGCCCGAGCCGCCCAAGGGGGTCGAGCGCGGGCGGTTGCCCTGCTCGCGGGTGTTGCGGGCGGCGCGGGGCGCGCGACCTGCGCGGTCACGCTCGGCGCGGGGGCGCTCCTCTCCCCTGCCGCGGCCCTCGACCACGCGGAAACCCGAGGTCGCGCCGGCGCCGGAGACGTCCTGCTCGCCACGGCGAGAAGAACGCGGGGTCGGCTCGCCCACGAAGGACAGGCCCGGGTCGCCGGCGCCCTCGCTCACGCGAAGGCTCCTGCGGGCGCGGTCGTTCTCGGTCTCGGGCAGGGTCGAGTGCAGCGACACCGAGAGGATGACGCCCACCATGAGCAGGCTCGCGATGATCGACGAGCCGCCGTACGAGATGAAGGGGATCGGCTTTCCCGTCATGGGCATGATGCCGATGACGCCGCAGATGTTGACGAAGAGCTGGATGGCCAGCATCGAGGTGCAGCCGGCCGCGATGAGGCGGCCCGAGAGGTCAGAGGCGTGGCGCGAGATCTCGAAGCCCGCCCAGACCAGGACCGCGAAGAGGACGAGAAGGCCAAGGGTGCCGACAAGGCCCAGCTCCTCTCCGATGATCGCGTAGATGAAGTCGTTGTGGGCCATGGGCAGATAGGCGTACTTTTGCTTGGAAAAGCCCAGGCCAACGCCAAAGATCCCGCCCGAGCCAAAGGCATAGAAGCCCTGGATGAGCTGGTAGCCGCTGTCAAGGGCGTCGCTCCAGGGGTCGAGCAAGATCATGATGCGGCTGCGCGAGTAGTCGTCTTTGAGGGCCAGGAACAAGAAGAGCACAAGGCCGATGCCCAGGATGAGAAAGAGCCAGGAGCGGTTGAGGCCGGCGAGATAGTACATGGCGAGAAGCGTCGCGCACACGATCATGGTCGTGCCCTTGTCGGGCTGGCCCAGAATCGCGGCCAGGGGAATACCGACGCCGATGAGCAGCAGCTTTATGAACTCGTGGTCGTCGACGCTTCGCTCCTCGTAGTAGCGCTGAGCGATCTCGGCGGCGCAGATGACGATGAAGATCTTGGCGAACTCCGAGGGCTGGAAGCCAAAGCCGCCGATGTTGATCCAGCGGCTGGCGCCGTAGGCGTCCTGGCTGGTGCCGGGCAAGAAGACCATCGCCAACGTCGCCATCACGGCGATCCAGAGAGGCTTCGCGAACGTCTTGGTCCAGGAGTGGTAGTCGAAGCGCGTGGCCACGACGGCCGCGACCAGGCCGAGAAGCGCGTAGCGCAGCTGGCTCTTGACGTGGTACATCGGGTCGTTGTTGTAGGTCGAGCTGGCAAGGTCGGTCATCGAGGACGCCGACCAGATCATGAGCAGGCCGAAGCACACCAGGATGGCCGTCACGGCGATCAAGATGACGCGCGGGCGCATGAAGCGCTCGGGCGTCGAGGCGATCGCGCGCTTGGCGCCGCGGGTGCCCTGGGCAGGCCGGCGGCGCTGCCCCTGTGCGATGGCGCGGGCCACGGGTTAAGCCTTGTCGCGGCCGAACTCGGCGGCCAGGGACTTGAAGAGGCGGCCGCGCTCGCCCATGTTGTTGAACTCGTCGAAGGACGAGCAGGCCGGCGAGAGGAGCACGGTGTCGCCGGGGCGGGCCGCGGCGACGGCGGCGTCGAAGGCCTCGCGCAGGTGCGCGGCCTCAATGACCTGCAGGTCGCAGGGGGTCTTCTCCTTTGCGGCAGAAAGAGAGGCGGCGATGCGCGGGCCGGCCTCGCCGTAGGCGACGGCCACGCGGGCGCGCTCGCAGACGGCCGCGGAAAGCGACGTGAGGTCGGTCATCTTGTCGTGGCCGCCCAGCAAAACGACGATCGTGCCGGCGTCGAAGGCCGTCAGGGCCTTCTCGACAGAGTCGGTGTTGGTGGCCTTGGAGTCGTTCACGAAGTGGATGCCCGCGAAGGTGCCGCAGGGCTCGATGCGGTGCTCGATGGGGTTGAAACTGAGAAGGGCGTCAGCGATGACCTGGGCATCGACGCCCAAGAAGAGGGCCATCGCGCTCGCGGCGAGGGCGTTTTGCCAGTTGTGGCGGCCCTTGATGGCGAGGTCGGCTGCGGCGCCGAGGGGCGTCTCCACCCCGGCGAGACGAACGACGAGCTGGCCGTCGCGGACAAAGGCGGCGTTAGGTGCGGCGGGCTCGCAGGTCACCGAGAGCTCGCAGACGCGCACGCCTCGGGCGGCCACGCGCGACGCCGCGGCGCGGCAGAAGTCGTCGTCGACAGAAATAACGGCCAGGTCAGAGGCGCCCATGTTGGCAAAGACGCGCTCCTTGGCCTTTGCGTAGGCCTCCATCGAGCCGTGCCACTCGACGTGGTCGGGCGTGATGTTGAGAAGGACGGCCGCGCGGGGGCGCAGGTACTTGGTGGTCGCCAGCTGGAAGCTCGAGAGCTCGGCCACGAACCAGTTGTTCTCGGCGCGGCTCTCCAGCTGAGAAGTGACGATGGTGCCGATGTTGCCCACGGCGGTGGCGTCCAGGCCGGCGGCACCCAGGAGGTGGGCCGTCAGCTTGGTCGTGGTGGTCTTGCCGTTGGTGCCGGTGATGGCGACCCAGTTCGCGGGACTCTCGCGCCAGGCGAACTCGGGCTCGCCGATGACCTCGGCGGCGTGGGCGCGCGCGGCGGCGAAGAAGTCGCTGAACTCAGAGATGCCGGGAGAAACGACGGCCAGGTCAAAGGTGCCGTCGATCTTCTCGGTGCCAAGGCGGCAGTCGACGCCGGCGGCCTCGAGCTCGCGGGAGAGGTCGCCCTCGGCGCTCGCCGCGCCGCCGAACAGGGTCACGCTCGAGACGCGGCCGCCCAGCTGGTGGGCAAGGTAGCGGCAGACGGCGGCACCCGTGCCGCCCATGCCCAGGACGCAGACGTCGCCCAGGCAGGCCGGGGCCGCGGGGACGGCAGCGGCCGCGCCGGCGGCCGGCGCGGTCTTCTCGCCAAATTCCACGTTGTTCGAATCAGTGCAGGTCATGAGGCTAAAACTCCCTAGCCGAGCTGAAAATACAGGGCAAAGCCGAGGGCCGCGAAGGCCGCCGAGACGATCCAGAAGCGCGTGACGACCTTGGTCTCGGCCCAGCCCTTCTTCTCGAAGTGGTGGTGCAGCGGCGCCATGAGGAAGACGCGCTTGCCCGTGGCCTTGAAGCTCACGACCTGGATCATGACCGAGAGGGCCTCGCAGACGAAGAGGCCGCCCATGATGAGGGCCGTGACCTCGGTCTTCGTGAGGATCGCGAGGGCGGCCAGGGCCGCGCCCAGGGCAAGAGAGCCCGTGTCGCCCATGAAGATGCTCGCGGGGTAGCAGTTGTGCCAGAGGAAGCCCACGCAGGCGCCGGCGATCGAGGCGGCAAAGATCGCGAGGTTAACCTCGTCGTAGCGGTAGGCAACCATGGCCATGACGAGCATGACCACCATCGCGCAGCCGCCGGCCAGGCCGTCGAGGCCGTCGGTGAGGTTCACGGCGTTGGAAAGGCCCGCCATGAGGAGGAAGACGAAGATGAGATAGAGCCAGGGCACGGTGACGTCGACGCCGCCAACCGTGAAGGTCGTCGAGAGAACGCCCAGGTCAATGGCGAAGCCGCCGGGGAAGCGCACCGAGGCGTCGATACCCACCCAGTTGACGGCCAGAAGGCAGAACGCGACCGAGATCGCGATGAGGCCCACCATCTTCTGCGACGGCGTGAGGCCCAGCGAGCGCTTGTGCGCGACGGACTCGACGTCGTCGAGCAGGCCCAGCGAGCCCGTGACCAGGGTCACGACGACGGCCAGGGTGAGGTCGGCCGTCCACTTGGCGAGAAGCGCGCAGGTGACGACGACGCCCAGCAAGATGACGAGGCCGCCCATCGTGGGCGTGCCCTCCTTGATGAGGTGGCGCTGCGGGCCGTCGACGCGGATCTTCTGGCCCACGTGGTACTTGTGCATGGCCGCGATCAGCACCGGCATCAGGGCGGCCGTGATCAAAGCCGAGATAAGGATGGCGAGAAACACCTGGTAGGTGGGGTATGCGGGATTGCCAATCACTTGGCAAGCACCTCCTTGGCAAAGCGGTCGAGACCTGCGGCGCGGCTGGCCTTGACCAGCACGGTGTCGCCCGCCTCGAGGATCGGGGCCATGACGCGCGAAGCGTCCTCTACTGTAGCAAAGAGCTGGATAGCGTCCTCCGAGAAGCCCATGGTACGGGCCGCCTCGGCCATCTCGCCGGCCAGGTCGCCACCAATAAAGACCAGCATATCGAGGGGTTTTGCGGCGGCATAGGCGCCGATGTAGCCGTGAAGGCGACGCTCCTCGTCGCCCAGCTCGCCCACCTCGCCCAAGACGGCGACGCGGCGGCCGGAGCACTCCATCTGGCACAGGACGTCGAGCGCCGCCGCGATGGAGTTGGGGGCGGCGTTGTAGGAGTCGTCGATCACGCGCACGCCGGAGGCCGAGGTCGAGACCTCGAGGCGCATGCCGGTCATCTTCATCGACTCGATGGCCGCGCAGGCAAGGTCGCGGTCGGCGCCCGCCTTCCAGAGGCAGCCCAGGGCGAGAAGGAAGTCCTCGACGGCCTTCTTGCCGGGGACGTTGAGGTGCACGCGGCGGCTCCAGCCGTCGGCGCAGCGGGCCTCGAAGACGGGGGTGCCGTCGGCGTCGAGGGCAAGGTCGGCGGCCTGCACGTCGTCTGCGGCCCCTGTGCCGGCGAGAAGGACGTCGACGCCCGCGGGCGCCGCGTACTTCTCGGCGATGAAGGCGGTGAAGTCGTTAGCGCTGGTCAAGGCCAGGGTGGCCGGGATGCCCTCGTGCGGGGCCAGGCCGCCCACGATCTCTGCCTTGGCGCGGGCGATGCCCTCGCGCGAGCCGAGCAGGCCCACGTGGCTCGTGCCCACGTTGGTGATGATGCCCAGGCACGGCTTTGCGACCGCGACCAGGCGCTCGATCTCGTGGAAGTGGTTCATGCCCAGCTCGCAGACCATGACCTCGGTGCCCAAAGGCGCAGACAGGATGGTCAGCGGCAGGCCGATCAGGTTGTTGAGGTTGGCGGGCGTCGCGTGGGTCGCGGCGACGGCCCCAAAGCCCGCGCGCAGCATGTCCTTCGTGGTGGTCTTGCCCACAGAGCCGGTCACGCCAACGACCAGCCACTCGGGGTGGGCGTCTCGCCAGGCGCCGGCCAGGGAAAGAAGGAAGGCCTCGCAGTCGTCGTCCGCGGCGCGCACGACGCTGGCGCCGGCCTCGGCGGCGTGGGCCAGGGTCTTCTCCCCCACCTCGGCGGAGGCGACGAGAAGGGCCGCGCCGGCGTCGATGGCGGAGTCGAGGTACGCGTTGCCGTCGACCTTCTCGCCGACAAAGGCGACAAAGGTCGAGCCCGGCTCGACGCGGCGAGAATCGATGACGGCGTCGCCCGCGATGGCGCGATCACCCTCGACGAGCAGCTGTGCGTTTGTGGCGGCAACGACCGCCTGCGGACTCATCTTGAACAAATCGACTCACCAATCCTATTGCGTCGGGGCGATACCGAGCGTGGTGACCGCCTTCTGCATGACGTCGTGGAACACGTTGGCGGCACTGGCGCTCGCGAGGTGCGCGGTGCCGTTGAGGCCGGTGTAGACCAGGACCTCGGGGTTGTCGGCGTTGGCGAAGCCGCACAGGGACGCCACGAAGTTGTACTCCTCGTAGCCCTCGCTCGAGGCCTGCTCGCCCGTGCCGGTCTTGCCGGCGATGTCGTAGCCCTCGACCTGGCCGTTGGTGCCGGTGCCCTCCTGCATGACGGTGCGCATCATGTCGGTCACCTGGTCGGCCGTCTCCTTCGAGATGATCTGCTCGCCTGCCGGCCAGCTGACCTCCTCGCCGCCCTTGGAGACGAGGAAGTGCGGGGTGTTGGGCACGCCGTCGTTCGCCACGGCGGCGAAGGCGCGCACGATCTGGACCATGGGGATGGCCAGGCCCTGGCCAAACGACATCGAGCCCAGGGTCGAGCCGTCGTACTTGGACAGCGGCCTCACGATACCCGCGGCCTCACCGGGGAAATCGATGCCCGTGGTGTGGCCGATGCCGAACTTGTCGACGCCCGCCGCGAAGGTCGTCGCGCCGATGACGTCCTGGGCCAGCGTGGACATGGCGACGTTGGACGAGCGGCGCAGCATCTCGCGCACGGTCATGTCCATCGTGTAGTCGCGCGCGTCGTCGGTGTCGTAGACGTAGTCGTCGCCGACCTTGACCGAGACGGGGATCGTGTAGACGCTCTCGGGCGTGAACAGGCCGTTCTCGATGCCGATCGAGGTGGTCAAGATCTTGAAGACCGAGCCGGGCTCGTAGGAGTCGGTCACGAGCTTGAGGTTCAGGCTCGAGACGTCCGTGATGTTGGAGAAGTCCGGCATCGGCGTCGAGCAGGCGGCGTAGATCTCGCCGGTCTTGGGGTTGGTGACCATGACCGAGCCGGAGTTGGAGCCGTAGGTCTCGATGGCGTCGGTGATGATCTGCTCGACCTCCTGCTGCAGGTCGATGTCGATCGAAAGGACGATGTCGGTGCCGTCCTTGGCCTCCTCGACGTAGCTGGCGCCGCTGGCCATGGGAGAGCCGCCGGCGCCGGCCTCGTAGATCTTGGTGCCGTCGGTGCCGGTCAGGGTCTCGTTGTAGTAGTACTCGAGGCCAGAAAGGGCCGTCCCGTCGGAGTTGACGTAGCCGATGAGCTGGGCACAGCTCGAGCCGTAGGGATAGACGCGCTTGGTGTTGGAGTTGTAGTAGATGCCGATCATGTCCTTCTCGGCCAGACGGCTCTTGAGCTCGTCTGCCACCGAGTCGTCGACCTGCGAGGCGAGAAGGGCGTAGCGAGAATCGCGCGAGAGCTTCTCCTCATAGGTGGCCTGGTCGCCGCCGAGGACCTCGACCAAGATCTTGGCCATGGCGGTGACGTCGTCGACCTGCTGGGGATCGGCGACGATGTCCTTGCAGTCGACGCTCATGGCGAGCACGTTGCCGTTGCGGTCGTAGATCGTGCCGCGCTTGGCGTGGATGGCGACGGTGTTGGTGTGGCTCTCGGCGGCCTTGGTAGAGAGGTTGCCGGCATCGACGACCTGCAACCAGATGAGGCGCAGGCACACGAACAGGGCGAAGGCGCCCAGAACAATGAAGATGCGCTCGGGATTGCCCTCGGGGCCAAAGAACCTGCCCGAGCTGGCGTTTCTTATCTGCCTACGCGAACGAGAAGCCTCGTCATACGAGGCTTCCGAGAAAGTACGGTGCCGCTGAGGGCGTTGTCTATTATTCCTTGCCACGACACCAGTTTACCCTTCGGGCACGGGCAGGACCTGCGCGTCGCTGGACTGCGCAGCATCAACATCAGACTGGGTGGTGGCGGCGGCCGCGGCGGACTCGTCGGCAGCGGCGTCGGAAGATGCAGCGTCGGCAGAGGCGTCCTCGGTGATGTTGACGCTCATGGTCTCGCCGCTAAAGACCATCCCGTAGTTCTGGGTGGCGATGCGGCCGATGCGGGTGCTGCTCGAAAGGACGGAGCGCTCGATCTTGAGCTCGTCGTTCAAGCTCTGGGCCTCCGAGACCTCGGTGCGCAGCGTCGCGTTGGCGCGCAGGGCCGAAACAGCGGCCGTCGAGAGCACGACGCGCACGGCGCCGACGACGAGAAGCGCGAGGGCGATGGAGCATACCACGGCCACGCGGACAAGGAACTCATGGGAGACGCCGCGACGGGCCTGGGCGTCGAGACCGCCACCGGAGACGACCTCAAGAGACGGCGCGGCCTGCCTTTGTTGGCGAGCACGCCTCCTCTCGGCGTACTCCAGATCAATTGCCTCGGAACCCTGGTACCTCATGTGAAACTCGCTATCCCCTCTAGGAGAACCCATAGCTGTTGATAAAAACATGGCAGGTACGCTGGGAACTTGAAGGTTACTTCAAGGTTTCCTTCAAGTTATGGTTGAGCGACCTTAAGACTTACTGCAGTGTTGGTTGATACTTCGTTGATGGTTCGATGGTGGTGCGTTTAGAGTGCGTTTTAGTTCGTTTTTGGTACATAGGTAGTGCGTCTTAAGGCTCCCATATGCAGACAGCCTTACGGCTGGCTGTAACGAGTTCGCTAGGAGACGTCGAGCTTGACCGCCACCCTAGTGAGTGCGCTCCTGGAGCGCGGGTTTCTCGCAATCTCCTCGTCAGACGCAACGAGGGGCTTGCGAGTCTTGACATCGAGTATCGGCACATGACCGCAAACACAGACGGGAAGATCGGGCGGGCAGGTGCAGCCCTGAGACATCTCGCTAAAGACGTGCTTAACGATACGGTCCTCGAGGGAGTGATACGCGATGACGCAGATCCTTCCTCCGGGGTTGGCCCACCTCACCGCGGCGCGAAGGCCACGGTCAAGGACGTCGAGCTCGTGGTTGACCTCGATGCGCAGGGCCTGGAAGGTCTTGCGCGCCGGGTGTCCGCCGTGCCTCCTGGCTGCCGCCGGGATGGCCGACTTCACGATCTCGACGAGCTGCAGGGTCGTCTCGACGGGGGCGTCTGCCCTCGCCTTGACGATTGCCTTGGCAATCCGAGAAGCGAACTTCTCGTCGCCGTATACGCGAAGGATTCTGGCGAGGTCTGCTTCGTTGTAGTGGTTCACGACCTCTGCTGCGGTAAGGGTGTTGTTACCAGAATCCATGCGCATGTCTAAGGGGGCGTCCTCATGGAACGAGAAGCCCCGCTCTGGGATATCGAGTTGCGGAGAAGAGACGCCCAGGTCGAACAAGAAGCAGTCGACGCCGGGAACCTCCGCCTCGACCAGGAGGCGGTCGAGGTCTCCGAAGTTGCCCTTGAGCAGCTTGACGTCTGCGTCGGGCACTTCACGCTCAAGGCGCGCAGAGGCGGCGGCCAGCGCCATGTCGTCCTGGTCGATGCCAAGCGACAGGCCCTGAGGGGCCACCCTCTTCGCGAGCTCCACCGAGTGCCCGGCCCCTCCCAGCGTGCAGTCGCAGACGACGTCGCCGGGCTTGGGATCGAGCGCTCGAAGGACCTCCTCGAGCATTACGGGTATGTGCCGATATTCTTCTGCCAAGGTACTGACCTTTCGAATAACTAGTCGCAGTAAAGCAGCGAATCGAAGTCCTCTTCGTAAACCGCGCGCATCTCGTTCCACTTGTCGGTGTTCCACACTTCCAGGTGGTCGTCCGCGCCCACAACCGTTACGTTTCCCGCAAGGCCGAGCTTCTCAGTGATCTTGTAGGAGGGCTGATCTACCTTGCCCAGCGCCACACGGCCGGCCGAGTCGATGTCGACCTCTTGCGACGTACCCAACAAGAAACGCTTGAGCTGCGCGTCTTTGCGGTCACGGGCGTTAAAGCCTTTCTCGCTGGTCTCAAAGAGGCCGTTGAGCCAGACCTTAAAGCCTTCGACGGTAAAGCAGTTCAGGCATCCGTCGTACGGGACCAGAATGACCGTGTGATCGTCTTCGCCGAGAAGCTCTTTACGATACTTGGACGGGAGAGTGACACGACCCTTGGCGTCGACCGACATTGAGTAGGCGCCTGTGAGCATGTCTCCCTCCAATCTTTTACGGTATTAAGGTCCTTTCCTTCAGAGCGTGGATAACACTATACGTCAATTTCCCCACTGCGCCCCACCAGAAAACACTTTTCCCCACTTTTCTGTTCGCGAGCGGAAATTTATGGGCGTGAGCGGGTGTGCGGCCCTAGATGTTGGGTGTGCGAACGGGTGTTTCCACAAAGAGGGAGCGCGACGGCGGCGGTGTTGTGGTGGGAATGTGAATGGGCAGGTCAGTGGGGGTGTATGAAGGGTCGCACAGCCCTATTTCAGCGGCGAGAAGACCTTAGCACAGCGGTGAAATTGGGCCAAATGACGGCCAGGTGGGGCGTTGAACCAGGGTGTGGGGACGGCTCCCACCTGGGGTGGGGCGTCTGCCCACAAAATCGGGCTCCTGGTGGGGCACGGGCCCACCAGGAGCCCACCGGCCCGGGGAGAGGGGCGGGTTTAGCTCCATGCTCAGACAGTCCTGTTCGCACGGAGGCGACATTAAGTCGCCTCCGGCTCATGCGGAACTGCGCGTGGAACTAAACCCGCCCCTCTCCCCGGGCCTACGGTGTCGCGGGTCGCGGGTTACGAGGTCGTGGCCCAATCCAGGTCCGAGGGGCCCGAGCTGCGCCGGGCCCGGGCATGACTGCTCCGGACCCCCCATTGCGAATCCCGGGCTTGTTCGATACTCCGGGATCGGGTCTGTCCGGGATTTGCTGGGGGACGCGCAGGTGCCTGAGCTGGCAAATTTAGATTTATAAAGAAGAGCAGAGGGTCGTTAGAGGTAATCCGTCCCTGACGTTGGGGATGAGATACCTTTGGCGACCCTTTGCTCTTCTTTTTATATAAATATCTTTATTTTTCTTCTGAGGACGACGTGCGCTTGCGCACGTCGGGTGCGGGGGATGGGGCGGCGGTGGGTGGGGGCGGTGTTTGTTGCAAAGTGCTTTGAGCGCGCTCTTTGCGCGATGCACTTTGCGGCAAATTCCGCTCCCGCCCGGCGCCGCCCCATCCCCCGCGCCTAGCGGGCACGAGGGTGAGAGGCGAGGTAGACGCGACGGATGTGGGAGGTGTCGACGTGGGTGTAGAGCTGCGTGGTTGCGATGCTGGCGTGGCCGAGCAGTTCCTGGACGACGCGCAGGTCGGCTCCGCCCTCTAGCAAATGGGTCGCGAAACTGTGGCGCAGGGTGTGGGGGTGCAGGCCCTCGATGCCGGCGAGGCGGCCGTAGCGCTCGACGATCGCGTGGGCGGATTGGCGCGAGATACGGCCGCCACGCACGTTGAGAAAGACGGCAGACGTGGGTCTTCTCCCCACCAGCTCGCCTCTGCCCTGCTCAAGATAGGTAAGCAGGGCCGCCTTGGCGCTGCCCAGAATGGGGACGATGCGCTCCTTGGAGCCCTTACCAAAGACGCGGATGACCTCCTGCTCGGGCGAGAAGTCACGCAGGTCGAGGCCGATAAGCTCGCTCGCGCGCAGGCCGCAGCCGTAGAGGACCTCGAGCATCGCGTGGTCGCGAAGGCCCGCAGGCGTCTGGGGAAAGTGCTGGTCAAGCAGGCGGGCCGCCGCCTCCTGCGAGATGACGTCGGGCAACTTGGCAGGCCGCTTGGGCAAGGGAATCGCCGCGGTGGGGCACGACGACGCGATCTGCTCGACGGCCATGAACCGATGAAAACCCTTGATCGCCGAGAGCGACCTCTCCACCGAGGTGGGCGCGAGTCCCACATCGGTCAAGGCGCCCAGGTACTCCTCGACAAGCGGCCGCGTCACGTCGTCGGGCTCGCAGACGCCGGATCCTGCCAGGTAATCGACGTAGCGCAGAAGGTCGCGGCCGTAGGCGTCGATAGTGTTTCTCGACGCGCCCTTCTCGACCGCCAAATAATTGAGGTACTCCTCGCGCGCCCGCGTCAGGTCCATGGCCCCTCCCCTCTTCTCGTCGCCCGCTCGACCCAAGGTCGCCGTCAATTCCTCCCATTATAAAAAGAAGCCCCGGGAACCGCGCAGGTACCCGGGGCAAAGCAAATCAAGCAAACCGGACGGCAGCGCAGCCGCCGCACTGTCCAGTGGCGAGAAGACCTTCTCGCCTTGTTACTCGCCGCTCACGACGTCGTGGCGGTCGCAGCCCTCGTTGAAGGCGATCGCGGCACGGACGAACTCGCGGAACAGCGGGGCCGGCTCGGTGGGACGGCTCTTGAACTCGGGGTGAGCCTGGGAAGCAACGTACCAGGGGTGGACGGACTCGGGGAGCTCGACCATCTCGACCAGGCGGTCATCGGGAGAAAGGCCAGAGATGACCAGGCCGGCCTCGGTCAGGCGCTCGCGGTAGGCGTTGTTGACCTCATAGCGGTGACGGTGACGCTCGTAGACCAGGGCCTCGCCGTAGGCCTCGGCGGCCAGGGTGCCGGGCTGGACCTTGCAGGGGTAGGCGCCCAGGCGCATGGTGCCGCCCTTGTCGGTGACATCCTCCTGGTCGGGCATGAGGTCGATGACCGGGTACTCGCAATCGGGCACGAACTCGGTCGAGATGGCGCCGGGCATGTCGGCGACGTTGCGGGCGAACTCGCAGACGGCGACCTGCAGGCCCAGGCACACGCCCAGGTACGGAATCTTGAGGGTGCGGGCGCGGTGGGCCGCGGCGATCTTACCCTCGACGCCGCGCAGGCCAAAGCCGCCGGGGACGAGGATGCCGTGGGCGCCGTCCAGGATCTCGGCCACGTTGTTCTCGTCGAGCTCCTCGCCGTCGACCAGCTGGATGTCCATGTGGCGGCCGTAGTAGACGCCGGAGTGGTGCAGGGCCTCGATGATGGAGAGGTAGGCGTCGGGAAGCTGCGTGTACTTGCCCACGACGCAGATCTTGGTCACGTCCTCCTTCTTGTTGGCGGCGTGCATCGCGCTCGTGAAGCGGTTCCAATCGGTGAGGTCGCTCTCGCGGGCGTCGAGGCCCAGGCGCTCACAGACCTTGGTGTCGAAGCCCTGGGCGGCCAGGTGCGCGGGCACGTCGTAGATGGAGGCGCAGTCGGAGTTCTCAAAGACGCAGCTCGGGTCGACGTCGCAGAAGCTCGCGATCTTGGAGCGGATGTCGGCGTCCACCTCGTGGTCGGAGCGGCAGACGATGAAGTCGGGCTGCAGGCCCATGGAGCGCAGCTCGCGCACGGAGTGCTGGGTCGGCTTGGTCTTGACCTCGTGGGCGGCGGCGATGTAGGGCACCAGGCTCACGTGGATCAGGACGCAGTCGGCGAAGCCCTTCTCCTTGCGGAACTGGCGGATGGCCTCGACGAAGGCCTGGCCCTCGATGTCGCCGATGGTGCCGCCGAGCTCGGTGATGACGACGTCGGCGCCGGTCTGCTCCTCGATGCGGAAGAAGCGCTGCTTGATGGCGTTGGTCACGTGCGGGACGACCTGCACGGTGCCGCCCAGGAACTCGCCCTGGCGCTCCTTGGCGATCAGGCTCTGGTAGATGGCGCCGGTGGTGAAGTTGGAGTTGCGGGTGAGGTTCTCGTCAATGAAACGCTCGTAGTGGCCCAGGTCCAGGTCGGTCTCCTTGCCGTCCTCGGTGACGAAGACCTCGCCGTGCTGGAACGGGCTCATGGTGCCGGGGTCGACGTTGAGGTACGGATCGGCTTTCTGCATCATGACCTTGTAGCCGCGCGACTTGAGCAGACGGCCAAGAGAGGCAGCCGTGATGCCCTTGCCGAGCGAGGAAACGACGCCGCCGGTAACAAAAATGTGTTTTGTCATTCTGGGACCTTCCCGTAGTGAGTCTTATGGATGGCTTCTTCTACGGGGTTTCATTCTAAAGCGAGAAGACCCTTCTGTGTCACGATTTATTCTCCGCTCACCGAGTTGTAACGAAATCTGCAAAGAGCTGCGCGCGGCCACGCTACTCCACCGGCGCCGCCATGATGGCGTCGAGCTCTTCCTCGAGATCGCCCAGGCGCTTGACCTTGGCTTTCTTGACCAGGTGGCCGCGCGTGAAGACCTTCTGCACGTCACGCAGGGCAGACAAGTCGTCGAGCGGATTGCGCTCGCAGACGATGAGATCGGCGTCCAGGCCCGCCACCACGCTGCCGCAGGTATTCTCGAGACCCAGAAGACGGGCGTTCACCTGCGTGGCGGTGTGAAGGGCAAAGGCGTTGGAGACGCCCACGTACTTGGCGAAGTAGGCAAGCTCGCGCCACATGTCGTACTGCGTGACGTAGGGGCAGGCCGAGTCGGTGCCCAGGCCCACGTCGATGCCGTTGTCCAAGGCCTCACGGGCGCTCTCGATGATGCCCTTGCACACGATGTCGCCGTTGATCTTTTGGACCTCGGTCGAGAGGGTCTTCTCGGGCGGGAGCTTCACGAAAGGCAGGGCCGGCGAGATGGTGCAGGTGACCGAGGGTTTTCTCCCCGGCAGCTGCGTGCCGGCGGAGCCGTGGTAGAGGTCGATGATCTTGGGCGTCATCTGCGCGCCGTGCTCCACCGTGTCGACGCCGGCGAGAAGGGCCAGCTCAACGCCGGCGGAACTCTCGACATGGGCCATCACGGGCAAACCCAAGCGGTGAGCCGTCTTGCACGCGGCCTGGGCGACGTCGAGCGACATGCGCACGACGCCCGGCTCGCCGGCCTTGGTGGCGTCAAAGACGCCGCCGGTGATAAAGAGCTTGATGACGTCGGCCTTGCGGGCGAAAAGATCGGCCACCATCTGGGAGGCCTCCTGCGGCGTGTTGGCAACCTGGGCAAAGAGCCCCGCCCCGTGGCCGTTGGGCGCCGTGATGCCGGTGCCGGGGGCGATGATGCGCGGCCCCTCCAGGCGCCCGGCCTCGATCGCGTCACGCACGGCGAGGTCGCCGTAAAGCGGGTCGCCCGCGCCGCGCACCGTGGTGACACCGCTCGCGAGCTGCTGCTGCGCGTTCTTGCCAAGAATATGGTTCACGATAAGGTGGCCCACCGGGTTGTCAAGGCGGCGCATGATGTCACCGGCGTTGCCCGCCGAGTAGGGCTTGCCCGTGCCGCAGAAGTGCACGTGCATGTTAATGAGGCCGGGCATGAGATAGGCGCCGCCCAGGTCGATGACGTTGGCGTCCGCGGGAATCTGAGCCACCGAGGAAGGGCCGACCCACTCGATCTTCTCGCCGCGGGTAATGACGGCCATGTTGGGCTTGGCCACCATGTCGCGGGTCCCGTCAAGGACGGTCGCGTTGATGAGCGCGTAGGACTCGGTCTTCTTGAACATGTTCTCTCCCCTGCTGTTATGCGCCTGATCTGCCACCCGCAACGGGCAAACGATGAATCTAAATCAATTCTTTAATCAAAGCTAGACGACGGCGAGACAAACGGCCGCAACTATTCGGTAAGCGCCCCGTGGGCCTCGAGCATCTGCCGCGCGTGGCCAAGGGCCGCCTCGGACGTGTCGCCCGAGAGCATCCGGGCGATCTCCTCGACACGAGCTGCGTCGTCCAGGGGCTCGATCGTGGTCACGGGGTCGTCCCCCTTGGACTTAGAGACGAGAAGGTGGCTCTGGGCCACGACAGCGACCTGCGCCAGGTGCGTGACCACGATGACCTGGTGCGTCTTGGCAAGATCTGCCAAGACCTGGGCCAGGGCGTTTGCCGTCGCGCCGCCCACGCCGGCATCGACCTCGTCGAAGACCAGCGTGTCGCACTCGTCCGCCGCGCCCAGCACAACCTTGAGGGCGAGCATCACGCGGCTCACCTCGCCGCCCGAGGCGATCTTCTTGAGCGGACGTGCCGTGAGGCTCGCGCCCGCGCGATAGAAGAACTCGATGGCCGAGGGGCCTTCCTTGCCCCAGCGCTCGCGGGGCAGGCGCTCCATCTTGACGACAAGCGCGGCTGTCCCCATCTCGAGCCGGGCCATCTGCTCTTTGACCGCCGCCTCAAGGCCAGGAATTGCGGCCGCACGCGCCTCATCCAGGACATCTGCCGCAACAGCCAGCTTCTTCTCGGCCGCGGCCACGCGCTTCTCTGCCGCGCGAAGGGTTGCCCCGCCGTCCTCGGCGGCCGCGACGATCTCTGCTGCCTGGGCCTTGCGCTCAAAGACGCGCGCCATACCAGGCCCAAAGCTGCGCATAAGCCCCTGAAGAGAAGACATGCGCTCCTGCATGGCCTGCAGCGACTCCGGGTCGAAGTCGACGTCATCGGCATAGTCGCGCAGGCGAGAAGAAACGTCCTCGAGGTCGATGAGGGCGCTTTCGATCATGTCAGAGAGCTCGGAGAGCGACGAGTCCATGCGCGAGGCGTCCATGAGCTCACGGGAAGCCTGGCCCAGCGCGCTGCAGGCCCCTTCCTCGCCGCTCAAGAGCTCGCGGGCTCCCCAGGCGGCGCGGATCAGCGCCTCGGAGTGCTCAGCGCGCGGCAACGTGGCCTCAAGCTCCTCAAGCTCGCCGGGTTGGGGGTCCACTTCCTCGATGCGGCGCAGGGCGAAGTGGGCCTCCTCGAGTTTCTCGGCGGCGCTTTGGCTGAGCTCACGCAAGCGCTCGAGCTCGGCCGCGGCCTCGGCGGCGTCCTCATACGCCTTTACGTAGGCCTCGAGAGCCGGACCCACGCTTTCCTTGGCCCAACCATCAAGCATGGCCGCGTGGTTCTTGACCGACAAGAGCCGCTGATGCTCGTGCTGGCCGCACAGATCGACCTTCGAGCCAATAGAGCGGGCCAGCTCCTTCACCGAGGCCATCTTGCCGTCGACGGCGATGCGGCTGCGCCCGTCGGCACCCACGCGCCGGCGCACAACGCAGCCGTCGGCGTCGTTCGCGTCCATAAAGAACCGGCCCTCTACCTCGAGAGACGACGCTCCCTCGCGCACGGCACCGGCATCTGCGCGCTCGCCGATCAAAAGCTTGATGGAAGACAGCAGCGCGGTCTTGCCCGCGCCCGTCTCGCCCGTCAAGACCGTAAGGCCGCCCGAGAACTCGATAGTCGCCTCCTGGATTAGGGCGACGTCGCGAACATGCAGCTGATCGAGCATTATTTGCCCACCTGACCATAGAAGACGCGCGAGACCGAGCCATAGAAGCTCTCGGCGCTGTGGTCAAGGAGAAGCACGTCGCCCTCGCCGCGGCGCACGCGGGCGGCCACGGCCCACGAGGCGTCCATGTCGCCGATAGGCTGACCGTCTGCAAAGAAATGCCTGATGGCGGGCCTTTCCTGGCTCATCTCAATCTCAACCACGTCAGAGGGGGAAGTCAAGAACGCGCGCGCCATGATGGTATGGGGCGCGACCGGCACGCACACCATGCCCGTGAACTCCGGGCACACGATGGGGCCGCCGGCCGCCAGCGCATAGCCCGTCGAGCCCGTGGCGGTCGAGACGATAAACCCGTCGCCCCGCAGCTTGTCGATGTGGTTGCCCGAGACGCTCACGTCGAACTCCACGACGTCGCCGCGGCCTCCGCGCGAGACCGCGAAGTCGTTAAGGGCGAAGCTTCTTTGCAAGAACGTCGAGCCGTCCGCCCGCATGAACTCGGACTCGATGTCCAGCGTGGCGCGGTGGCTCACGTGAAGCTCGCCCGCAAGCGCGCTCGCGACCGTCTCGATCAGCTGATCGGGCCCCGCGCTCGTCAAAAAGCCCAGGTGACCGTAGGAGATGCCCAGGATCGGCACGCCCGTGTAGCCCACGATGCGCGCAGCACGCAGCAAGGTGCCGTCGCCTCCCAAAGAGACGACCAGCTCGCAATCGGAGGCATCGGCGTGGCGGTTGGGAAAAACCTTCTTATCGTGGGCCCATTTGGTCTCAACGCCCTGGTCATCGAGCCAAGACTCAAGCTGCCGCGCGCTGTCGAGCGCGTCCGGCCGGGAATAGTTGGGAACGATGAGAACCTTCACGGGAACCCCCATTCATAGAACATCCGTACGGGTATTCTATCACCTGAGAAGGTCCCGCGCCACAACAACTCTATCCGCGGCCCGCATTTCTTTTACCGTACAAGAGATACTCGACGTTGCCCTTGTGGCCCTTGATCGGGCTCTCGCAAAAGCCCTGGACAACCAGGCCGCGTTCCTCAAAGGCCTCGCGCACGCGCTCCACGCAGGCGAGACGGACGGCCTCGTCGCACACGATGCCGCCCTCCCCCACGTCCTCGCGGGCGGCCTCGAACTGAGGCTTCACAAGGGTCAAGAAGGCCCCGTCCTTGCGCAGCAGCTCGCAGACGGCCGGCAGCACCGTCAACACCGAGGTGAACGAAACGTCGCAAACGGCCAGGTCAAAGATACCGCAGCCGAGAAGCCCAGGAACGTCGACGATATTCGTGCGCTCAAGCAGCCGCACGCGCTCGTCCTGGCGCAGCGACCAGTCGAACTGCGCGTAGCCCACGTCGACGGCGGTCACGTGCGCCGCGCCGTGGCTCAACAGGCAATCCGTGAAGCCGCCCGTCGAGCAGCCCACGTCCAGGCAGTCAAGCCCGCCCGCGTCGACGCCAAACTCCTCAAGGCCGCGCTCGAGCTTAACGCCCCCGCGGCTCACATACGACGGCCGACCCTTGACGTGCAGGTAGATGCCGCAGGCGACCTTCTCGCCAGCAGACGTCAGGCGGCGCTCAGAAGTAGAGACCTCGCCCGCCATGACGGCGCGCAAGGCCTCATCTTTAGTGGTGAAAAATCCCTGCTCGACGAGCTCCTCGTCCAAGCGGCGACGCTTAGCCACCGGCCCTACTCCTCGGGCTCGGAAGCGTCGGCGGCAGGCTCCTCGGCCGCGCCCTCGGCGCCGTCAGAAGCGTCGGCACCCTCGGCCGCGCCCGCCTCGGCCTCGTCGACCTGGGCGCCCTTCTCCGCCTGCTTCTGCTCCTCGAGCTTAGCCTCCTCCTCGGGCGAGAAGTCCGTGGCGTCGACCATGTCGACGGCCTTCGAGCCCAAGGCGATGGCCTCGTCGAAGAGGTCCAGGGACTTCTCCAAAGAGACGTCCTTGTCGCGCACGGCCATCACGATGTCGTCAAGGCGCGTCGTGATATCCGAGAAGGTCTGGTACTTGGAGGTGTCGACGCGGGCCATTACCAGCGGCCCTCGTCGTATTCGTCGTTGGCGCCGGGGCCCTCGACGTGGTAGACGCCGCCGCTCATCTCGTCCTCGCGGTCGCTGCCGAAGGGCTCGTGCTCGACCTCGGGCTCCTCGTAGACGTCGAAGCGGGCATCGAAGGCGTACTCGAGGTCCTCGATCGTCTCGCCGCGCTCGGCCAGGGCGTCGTAGGCCTTGGCGACCACGTCGACGCCGGCCTCGACGTCGTCGGCCACGCGACCCAGGATGCCGTTGATGTAGGCAGAGGACTCGGCGGTGCCGTAGGCCTTGGCCAGCTCGACCGACTCGTTGATGGTGACGGGGATGTCGACCTCCTCGACCTGCAGCATCTCGTAGAGAGCAAGGCGCAAAAGGTTGCGGTCGACGGAGGGAAGCCTAAAGAGGCTCCAGGTCAGCGAGCGGGTCGCGATGATGGCGTCCATGTCGTAGCGGCGCTGGTCGCAGCCCAGCGCAAGCTCGCGGCCAAAGTCGTCGAGAGGACCGCGGTCCACGACAAAGTCGCCGGCGAGGACCTCCTCGACGGTGCGACCGTTGGCCTCGGCCTGGAACAGCAGCTGAAGTGCCTGGCTGCGGGCAAGGGTGCGCCCGCCAAACTTATTGCTCAAGAGCTCTACTCCTTGGGGAAAACGAGGCTGTCGATGCAGACGTCAACGGCCGCCACGTCGACGCCGATCTGCTCGGAGATGGCCTCGGCGACGGCCTCGCGCACGTCGGCGGCGAGCTTGGTGAAGGGGTAGCCGTAGAAGACGGCCAGGTGAATCACCACGTGCAGGGCGTCGTTGTCCACGCTGGACTCGACGGCGGCGTCGGGAGAGACGCTCCTGCTGGTGAAGACGGAGATGAGGCTCGACGCGATGTCGTTGCCGCCGACGGAGGCGACGCCGTCGACCTTTTTAGCGGCGAGAGAGACGATCGTCGAGACGACGCCCTTGGAAATACCGATGCCGGAGACGAACAGCTCAGTTTCGGCCATGAGATCCTCCTTTGGCTGGGGTGTGCCCCAAGCAACGAACACAGACGTGAAGCTACATCAAAAGTTAAAGCGCCCGGCCACGGCCAGCCACAGCCTCGCGCGGCCGGACGCCCAATAAGCCGCAGTTAGATGCGGGAGACGAACTTGCCCTCGCGGGTGTCGACCTTGATGGTCTCGCCCTCGTTGAGGTAGAGAGGCACCTGGATGGTGGCGCCGGTCTCGATGACGGCGGGCTTGGTGCCGCCCTGGACGGTGTCGCCCTTGAAGCCCGGGTCGGTCTCGGTGATGGTGACCTCGATGAACATCGGGGGCTGGACGGTGAGCAGGTCCTCGTCGGCGTACATCAGGAAGCAGGTGTCGTTCTCCTTGAACCACTTGGCGTTGTCGCCGATGAACTCGGCGGGAACGGGGATCTGGTCGTAGGTCTCCATGTCCATGAAGTAGTAGTTGTCACCGTCGTTGTAGAGATACTGCATCTCCTTGGTGGTGAGCATGACGGAGTCGAACTTGCTGCCGGCGTTGCAGGTCTGGTCGCCGATCACGCGGCCGGAGCGCAGGTCCTTGATCTTGTAGCGGACAAAAGCACCGCCCTTACCCGGCTTGACGTGCTGGAACTCGACCAGGGTGTAAATCTTGTCCTTGATCTTCAGGCCCATGCCGTTCTTGAACTCGGCGGTGGTGATCTGCTGCATCTAACAACTCGCTTTCTAAGACACTCCCCAAAGCGGGGACCCAATGCAAAACAACTTATAGAGTATACACCGAGAAGGGCTTAACAGTCGATGCACACCAGGTCATGGGTGGACTCTGTGAAGGGCACGTAGCCGTCGGCGGTCATGAGGCCAAAGTCCTCGAGGCGCACGCCGAAGTTTCCGGGCAGGTAGATACCCGGCTCGATGGTCACGACCGAGCCCTCGGGCACCGGGCGCTGCCAGCTGCGGCCGAAGTTCGGGTTCTCGTGGATCTCGACGCCCACGCCGTGGCCCAGGCCGTGCTTGAAGTAGTCGCCGTAGCCGGCGTCGCTGATGACCTTGACGGCCAGGTTGTGGATGTCGGCGCCGATGCAGCCGGGCTTGGCCGCGGCGGCGCAGGCCTCGTGGGCCTCGCGCACGATGTCGTAGACGCGGCGCTGCTCCTCGCTCGGCTCGCCGACGCAGACGGTGCGGGTCATGTCGGAGTGGTAGTCGTGGTAGCCCGCGCCGTAGTCCATGACGATCATGTCGCCCTTCTTGACCACGTACTCGCCGGGCTGCGCATGCGGGTTCGCGCCGTTGGGGCCGGCCGCGATGATGGAGCCGAAGGAGAGCGCGTCGGCACCGTTATTGAACATGAAGTTCTCGAGCTCGACGCGAATCTGCTGCTCGGTGAGGCCCGGCTTGATGAAGCCGCAGATGTGGGTGAAGGCGGCGTCGGTGATGGTCTGAGCATGGCGCATGAGCTCGATCTCCTCGGCGTCCTTGACCATGCGCAGGTCGCAGATGTCGCCGTGCAGGCGAGGCGTCAGGCACGCGATGGACGCGGCGCCGCACTCCTGCAGGAAGCTGTCGTAGAAGGCCAGGTCGCAGGTGTCCTCGACGGCAACGACGCGGGCGCGGGCCTGCTTGGCCATAGAGGCCGCCCAAAAACCGGGGCGCACGATCTGCTCGTCGATGACCCAGGGGGTGTCTGCGCCCAGGCGCTCACGGAAGGTGTTGGCGTAGCGCGAGTCGGTGTGGAGCCACTGGCCGTCGGCCGTGATGAAGGCGGTGTGGGCCACCTCGTCGTCAAAGACGCGCTCGGCGCCGGTCAGCCAGCGAAGGTCAGGGTTGTTGCGCAGGATAACGGCATCGTAGCCGCGCTCGTCCATGAGCTCGCGCAGGCGCTCGACGCGCCCGGCGCATGCCTTAGCATCTGCCATATCAAACTCTTTTCTCGTTTAGAGAGCCAATATACCCATCAAAGAACTTCTCGCCAGGCACTTGTTGAGTGCGCCGGCGAGAAGGTCGTCGTTCAGGTTGTCATTCTAGCCGCTTTAGGCCTGGGGCGCATGCACTTCACACCATGCCCCCACATGCTCGCGCAAGAGGTCGTCGTCGACGGCGGCCAGGCGCACGCGGCCCAGGGCGCGCGGCAGGGGCAGCATCAGGCGGTTCGTGCGCTTGAAGCACTCGGCCTTGATGGCGTCGATGAGCTCGGCGGCGTCCACCTGGGCCTCGACGTATCCCAGGCCAAACTTGTCGAGAAGCTCGTCCTGGGTGAACATGTCGTCGACCGAGAGGTCCTCGAGGCCCACCGAGAGACGGGCGGAGAAGCGCAGGGACTCGGCGAGGATCGCGGAGGCGGGCACGTCCGCAGGCACCAGGCCGCGAAGGGCGCTGGCGAAGACCTGGCCGTAGGCGATGGACTGGCGAATGGCCAAAGACGACGAGGCCACGACCTTGCCGCGGCTCTTGATCGTCTCGCTGAGCTGCTCGGCCAGGGCGTTGGCGTCGCCGGACACGATGTCGTCGGCGCGGTCCCAGAGCTTGCTCACGGCCTTCTCGCAGTCGGACATCGCCGTGGCGACCATGAAGGCATAGGCGAGAAGGGCGTCCTCGTCGTTGGCGTCGCGGCACAAGACGTCCAGGTCGCAGATCTCGAAGCGCGTCTGGGCGTCGAGGCCGACCATCGCCTCGTGGCCGGCGACGGAGAGGGCCCGCGGCGTCGCGCCCGCGACCACGGCGGCCGTGAGGCTAAGGGGCACCTCGACCAGGGGCACGCCGGCGCACCACGTGGGGCACACGAAGGCCATGACCGAGAGCGAGTCGACGTCGCCCACGGCAACGACCAGGTCGTCCGCGGTGATGCCGACCTCGGCGAGGGCTGCCTGGACCTTGGCGGCCGCCTCGACCGAGCGGGCCTTCTCGCCGGCCTCGAGCTCGATCTTGTGGACCAAAAAGCCCTGGTCGGTAAGGCCGCGGCGCAGGGTCTCGATCATCTCGGCGGGGGCAGCGGGCTCGTGCGCCAGCGCGCAGGCCTTGGGCTTACCGACGACCGAGCGGATGTCGTGGGCCATGTCGGCGAGAAGACCGGCACCCACGCGGGCGTCCATCGAGGTGCCGCGCAGGGTCACCCACTGGCGCTGGCGGGTCACCTTGGGGACCTCGGGCTCGGGAGCCGGCTCCGGGGCGACCTCGGGCTTCGCAGGCTCAACGGCCTGCGGCTCCACGGGCTTCTCGGCCTCCACGACCTCTACCTGGGCCTCATTGGCCTCGCTCATAAAAGTCCCCTTTCCCAGAGGAGGCGCCCGCACTCCTGGGCGACCTGCTCGAACGTTTGGTTTCGAATGTCGATGCGGATGTCCGCGGCCGCCTCGTACAGCGGGCGGCGGTGCCGGTAAAGCTCGGCGGCGTGCTCGGCGCTGCCCAGGTCGGGGCGGCGCTCGGGGCACCTGATCTGACGCAGCGAGTCCGCCAGGTCGCCGTCCAAGAAGACGACCGTGCCCATCTCGTGCATGAGCTCGCTGTTGAGCGGGCGCTCGACGATGCCGCCGCCGCAGCTCACCAGCAGGGATTTTCTCTGCGCCAAACGACGAAGCTGAGCGGTTTCCTCGTCGCGAAAGAACTCCTCGCCGTCGTCCTCAAAGACGCGCGTGACCGATTTGCCCAGCTGGCGCTCAACGAGGCGATCGGTGTCCACGCTGGGGCGATGGAAGAGATTTCCCAGGTTTCTCGCCAGGGTCGACTTGCCCGCGCCGAGAAACCCCACGAAAAAGATGTGGTCGCAGCCCTCGTGCACGATATATCCCTGGTCTTGCCCGAACAACACAACTCCCTTGTCTCTTGAATCCGCAAACGATTCTATCAGCGATGCAGACACGTGAGGCACAGTGAAATCTTCCTCTAACCGGAGCCCAATTTCGCGTTTGCCCAGGATTCGGCGGTTCGCGGTGACGGTTAGAGGAAGTTTCACTCCCCTTCGAACCGATGCCCGTGCAAAAACACCGGCTCGAACAGCCTAAAGATCTGCGTGTACCACAGGTCGCGCAGCGACTGCGGCCGCACGAGAATCGTGCGCACCCCGGCGAGGTTTCCAGAAGCGACGTCGGTAAAGACCTGGTCGCCCACCATGACGGTCTCGTCGGCCGAGATACCCATGCGGCGCATCGCGGCGCGCAGCGCGAACGGCGCCGGCTTCATCGCGTGGTCGATCGCCCCACAGCCAAGCTCGCTCGCGGTCACGTCGATCTGCTTCGAGTGGAAGTTGTTCGAGATGATAAAGACCTCGATGCCCGCGGCGCGAAGCTCCGCGACCCAGCGGGCGGCGCTCGGCTCCAGGCAGCGCGTGCTTCTCGGCACCACCGTGTTGTCGCGGTCGAGAAGGACCAGCTTAATGCCCTGCTCAACTAGCCATGCGGGCTCGATCTTGTCGACCGACACGACATAGCGAGAAGCCCCAAAGAGCCCCTGCCGCCAGACGCGCGCGAAGGCGGTCTCGGTCGGCACGGGCGCGCCGACGGGCTGCGTGCCCCTCTCCTGCACCTTAGCTCGCATCGGCGATGGCCTGCTGGTGCTCTGCGTAGGTCTTGCTGAAGGCATACTGCGTTACCCCGTCTTTGGTCCAGAAGTAAAAGTAGAAGTACCCGTCGTCGATCATCGTCTGATCAGGCGAGCAGACGGCCTGCAGCGCCGCGAGGCCCGGGTTGCAGATCGGGGTCGGCGGCAGGCCCTGGTAGGCGTAGGTGCTGTACGGGTCGTTGGCGTCGTGGACCTCGGTGGCCGAGGGGTCGTGGCCAACAGAGTAGGCGGTCGTGGCGTCGGACTGCAGGTAGCCGTAGTTGGGCTCGCCCATGTTGCCCAGGCGGTTGTAGAAGACGGCCGCGACCTGCGCGCGGGTGTTCGAGTCGGATTCCTTCTCGACGATGGAGGCCAGGTTGACCAGCTGCCAGACGGAAAGGCCGCGATTCTGCGCGTACGAGAGGTCGAGCGTGGCCAGCTCGGTCTGGAACTGGTTGAGCATCGTGCGGATCACGGTGTCTGCCGTGACGCCCGTGTCAAAGGTGTAGGTCTTGGGGAAGAGGAACCCCTCGAGCGAGTCGTTCTGCGCGCCCTCGAGGAAGCTGTAGTCGGCCACGTAGTTGGAGGCCTTGGCCTGGGCGAGAAACTCGTCGTACGAGATGCCCAGGTTGGAGTCCTGGACCTTCGAGGCGATGCTCTTGACCGTGTAGCCCTCGGGGATCGTCAAGGTCAACCCGTCGCCGTTGGGGCCGGAGACGAGAAGGTCGATGATCTCGGACGTCGAGGCGCCGGTCGTGAAGCGGTAGGAGCCGCTCTTCAAGGACTGCTCGGCGCTCATGCGGCGCATGGTCGAGAGGAACTCGGACTTGCTGGCGATGACGCCGTTGTCATAGAGCAGCTGCGCGATCACCGAGGCGCCCGAGCCAGAGGGAATCTGGATCTCGACGGTGTTGCCTGCCTCGATGGTCTGGCTGTCAGAGGAAGACGACCCAAAGACCATCGGCACCACGACAACGACCACGACGGAGACGAGAAGAACGGCCGCGACGATGCCGGCGATGATGAAGTTGCGGCGCGAGTTGTCCTGCCTCTTGCGGCCACGATCGCCACCCGCGCGGCGGGAGGCGCGGCTCGTCGCCTGGGCGGTGTGGCCCGAGAGGCGCGTCGTGGTCACGCCGGCCGCGGCGTTGATGGAGCCCGTGGAGCCGGCGGCCGGGCGGCCCTGCCTGCTCTGGCCAGCCGAGGCCGCCGGGGTAAAGCCGGTGGCCTGGCGAGAAGTACCCGCGGCCTGGCGAGAGAAGCCGGCATCGGCACCGCTTGCGGGCTCGGTCGTCTTAAAGCGCGGGGCACGCGCGGCGGAGCGGCCCTCCTGCTGTTGCTGGCCCCCGAAGTGGGCGCCCGAGCGGCGAGAGGACGGCTGTCCGTAGTCGTTTGGCATCACAAGCTCTTTCAGTCGTTTCTGGCGTCGAGCCAGGATTGCAAAAACAGCGACGCGGCCACCATATCGACCTTGCCGCGCATGGACTTCTCAGAAAGGCCCTGCTCGCGAAGAATCCGCTTGGCCTCGGCAGACGAGAGACGCTCGTCAACGAACTCCAGGTCAAGGCCACAGGCAGCAGCGATCTTCTCGGCCTGGTCCATGATTCGCTGGGCCTGGGGGCCGTCCTCGCCGGCCATCGTCTTGGGACGACCGCAGACCAGGATCTCGGGCTCCCAGTCGTCCAGCACGCGGCGGAAGGTCGAGGCGTGGGCCAGGACCTCGGCCGCGGGCAGGACGCACACGGGCGAGGCCACGCGCCCGGCCGGGTCGCTCACCGCGATCCCGACGCGGACCTCGCCGATGTCTAAGGCAAGCGCGCGCACCTAGAGCCCAAGCTCCTTCTTGGCGGCCTCGAGCGCGGCGTCGATGCCCGAGACATCCGAGCCGCCGGCCTGGGCCATGTTGGGACGACCGCCGCCGCGGCCGCCGACGAAGCCGGCGATGGCCTTGACGACGTTGCCGGCCGAGAAGCCCGCGGCCACGGCGTCGTCGGTGGCGCCGGCGAGAAGGGCGACCTTGCCGTCGGGGGTGGCGGAGGCGATCACGCAGGCCACGGCCTCGCCCTTGGCGGCGTCGCGGATGCCGTCCCAGGCGGCGCGCATGTCCTTGCCGGCCAGGCCGTCGAGACGGGCGACGACCAGCTTGTAGCCGTTCATCTCAACCGCGGACTCGAAGGCAGCGGCGACCTTGCCGGAGCCGGCGCCGGTCGTGGCGGCCTCGAGCTTCTTCTTGGTGTCGCGCAGGTCCTGCGAAAGCGAGGCGATGCGCTCGGCGGCGTCGGCCGGGCGGCACTTGAGCTCGCGGGCGATGCCGTTCAGGGTCTCGAGCTGCTCGTCGAGGTACTCGATGGCGCCCATGGAGCTCACGGCCTCGATGCGGCGGGCGTTGGAGCCCACGGAGCTCTCGGAGATGATCTTGAAGAGGCCCAGGTCGGCGGTGTTGCGGGCGTGGGTGCCGCCGCACAGCTCGCGGGAGAAGGGCTTGTCGGACTCACCGGTAGAGACGACGCGCACGGTCTCGCCGTACTTCTCGCCAAAGAGGGCGACGGCGCCGGAGGCCTTGGCCTCATCGATGCCCATGACGCGGGTGACGATCGGCTCGGCGGCGAAGATCTGGGCGTTGACCAGGCCCTCGACGCGCGCGAGCTCGTCGGCGGTCATGGCCTCGAAGTGGGTGAAGTCGAAGCGCAGGCGGTCGGGGCCCACGAAGGAGCCGGCCTGGTTGACGTGCTCGCCCAGGACCTGCTTCAAAGCGGCGTCCAGCAGGTGGGTGGCGGTGTGGTTGCGGCGGATAAGCTCGCGGCGGCCGTGGTCGACGGCGGCGCAGACCTCGTCGCCCACGTGGAGCTCGCCCTCCTCGACGACGGCGGTGTGGACGTACAGGCCGTTCTTGCCCTTGGTGTCGCTCACGCGCAGGCGGGCGCCGGCGGCGGTCGTCAGGTAGCCGGTGTCGCCGCACTGGCCGCCCATCTCGGCGTAGAACGGGGTCTTGTCGAGAATGACGCTCACCTCGTCGCCGGCAGCGGCGACCTCGGCCTCGGCGTCGCCCGCGACCAGGGCGCAGACCTTGCAGCCGCAGGCCTCGTCGGCGTCGTAGCCCACGAACTCGGTGGCGGCCAGCTTATCGGAAAGGCCGGTCCAGACGTCGTTGAAGGTGCCCCAGGCGTCGCGGTTGGCGGCGGCGCGGGCGCGCTCCTTCTGCTCGGTCATGCAGGCGTCGAAGCCCTCCATGTCCACGTCGTGGCCGGCGGCCTCGCAGATCTCGCGGGTGAGGTCGATGGGGAAACCGTAGGTGTCGTGCAGCTTGAAGGCGACCTCGCCGGGAAGGACGGCGCCCTCGGCAAGCTTGGCGCACTCGGCCTCGAGCATGGCCTCGCCGGCGTCGAGGGTCGTGCCAAAGCGCTCCTCCTCGGCGCGAACAATGCCCAGGATAAGGGCGTTCTGCTCGCGCAGGGCCGGGTAGTTGTCGCCCATGAGGCGCGTGACCTCGTCGACGTAGTTGGAAAGGAACGGGCTCTCGATGCTCATGAGGCGGGCGTGGTAGACCGCGCGGCGAAGCAGGCGGCGCAGGATGTAGCCGCGGCCCTCGTTGCCGGGCAGGATGCCGTCGCCGATCATGAAGGTGACGGCGCGGGAGTGGTCGGCCAGGATGCGCAGGCTGCGGTCCTTGGCGGCATCGGTGCCGTAGGTGTGGCCCGAGAGCTTCTCGCCCACGCCGATGAGCGACTGGAGAAGGTCGCCGTCGTAGTTGGTGCCCTTGTGCTGCATGATGGCGGCGATGCGCTCGAGGCCCATGCCGGTATCGATGTTGCGGTGGGGCAGCTCGGGCATCGAGCCGTCCTCCTGGCGGTCGTACTGGGTGAAGACGAGGTTCCAGAACTCAAGGTAGCGGTCGCAGTCGCAGCCGGGCGCGCAGTCGGGGTTGCCGCAGCCGTACTCCTCGCCCTGGTCGAAGTAGATCTCGGAGCAGGGGCCGCAGGGGCCGGTGGGGCCGGCGGCCCAGAAGTTGTCCTCCTCGCCCAGGCGCGAGATGTGGTCATAGGCCACGCCCTGGGCGTGCCACAGCTCGATGGCCTCGTCGTCGTTCTCGAAGACGGTCATGTACAGGCGGTCCTTGGGCAGGCCCAGGTGCTCCTCGCCGGTGATGAACTCATAGGCCCAGGCGATGGCGTCGGCCTTGGTGTAGCCGCCAAAGGAGAAGTTGCCCAGCATCTCGAAGAAGGACAGGTGACGGGCGTCGCCGATGTTGTCGATGTCGTTGGTGCGCAGGCACTTCTGGCACGAGCACGCGCCGATCTCCTTCATCGTCTTGGAGCCCTGGTAGTACTCCTTGAACTGGTTCATGCCGGCGTTGGCGAGAAGCAGCGAGGGGTCGTCGGGCACCAGCGAGGAGGACGGGCACAGCTTGCAGCCCTTGGCCTCGAAGAACTTGAGGAAGTCCTCGCGGATCTGTGCGGTGGTCATCGTTTTGTAGTCAGCAGCGCTCATGTTTCATACCTGCATTCACGTGAAAGTTACGCATACAGTTCGAAAGTATACAGCCTGTTTAGCTGCTTTGCAGGTATTCGCAGGTATTAGGTTTCTCCCCCGCCTAAACCACATAAGGCGCAGGCGGCGAGAAGACCGCGCGAGGGCAACGGCGAGAAGGACGCAGCGGGCAACAATGAGACAACCGCAGCGGGCCGCTACCGGCCGCCCTTCTCCCCCACCGGGGTCGCTTCCTCCGAGCACGTGGTCACGATCTGCTCGGCCTCCTTCTCGGGCAGGGCATAGGCGAGCCTGGAGCCCTTGAAGAAGTCCTCGTCGTCCAAAGCGTCGAGCTCGGGCAAGGGGTTGCCGGCGGCGTCGCGCCAGGCGCGGCCGCGGAAGAGCGCGCCCTTCTCAGACACGATCTGGCGGCCGGTACGGGTCTCGAAGAAGTAGACGAAGAAGCCGCGAAGCGCCGCCGTCAAAGGAACGGCGATGACCATGCCGAGGGGACCGCCCAGGCAGCCGCCCACGATGATGCCCACCAGCGACAGCGCCGGGTGGATCTGCACGGCGCGCTGCATCACGAAGGGAGACAAGACGTTGTCGGCCACGTTTTGCGCGACCATCATGATGACCAGGGTCACCAGGGCCAGCGCAGGGCCCGAGAAAAGGCCGAGCGCGACAGCGAGGATCGCCGAGAGCGCGGGCCCGATCACCGGGACGAAGTGCATGATGAAGGTCAGCGCGCCGAGAAGCCCCGCGTAAGAGTGGCCCGCCAGCGCAAGACCGCCCGCCACCATGAGGCCATTGGCGATCGATGTAATGAGGGTTCCGTACATATAGCCGCCGGTCGAGCGCGACAGGACCGCGAGCATAAGCGTGACGTCGCGGCTGTGCGCGGGCCCCACGATGGCCGCCAGCTCGCGCGCCATCAGGGGATAGTCCTTGGCGACCCAGTAGGCCAAGACGAGGCCCAAGAAGAGGGTCGTCAGGTCCTCGGCCATGCCGGCGATGTTGTCAAAAATGCCGCTCGAGATCTGCTTGCCCAGGTCAGAGGCCATGCTAGTGCCCATGGAAGACAGGGTCGAGACAACCGTGGTGACGGTCGCCTGAAAACGCGGGTCGGCCTTGGTGCCCCAGGTGTCCCAGAACTCCGAGAGCGCCGACTGCAGCTGCTCGACGTAGGAAGGGACCTCGCGCAGGAAGATCATGAGCTCCTGCATGAGCGGCCCGCCCACGATTGAGATGAGCCCCACGAGCAGCACCAAAAAGAGGACCAGCGAGAGCAGGGCCGCAAGGCCGCGCCCCACGCCGTGGTCCTCGAGCCGGTTGGTCACCGGACTGCAGATGAAGCCCACGACCCCGCCCACGAGGAGCAGCGAGAGGGCCTGTCGAACAAAGCTCAGCGCGCCGATGGTCAGCCACGCGACGGCGAAGAGGCCGACGACGGTCCAGACGGCCAAGGCGCGCGGGCGCCAACGGCTCACGCTGGCCCGCGAGGCCTCCTCATCATGTTGGGGGCGTAAGGTCATCGCATGAGCCCCTCGGGATCGATCTTGTCCTGGATGCGGCGAAGCGTCCTGCGCAGAAGGCGCGAGACCTGCACCTGCGAGACCTCGAGCTTCTCGGCGATCTCCACCTGCGTCATGCCCTCCATGAAGCGCATGCGGATAACCTCCTGCTCACGCGGGGAGAAGTCCGAGATGGCGTCCTCCAAGACCATGCGGTCGTCGGAGGCAACGAGGTCCTGGTCAAGGTCGGCGTAGCGGTCGAGAATCGAGGGGGCCTCGTCATCGTCGCTGTTGCCGCCGGCCTCCAGGGGAACCGACGTATAGGCGCTAGAGGACTCGATGGCCTCCAGCACCTCCTCGACCGTGGCGTCCACGCGCTGGGCGATCTCCTCGATCGAGGGGCTTCTCTGCAGCTCGTTGGTGAGCTGCTCCTGGGCCTGGTTGACCTTGGCCGAGAGCTCCTGCAGGCGCCTGGGCACGCGCACGCTCCAGCCCTTGTCCCTAAAGTGGCGCTTGATCTCGCCCATGATGGTGGGCGTCGCGTAGGTCGTGAACTCGAGGCCGCGGTCGGGCTCAAAGCGGTCGATCGCCTTGATCAGGCCGATGGTGCCGACCTGGATAAGGTCGTCAAGCGGCTCGCCGCGGTTCTTGAATTTGGAGGCGAGAAAGCGCACGAGGTTGAGGTGGTTCACGATCAGCTGGTCGCGCGCGTCCTCGTCGCCCTTCTCCTTGTAACGGCGAAAGAGCTCGCGGGTAAGCTCCTTGTCCCAGGCCTGCTTGCCCTTAGGCGCACGGCGAGACAAGCGCGTCTCGGCCCTCTTCTCGCTTCTCTCGCTTTTATCGCTACTCTGCATATAAACCGCCCGTGCGCTTTATCAGCGTCAACTGGGTCTCGTCTTCTGACACAACGCTCTCGTCGCAAATAGCGCCGAGCAGCGCCTCGACGAGGTCGAGGGACGAATCCTCGTCCTCCTCCTTGAGCTCAAGCCCAAGCGAGAAGGTCATGCTCACCTGGCTCTCCTCGATGGTGAAGCTGACGTCGCAGGCGTCCTGGACCGTGGCGCAGGCGTAGACGAAGCCCTCCTCGGCGGCCATGCGGGCGTCCTCGACGTCATCGATGGGCATATCGCAGCAGACGGCCAGGTTGGCGGCCGTCATGCGGACGATACGAGCGAACTCGGGCTCGGCGGGAACGGACAGGCGAACGGTCTTGCTCGGCATGCCGACCCCCTACTCTGCGTCGTCGGAGGCGGGCTCGCCGGCCTCGGCCTCGGCGGCGTCGCCCACGATGGGGCCCTGCTCGCCGTAGACGACGTAGGAGGTCTTCTTCTGCGCGGACTCGGCAACATGCTCGGCCTCGCGAGCGATCTCCTGGGCAGCAGCGGTGCCCTCCTCGAGCTTAGCGGGCTCGGCCGCGCTCTTGCCAGAGATCTTGTTGGCGACGGCGGTGACGCCCTTGGCGACCCCGTTGACGGCCCCGCTGACCGCGCTGTTCACGGTCTCGGTCACGGCGGAAGCCGCGCCAGAGACGGTGGACACGTCGCCGAGAATGGCGTTCACGCTCTCAAGGGACTCGTTGGCGTTGTCGATGGCCACCGAGGTCTTCTCGACCAGGGCGGGAACCTCCTTCACCGCGGGCTGCAGCTCGTCGACCATGCCGTCGAGCTTAGAGACGATGGGCTGGGTCTGCGCCAGGATCTCGTTGGCAGAAGAGACGACGTCGTCAATGGACTTGCGCCCGGCCCTCACCGTGAGCGCGAGCTCGACCACGGCCCAGATACCGGCGATGACAAGAACAACTAAAGCGATGGACAGGTAATCCATGACCGCCCCTTCCAAAAAGAGGGAACCCAACGATAAAAAGTTGACTCCAAGTCAACAAAGCACATTCTACCCGAGAAAAGCCCTGTCAGACCTCACCTTGTGCATCAACTTGGTCTTTGGCGGCGGCGTCTAGGCGCCACGACTCCCAGCCGCGCGGGCTCGGGTGATAGAAGCACCCCTTTTCCAGCCCTTCCGGCAAATAGCGCTGAGAAACCCAACCGGTCGGGTAATTGTGGGGGTAGAGGTAGGCGCCGTACTCGTCGGACCCCGGGCGATGACGATCGCGCAGGTAGCTGGGCACTTCTCGCCTAGGACCGTTTCTCACCTCCGCCAAAGCCTCGTCGATGCCCGCCTCGCAGGCGTTGGACTTAGGGGCAAGAGCGAGGTAGGTGGCCGCCTGCGCCAGGTTGATCCGGCACTCGGGAAGGCCGATGACCTCGACGGCCCTAAAAGCCGCCTCCGCGACGAGAAGCGCCTGAGGATCGGCGTTGCCCACGTCCTCGGAGGCGCAGATCATGATGCGGCGGGCGATGAACTTGGGGTCCTCGCCCGCGTCGAGCATGCGCGCTAACCAGTACAGGACGGCGTCCGGGTCGCTGCCGCGCATCGACTTGATGAAGGCCGAGATGATGTCGTAGTGCATGTCCCCGTCTTTGTCATAGCTCAGGCCATGACGGGGGTTTGCCTCCAGGACATTCTCGGCCGAGATCTCGGCCGGCTCATCAGAGGCCGGGTCGGCGTCGACCATCTGGCTCGCAAGCTCAAGCGAGGTGAGGGCCGCGCGCCCGTCTCCCCCGGCGAGCTTCACGATCTCGTCCTCGGCCTCCTGCGATAAGACGAAGGCCCCCTTGAGGCCGTCCTCGCTCGCACAGGCGCTAACGAGCATCGCGCGCAGCGACTCATCGTCCAAAGGCTCGAGCTCCACAACGCGCGAGCGGCTGATCAGGGCCGAGTTGACCTCGAAGAAGGGATTCTCGGTCGTGGCGCCGATCAGCACCACGACACGGTCCTCCACCGCGTGGAGCAGCGCGTCTTGCTGAGAACGGCTAAAACGGTGAATCTCATCGACAAAAAGAATCGTGCGTCGGCCCTGCGTGAGCAGGCGGCTCTCTGCGGCATCGATCTCTCGTCGCAGGTCTTTGACGCTGCCCGTGACGGCAGAGACCTCGACGAACTCTGCGTGCGTGGTGTGCGCGATGATGCGCGCCAGCGTCGTCTTGCCCGTGCCGGCCGGGCCGTACAAAATCACGGACGACAACGTGTCATGCTCAATGGCTCGGCGCAGCCATGACCCCTCGCCCACCGCCTTCTTCTGGCCAAAGTACCCGTCCAGGTTCTTGGGCCTCATCCTTACGGCGAGCGGAGCGTTGGCGTTCTTAGCCGAGTTCTCTATGCGCGAAAATAACGTATCCATAAGAACTATTGTACGATAAATTCCTATGCCGAGAAACACGAAAAGGTCCTTCCCCTCGAAAGAGGAAGGACCTTTTCTACGAGAAACGCCCCCAGGTGGTCAGCGGCGTCCTGCTCTCCCACGGACTGACTCCGCAGTACCATCGGCGCTCGGGGGCTTAACTTCCGGGTTCGGGATGGGGCCGGGTGTGCCTCCCCTGCCATGGCCGCTGACCATCTGGGGGCGTTCGCTCGAAGGGCGTGCCCTCAGGGCCGCACAGCGTGATCTCGTTCCTGCCGAAAGACCGTTACTGACCGATCTGAAAAGAGCCAAATGAGAAGAAGAGCTCGGCCGATTAGTACCGCTCGGCTGCGCCCCTCGCGGGGTGTCCACCTGCGGCCTATCGAACACGTAGTCTACGTGTGGCCTTACCGAAAGGAGAACTCATCTCAGGACTGGCTTCCCGCTTAGATGCTTTCAGCGGTTATCCGAACCGGACGCAGCTACCGGGCCATGCCGTTGGTCGACAACCCGTTCACCGGAGGTCCGTCCACCCCGGTCCTCTCGTACTAGGGGCAGCCTCCTTCAGTTCTCCTACGCCCACGGAGGATAGGGACCGAACTGTCTCACGACGTTCTGAACCCAGCTCGCG
>CAVAUD010000003.1:0-43549 GCA_963591565.1 bacterium
ATGTCGATCCCTATCCCGATCCGCGACATTATCGTCTCCCTAGAGCATCTCGATGAAGGCCGCGATGCGGGTATCGATCTGGCCCTGGTCACCCGCGGAGTAGTCGGTCTCGATCTTCATGTACGGGATGCCAGCGCCCTCGACGGCCGCCTGCATGCGGGCGCTTTCGACATTGAAGGTGTGACAAGCGGTCAGCACGTTCTCGATCACGCCGTCGACGTGGTACTTCTCGCACATGGCCAGGGTGTTCTCCATGCGCCCGTCGTTGGGCGTCATGACCGAGCAGTTGATGTCCAGGTAACGGTCGGCGATTGCGCGCAGGATGTCGTCGGCGCCCTCGTCGACCATCATGCGGGCCGTGCGCTCGCCGGAGCAGTCGTCCATGCACACGACCACGCCGCCGTTGGCCTCGATGGTGCGGCCGATCTTGTTGATCACGCCGCCGACGGGGCAGCCGGTGATCAGGATGCGCTTGGCGTCCGCGGAGATGGGCCGCTCGCCGGCCTCATAGGCGGCGCGGCGCTCGGCCACGGTAGCCTCGATCTTTGCCGTGTAGGCCTCGATGTCGAAGCTAAAGGTCCCGGCGAACATCGTGCTCATGAGCTCGACGCCGCTCATCGCCGGCGGCTCGAGGGCCTGGAGCTCGAACATGCTGAGCTCGGCCGCGCGCAGGCGGTTGCGCTTGGCCGCGGCCGCGCGCAGGTCGTCGTCGCCGATCTCGATGCCGTAGAACTCCTCGAGGCGGGCCTTGAGCAGTCGGCACTCCTCGTACCAGCCGTCGCGCTCGTAGGCGCGGTCGCGGCCCTGCGGCAGGTGCAGGATGTGCGTCTCTTTGAGCTCTCCCAGCAGCTCGTACATCTTCTTCTTGCCGTCGCAGGTCGTCTCGCCGATGATCATGTCCGAGAAGTACGTGAACGGGCACTTCTGCGAGTAGGCAAAGCCGTAAGTCGACTTGATGAGCGGGCAGAGATTGGCCGGCAGGACCTTCTCGGCCTCGGGAATCACTTCGTCGGAGGTGCCGCACAGGGCCACGCTGGCCGCACCCGCCGCGTCCACGATCTCGAGCGGAGTGTAGCTGCAGAGAAACCCGACGAGGCGATTGCCCGCCTGTTTGAAATCCTTGACGCGGATAAAGGCCGCCTTGCGCTGCTCGTTGAACTCCTCGAACGTGCGCGGCAGCGGCTGCTCCTTCTCGGCCATGTGAATCCCCTCTCCTTGGGTTACAAATCGTTGTTGTTTTTAGTGCATAACGCTGAGCAGAGAAAATCCGCCTCTTCCCAGGAGGCGGATTTGGGCCGTGACCCCTACTCAGGCAGGCGGCCCACCTGCGGACGGTTGAACTTGTGCGCCGCGACCAAGACCGCGATGCCCAAGATGACCAGCGGCAGGCTCAGGCACTGGCCCATCGTGATGGGGCCAAAGAGGTAGCCGAGCTGCTCGTCGGGCACGCGCACGAACTCGATGAGGAAGCGAAAGACGCCGTAGAGCACCAGGAAAAGGCCCATGAACGTCCCTTGCGGCCGAGCCGGGCGACGACGGCTGAGCAAAAACAGCACCACGAAGATGACCAGGCCCTCGAGGAAGGCCTCGTAGAGCTGGGAGGGGTGGCGATAGACCCCGCCGCCCGTCTCGAACAGCACGCCCCAGGGCAGGTCGGTCTCTTTGCCCCACAGCTCGCCGTTCACGAAGTTCGCGCAGCGGCCAAAGAAAAGACCGAGCGGCGCGCCAATGACGCCCAGGTCGCAGACGGTGGGGATGGAGATCCGGTACTGGCGGCACACGAGCGATCCGCCCACCACGGCGCCCACGAGGCCTCCGTGGAAGCTCATGCCTCCCTGGTTCAGGGCGATGATCTCGAGCGGGTGCTCGAGGTAGTAGCCCGCGCCGTAGAAGACGACGTAGAAGAGGCGGGCGCCCACGATGACGCCAAAGGCGACGCCGATGACGACGCTCACGATGTCGTCGACCGTAAGGTCGAGCTCCCAGCGGCGGGCCACCTTGACCATCGCGATGCCGGCGCAGATGAATCCGGCCAGGTAGGCCAGGCCGTACCAGCGGATGGACAGGGGCCCGATCGAGAACGCGATCGGGGACAGGCTATGGTAGAGGTCGTTTAACCACATGGGGTTCTCGCCGTTCTATGAGGTCGTGCGGGCGGGGTGCGCCGGGCAATGCGCACGGGCGCAAAAGACGCAGGTCGCGCGGCCTAGAGAACCGCGGGCTGGACGCGGGTCACGCCGGGGACGTGCTCCTTCAGGATGCGCTCGATGCCCTCGGACATGTCCATCGAGGACAGCGGGCAGCCGGCGCAGGCGCCCTGCATCTCGAGGGTCACGGTGCCGTCCTCGGCGACGTCGATGAGCTCCACGTCGCCGCCGTCGGCCTGCAGGCTCTGACGGATGATGTCCAAGGTCTCGTTGAGAAGGTCGCGGTCGATTGCCATGTTGATTCCTTTCGTATGGCGGCCGGGCGCGCGCCATCGTCGTGACGGGCGCGGCCGGCGCGGTTGGGGCGCGGCGGGGCGCCCCGGGATGCACTAACGAACCATGTTACCCAATGGGAGCAAAAAGGTGTCCCGAGGTTGCGCCCTGGGCGCGCGGGGCCGGTTTTCTCCCCTCCCGGGCGGCCGCGACGGCGCGGGCCACGCGGGTCACGGCTGCGGTCGTCTCGGCCTCGTTGAGCAGGGTGCAGTCTGCCATGAACCAGGACAGGCCGGCGGCGAGAAGGGCATCTGCCTGCGGCGTCGCGTCCAGGACCTTGCCCGACCACAGGCGCGAGCGGCCGTGGATATCGGTGCGGATGGGCAGGAAGTTGCCGTCGATGTCCTTCAAGGTGAGGCGGCGGGCCCGCTGCGGGCAGCGCGCGCAGTCGTGGACGCACTTGCCCAGGACCTGCAGGATGCAGTGCTCGGAGGTCATCACGCGCTCGCGGCCGTAGACCATAAGGCCGCAGGGTACCTGGGCTTTTGGCGCCAGGGCGCAGATCTCGTCGAGGGAAAGCTCCGGCGAGAACCACACGGCGGCGGCACCGGCCTCTTCCAGGGCGAGAAGGCAGCTCTCGTTGTGGACCGGGATGCAGGAGCGCAGCTCGGGGCGGGCGCCCACCTCGGCGGCGAGGGCCAGCTCAGAGATGTTGCCCACGGCGACCTGGGCGCCCGCGCTCACGTAGGCGTCGAGACGGGCGTGGTCGGCCTCGCGGCAGACCTCGTCGAGCCAGGGGATGACGCCGGCGGGCCACTCGCCGCAGGCCAGGTCATCGGGCGTGGCGTAGAGGCGGGTCGCGCCGGCCGCCTGGGCCGCGCGGGCGCACTCGGGGGTGGCGACCAGGGCGGCTACCTGCGGGTTGCTTGACGGTGCGGGGGCAGCCGGGGCCGCCGGGGCGTCCGCGCTCGCCGCGCGCTGCCCCGCCAGGCGCCCCTCGACCACCGCGGGCGAGGGCGCGGGCCGCGTGCCCTTCTCGCGTGCCGCATACGGGGCCAACAGGGCGTCGCGCAGCTCACGGACGGCCTGCGCGCGCACCTTGTGCACTGCCGAGAAGCCCATGCCGCAGCCCTCGTCGAGCTCGATGTCCCAGCTCGCGGGCTCGAAGGGGCCGCCGCCCATGCGCCCGACGTGGGCGATGAGGTCGTCGGCCGTGACGGCGCGGGTCTGCGCCGCCTCGACGGTGAAGCCCTCGGCCCGCGCGCTCGCCTCGCCGTCGGCCGTTGCGAGCTCGACGGTGAAAGGCTGGCCCAGGCGGGCAATAACGCGCACGTCAACGGCACGTTTGCGAGGCGTGTCGGCCCCGGCCACGCGAGCGGCGGCGTCCATCGCGGCCTGCGAGCGGATGACGCGCACGACGGCCCCGGCCTCGATGGGACGCGGCGCCGTGCAGAGGATCGTCTCGCCAGCCTGGGCGTCCTCGACAACGTTGGCCGTGAGGAACTGCGTCGGGTCGGTCTTGGGGCGAAGCTCCAGCAGGTCGCCGGCGCCCACCGGGGCGCACAGCTTGACCGTGACCTCGGCGCGGGTGAAGCGGCGCATGCGGGCGCGGCCGCCGTTGGTGCCGCCGCGGCGCTCGACGGCGTCCTCGAGCACGCGCGAGCCGGCGACCTCGCCCACGACCTCGCCGCGGTTGTTCGAGCGCTCGTAGCTCATCATCTCGTTGCCCGAGGTGCCCATGAGGTAGGCGTCGGTGAAGTCGCGGTTGAAGGCGCGCTTGAGGCGGCGGTGGATGTCGGCGTCCTCCTGCGCGGGCAGGGCGCGGCCGGCGATCTTGGCGTCGATGGCCTGGCGATAGGCGCCGACGACCTGGTAGACGTAGTCGGGCGCCTTCATGCGGCCCTCGACCTTGAGCGAGCCCACGCCGCCCGCGATCATCTCGCCGACCTTGTCTACCAGGCAGTAGTCCTTGGGGCAAAGGGCGCGCGTGCCGCCCACGCCGCGGCTCGTCTCGGCGAGGCCGGCCGTGGGGACGTCGGGGATGTCCTGCATGACGCCCTTCTCGTCATAGACCTCGTAGGGCAGGCGGCAGGGCTGGGCGCACATGCCGCGGTTGGCCGAGCGGCCGCCCGACATCGAGCTCAGCATGCAGACGCCCGAGTAGCAGAAGCACAGGGCGCCGTGGCCAAAGCACTCCAGCTCAACGCCGGTGCGGGCGATTTTCTCGATTTCCGGGAGGGACAGCTCGCGCGACAGGGTCACGCGGTCGGCGCCGCGGTCGCGGCACCACAGGACGGCGCGCTCGTCGTGGATATTGGCCTGGGTCGAGACGTGGGTCTCGATCTGGGGCCAGGTGCGGCGGATCTCGGTGAACAGGCCCCAGTCCTGGATGATGAAGGCGTCGGCTCCCAGGAGCCACGCCTCGCGGACCAGCGCCAGCACGCGCGGAATCTCCTTGGTGCTCACCACGACGTTGACCGTCACGTAGACGCGAACGCCGGCCAGGTGGGCCTTCTCGCAGGCGTCGGCGAAGGTCTCGGGCGTGAAGTTGGTGGCGCTGCGGCGCGCGTTGAAGTCGTTGCCAAAGCCGCAGTAGATGGCGTCGGCACCCGCGGCCAGGGCGGCGGCGAACGGCTCTGGGCCGCCGGCCGGCGCCAAGAGCTCGATGACGTTCTTGTGGGCCAAGGATTCCCCCTCGTAAGGTCTTCTCACAACCTTTAAACGATACCGCGGCCCGCGCCAAAAATGCCCCTCGTCAGTGTTTTCAAGCAGAATCTGCGCCAGAATCGCCTCTTGTCAGTGTTTTGGAGCGGTCTTCTCCGTGACTCGAAATGAGCGCACGCGATCTACCTGCGGGTTTGCAACGCGTGCTTCACAGGAGAAGATCCAAACGCTGAGAAAACACCGACAAGCGCCCATTCCGGCGCAATATCCCGGTGCAACCACTGACGAGCCTCATTTTTGGCGCAGCCAATCCGCATCGGACCGTAAACAAGGGCCGCCGCCGCCCACTAAGAGAGGCTGGCCTTGCGAGGTTATTCGATATCTGCATGTTCGGCGAGTTCCGCTGCGAGCTTATTCCATATCTGCATGCTCAAAAGGGACCTTTTCGCGACTCGACGCGTACCCGAAGAGCAAAAGCCCAGTTGAACGCATAAATCCTTAAACCAATTTCGCGCAATTCGGCAAAACGAGCATGCAGATATCGAATAAGCTCGCAGCACCACAGCCAAAACATGCAGATATCGAATAAGCTCGCAGAGCGAGGACCCGAGAGAGGGGGATGAGCGGCGCTGCGCCCCCTGTTCACGACTTTGGGACGCGCGGCCCCGCGGCGCCCGTAGTTTGGGACACGGCGCAATACCCCCGCGAACGCCCGCCCCCTACCCTAGGAAATGGCACGCGAGGCGAGGCCGCAGCAGGGGGAACGCTGCCTCGCCTCGCCTCAGGCAGAAGGAGGCTTTCATCATGAACGCGAAGCTCAACAGGATTAAGACGGCGGCCGCGCCCCTTGCCGCCGGCATGTTGGCGCTCACCCTCGCCCTCTCGCTGGGCGCGTGCGGCGGCTCCGGCGGCTCGGGCGGCGACTCCTCCTCGACCGCGTCCACGCCGCGCACGGCCGTGGCCAACGTCGACCCCACCACGCTCACGGCAGGCCAGAGCAACTACGGCAAGGAGAGCGTGAGCACCAACGCCGACTACTGGTATGACGAGAACGACGAGGAGAAGCCCGCGCTCTACTTCGACAGCAACACCATCATGACGCCGGTGTTCCTGGACGAGGACGGCCACGACGCCACCGTCAAGTACTCGAGCGCCAAGGTCGTGGACGGCCACCTTGTCCCCAGCGGCACGGCCGACCCCGATTACGACATCGTCTTCGATGACCCCTTCACCTGCTACGACTTCGTGAGCAAGACCTGGTACTCCCGTGGCGACTACAAATCCGCGCTAGAGAAGGTCGTGAACACCAAGTGGCAGTCGCAGAACAAGGACTACACGTTGGAGCTCAAGGAGGACGGCTCGGCCGTTTTCTCTGACGAGGAGAAGGCCGGAACGTGGCACTTCACCGCCCTCGACCGCATCGACGTCGCGCCGGCGGACGCCGAGGGTTACGAGTACACGATCGTGTACGACAGCTCCGGCAAGGCGACCGGTCTCGAGTGGACCTTCGAAGGCTACGGCTTCGACCGCATCGAGTAGCGACCCGGCTCGACCAGCCGCACGGCCGCAAGACCACGCGGCCGAGCCACAAAAAAGCGCCCGGCGAGGAACTCCCCCGCCGGGCGCTTGCGTGTCGCTAAACCAACCGTCGCTAGACCAACTTGGCCCAGCGCTTCTTGCCGGACTGCAGGATGGTCCCGGCCGAGAAGAGCCCGGGCTCGACGTTGTAGCACTTGGGCGCCACGGCCTGGCCGTCGATCTTGACGCCGCCGCCGTCGATGAGGCGCCTCGCCTCGCCGGCCGTCTGCGCGATCTTGACGTCGACCAGCAGCTTGCCCAGGTAAACCTTGCCGTCCTCGTTGGGCTCGACAACGGCCATGGGGAACTCGGCGATGTTGTCGGGGACCTTGTTCTCCTTGAACTGCGCGTCGAAGGCGGCCATGGCCTTCTCGCCGGCGCCCTCGCCGTGGTAGAGGTCGACGATGTTCACGCCCAGCTCGCGCTTGAGCTTGTACGGGTCGGCCGAGCCGTCCGCGAAGGCGGCGTCGATGGCGTCGATCTCGGCAATCGTCTTGGTCGAGCACAGGCGGTAGTACATGGGCACGATCTCGTCGGCAATGGACATGACCTTGCCAAACATGTCGGCCGGCTCGTCGGTCAGGCCGATGTAGTTCTTGTAGCTCTTGGACATCTTCTTGACGCCGTCGGTGCCGACCAAAAGCGGCATGGTGAGGGCGACCTGCGGCTCCATGCCCTCGGCGCGCATGAGGTCGCGGCCGGCGAGCAGGTTGAAGATCTGGTCGTTGCCGCCCATCTCGAGGTCGGCCTCGATGACCACGGAGTCGTAGGCCTGCAGCACCGGGTAGATGAACTCGTGCAGCGCGATGGAGCGCCCCTCGGTGTAGCGGTTGTGGAAGTCCTCGCGCTCGAGGATGCGCGCCACGTTGAACTTGCTCATGAGGCCCAGCATCTTGCCCAGGTTAAGCGGCTTGATCCAGTCGCCGTTGTGGACGATGGTGGTCTTCTCGGGGTCGAGCACCTTCATGGCCTGCTCGACGTAGGTCTGCGCGTTGGCCTCGACCTGCTCCTCGGTCAAGGGCGGGCGGGTCGAGTCGCGGCCGGACGGGTCGCCGATCAAGGCGGTGCCGTTGCCGATGATCAAGGTCACCTTGTGGCCCAGGTCCTGGAACTGGCGCATCTTGCGCAGCGGGACGGCGTGGCCCAGGTGAAGGTCGGGGCTGGTGGGGTCGACGCCCAGCTTGATGTTTAGGGGCGTGCCCTTCTCGAGCTTCTTCTTAAGCTCATCGAGCGGCACGATCTGCATGGCGCCCGAGGTGATTACCTTGAGCTGCTCGTCGACTGGCAACAAATCTCTGTCCTCCATAGGTTGGTTCCACACGATCTGGCCGGGCCTCGCGGGCACGCCGGGCAGTCGCACGTCTGTATAGGATAACGAAACCCGCGCCCATTGTGGGCCGCATATCCCGATACGGCGAGAAGAAGCCGCAAGCGGCGAGGCGGGCGGCGAGAAGACCGCGGCGACCTTCTCGCCGGCGCAACCCCTGCCCGGGCCCCGTAAGACACCGCATTTTGTGGCCACTAGCTGGAGGGACACAGCACCTACCCATTCCCAAAGGGCCGTCTCGCCGCCGCACACTATAATGTTGGGTCGATTGTCTCGTTTGGACTCCTGACAAGGAGGGGCACATGGGGATTAGAACCCGCAGGGCTCACACGCATTCCCGCACCCACATCGTGGGGTTTGGCATAGCAGGCGCCTTTGGCTTCATCGCGCTTTTGGTCACCGCCTTGACCCTTTCGCTGGGCGGGGTCATCTCCTCTTGGCTCGAGGACCTGCCCGACTACACCTCGACCGACTCGTACCTGGTGGCCGAGCCCACGCGCGTCTTTGACGCCGACGGCAACGAGATCGCCTCGTACTACCTGCAGCAGCGCCGCTCCGTCGACCTGTCCCAGATCTCGGAGTACGTGGTCAAGGGCACCGTCGACACCGAGGACAAGCGCTTCTACCAGCACAACGGCATCGACCCGCAGGGCATCCTGCGCGCCGTGGGCTCGCAGCTCGTGGGCCGCTCCGAGGGCGCGTCGACGATCACCCAGCAGCTGGTGAGAAACACGATTCTTTCTGACGAGCAGTTCGAGTACTCGCTCAAGCGTAAGGTGCGCGAGGCCTACATCGCCATCCAGATGGAGAAGATGTACACCAAGGACCAGATCCTCAACATGTACCTCAACACCATCTATTACGGCCACGGCGCCTACGGCATCGAGGCCGCGAGCATCATCTACTTCAACAAGTCCGCCTCCGAGCTCACGCTGGCCGAGGCCGCGACCCTCGTCGGCCTGCCCAACTCCCCCACCTACTACGACCCCACGAGCAACCCCGACGGCTGCGTCTCTCGCCGCAACGTCGTTTTGGACCGCATGTGCACGGCCGGCACCATCACCCAGGAGGAGTGCGACGCGGCCAAGGCCGAGGAGCTGGTCCTCAACCTGGGCGAGCTGTCCGAGTCCGTGGGCACCTTCCCCTACTTCACCGACTACGTGAGGAGCCTGCTGCTCAAGGACTTCTCGTCCGAGACGGTCCTGCAGGGCGGCCTCAAGGTCTACACCACCATCAGCGCCAAGTACCAAAACGCCGCCGAGCAGGCCGTGAGCCGCCGTCTTGAGGAGCTGGGCAACGAGAAGCTCGCCGCGACGCTGGTCTCGATCGACCCCTCGACCGGCTACATCAAGGCGATGGTCGGCGGCCAGGACTACTCGGAGTCCCAGTACAACCTGGCCCTTACCACCAATCGCCAGATGGGCTCGAGCTTCAAGGCCATCGTCTTGGCGGCCGCGATCGACTCGGGCATGAACCCCGAGATCATGCTCGACTGCTCCAGCCCGATGCAGATCACGCCGACCTGGAAGGTCAAGAACTACGGCAACTACCAGTACGGCGTGAGGTCTTTGGCCAGCGCCACGGCCATCTCGTCCAACACCGGCTACGCACAGGTGGCCGAGGCCATCGGCCTCGAGAAGATCATCTCGACGGCGCATGCCTTGGGCGTCACCTCCGATATCCCGCAGTACTACTCCATCGCCCTGGGCTCGGTGGGCGTCTCGGCCCTTGACATGTGCGATGTCTTCGCGACCTTCGCCGCCGGCGGCGTGCACCGCGACGCCGTGGCCATCACCAAGATCGAGGACCGCAACGGCAACGTGGTCTACGAGCACAAGGACAGCCCGACCCAGGCCATCAGCACCGCCGTCGCCCAGGCCACGACCGAGGTGCTCGAGACCGTCTTCACGAGCGGTACCGCAAGGACCGCCAACTCCCTTCTCACCATCAACCAGCCCGTCGCCGGCAAGACCGGCACCTCCGACGACGACAAGGACCTGTGGCTTTGCGGCTACACCCCTCAGCTGGCCACCGTCGTGTGGTGCGGCTACCGCGACAGCCAGGAGACGGTCATGGTCAACGGAAGCGTGGCCTCGACCAACATCGCGCCGCAGTACATCTGGGCCTACTACATGAACGAGGTCCTCGAGGGCGTGGAGCGCGGCGAGTTCATCACCACGAAGGAGACGGTCAACTACAAGTCCAACAGCTCGTGGACCTTCGTGGGCACCGCGGCGTCGATCAACTCGGGGTATTCGTACTCGTACACGACGACGTCGGATGACGACTCGACGGCCGAGACCTCCACGACGACCACCACGACCACGACGACCACGACGACGCGCCAGGACACCACGACCCCCACGACGCCGACGTCCAACAGCGGGTCCGGGACTGGCACCAGCGGCTCCGGCACGACCAGCGGCGGCTCCGGCGGCAGCGGGACCGGCAGCGGGACCGGTGGCTCCGGCGGCAGCGGCGGCAGCGGCGGCAGCGGGACCAGCACCGAGACCGGCGGCGCAACCACCGGCGGCGCGACCGGCGGCGGCAACACCCAGACCACGAACTAGCGACAAGCTCCCTTCCCCGCGGAAGGGAGCTTTTTTATGCAGTAAACACCGCCATCTACCTGCGGCTTATTTGAAAACCAGAACAAACGATGCCAAGTATGTGTCGAACGGCTGTTCCCACCTATTTTTGTCCGGCGGATGGCCCATCATAGGTTCACGCGCAAGAACATTCGTTTGGGAGGAGAAGACCAGGTGGAACCGGGCCGCTACATAGCCATCGACCTCAAGACGTTCTACGCGTCGGTCGAGTGCGCCGACCGCGGGCTCGACCCGTTCAAAACCAACCTCATAGTGGCAGACCCGTCACGCGGGGACGGCACCATCTGCCTGGCCATCACGCCCGCCATGAAGGCCTTGGGCATCCGCAACCGCTGCCGCGTGCACGAGATTCCCAAGGGCATCAAGTACCTCGAGGTCCGCCCGCGCATGCGGCGCTACATGGAGGTCTCGGCCCAGATCGTGGCCATCTACCTCAGGCGCTTCTCCGCAGACGACGTCTACGTCTACTCGGTGGACGAGTGCCTGATAGACGCCGGCCCCTACCTCAAGCTCTACGGCAAGACGGCCCGGCAGCTCGCGCAGGAGCTCATGGACGACGTTTGGCGCGAGAAGAGCATCAAGGCCACGGCGGGGGTGGGCACCAACCTCTTCCTCGCCAAGGTGGGGATGGACATCCTGGCCAAGCACTCGCCCGATTGCATCGCCGAGCTCGATCAAGAGGCCTTCTTCCGGCGCATTTGGCACCACCGCCCCATCACCGATATCTGGGGCATCGGCCCCGGCACGGCCCGCTCGCTGGAGAGGATGGGCGCGCTCGACCTCGTGGGCGTGACGCGCCTGGACCCCCAGCGGCTGCGCAACAAGTTCGGCGTCAACGCCGAGAGGCTGATCGACCATGCCTACGGGCGCGACCCGGTGACCATGGCCGACCTCAAGTCATACACGCCCAAGTCGCACTCCTTGAGCCAGGGGCAGGTCCTGATGCGCGACTACCGGCCAGACGAGGCCTTGGTCGTGCTCAAAGAGATGATCGAGGCCATTTGCCTGTCGTTGGTCGAGAAGGGCCTGGCGTGCTCGGGCGTCTCGCTGTACTGCCGCTACTCTTGGGACGATTTGGCGGGGCCGGGCGGTTTCTCGGCGTCTCAAAAGCTGCCGGTGCCCACAGACTCGCGGCAGACGCTGCAAGAGGCGCTGCTTCGCCTGTGGGAGCAAAACATCGAGGAAGAGCGCCTGGTCCGCGGGATCAACCTTGGGCTCTTTGGCCTTACGCAGGCGGGATGCGCGCAGCTCTCGCTCTTCGACGACGTGGGTGCCAAAGAGGCCGAGAAGAAGCTCTCGCGGGCAGAGGTAGAGATCAAAAGCAAGTTCGGCGCGGCGGCCATCATGCGCGGCTGCAGCCTCAAGCCCTGCGCGACGGGGCAGGCGCGCGCCAATCAGGTAGGAGGACACCACTCATGAGAGGAACCATCGCAAACCGGGCGGCCCAGTGGGCGCCCTTCGCCGCTCTCGACGGGTATCAGGAGCTCGTTGACCAGGCGGTCGCCGTGCCGGAGCCCCGCCGCAACTTTACCGAGGAGGAGGCCGAGCGGCTCTCGGGCGAGCTGGCGGTGCTCGAGCGGGGCGACCGCGTGCTGATAGAGCGCTACGACGCCGGGCGCTACGTGACCGAGCCGGGGGTGGTGCGCGAGGTGGACACCGTCGCGCGCTGCCTGCGGCTGGAGGGCCGCCAGGTCGCCTTCGGCAATCTCTGGCACGTCGAGCTGGACCTCTCGTGAGCCCGGCGAGCCTGGCCGGGACCAACGGGATCCCCCTGCCAGATCAACGCGTCTACCTGCGCGTCATTGCAGAGACGGACGAGGAGGGCTACATGCGGCCCACCCAGATCGTCTGGCCGGACGGACGTCGCTTCGACGTGGCTTCGACCACGCTGGTGCGAACGCTGGGCCGCTGGGAGCGCGGGACCTACACCCTGGCATACGAGCTGGTCTTCAAGAGAAAGAACGGGCAGGAAGTGCGGCGCAACGTCTGGTGGGAACGCGGGAGGTGGTTCTGCAAGCGGGTGTGACGGAACGGCTGAGCGACCGGCGTTGAGACCACGCAGGCAGGCGCCCCGGCAGGGACACGGCGGGCCCGTAGCCGTGACGCTCCCCTACTCAGTGGCCGCCAGCTTGGCGATATAGCCCTGCAAGACCTCGGCGTTCTGGGCGTTGTCGACGATCATCAGCACGGTATCGTTGCCCGCGACCGAGCCCAGGGTGTGCGCCAGGCTCGCATCGTCGATGGCGGCCGCCACGCCCGAGGCGGTGCCCGGCTGGCTTCGCACCACCACGAGGTTCTCGGCGCGCGCCACGCCCACCACGAACTCCGAGAGCATGCGCTGCAGGTGCAGGTCCTCGGCCAGGACATAGATTCCCTCGGGGAGCTTGCGCAGGCCCATGTCGGCGATGTCGCGCGAGACCGTGGCCTGGGTGCAGTTGAAGCCCATCTCCTTGAGCTCAAGGACAAGGTCGCGCTGGGTCTTGATCGCCTTGGCGCGAACGCAGTCGCGTATGGCCTCCTGCCTGGTGTTTCTCCGCTTCATGGCAAGCTCCTTCCCGGGAATCGAGATGTCGTGGCGGCCGGCTGGGCGCCCAAAGGGCGGCTGTTCTCCGCACTTCTCGCATTATACAGTGAGGAGGCCTAAATATGCAGTTTTGTCTCGATACTACGTTCACGGAATAGTGTCATTTGCCCACGAGAAACGCGGCGTTTGTGCCGTATCATTTGAGCATCTGAATGTATCGACTCCATACGGAGGCCGCCATGTCCTATAAGACGCCCGACGCAAACTCACGCCACCGCTCCGTGGTCGAGGGTGGATCGCCCAACAGCCGCAACATGGGCGGCCGCCAGCGCATCTCGACCAACCGCGGCGCCTATCACGGTCCGCAGGGCCTGCAGTCGCGCTCCGTGGGACGCGCGCGCGGGCGCGGCGGGCGCAAGGTCATGAACTCGCTCGGCTCCCAGGGCCAGGGCTACCCGCTGCGCTCCCGCAACATCAACTTCCAGGGACGCCGCGGCGGCTTTAACCCCAACCGGCAGACCATCATCCTGGGTGCCGTCGCCATCCTGGTCCTCATCATCCTGGTCGTCGGCATCTCCAGCTGCGTGCGCGGCTGCTCCAGCGACAACGGCTCTTCCAGCGGAGAAGTGAACGCGATCGATTCCCGCGTGGCTTATGGCACGTCCGAGGACCTCACCAACAAACTGGCCAGCGCCCTTAACCGCGGCGAGAAGATCCAGCAGATCGCCGCCAACGCCAACAAGTACGAGGACACCGAGCTTGTCGAGCTGGCCCTTAGCCAAGAGGCCGCCGTCGACTTCGTGGCCTCCTACCCCGACGCGGCCCACCAGGCCACCTCCTACACCGATGCCGTCACCAAGGGCACCGTGCCCGACCTCTTGTGCTGGGACTCGCGCTGGGGCGCCGTCGACTACGCGGGCCACGCGTTTGCCGTCTCGGGCTCTGGCCCCACGTCGCTGGCCATGGCCTATATGAGCCTCGCGGGCAACGCCGACCAGACCCCCGCCACGATCGCGACCCTGGTGCAAAACGCCAACCTGGCTACGGGTGATTCTCACATGGACGCCTCCTTTGTCGAGAAGAACCTCTCCCAGCTTGGTCTTTCCGCCAAGTCCTACACCACCTCGGCCGACAACATCAACGTTGCCGTTGACGCCAACAGCTACGCCCTCATCGAGGTCATGGCCAACACCTTGACCGACAAGGCCCACTGGGTTCTCGCCGTGTCCGAGAACCAGGACGGCACCGTCTACATCAAGGACCCGACCTCGCCCGAGGCGAGCTCCCACGCCTGGTCGACGTCCACCCTGGCCTCCAGCGCGACGCACATCTTTGCGATCACCGCCGCCAGCTCGGACTCTTCCAGCTCGTAAATCGCGACCAGCAGCAGCCCGATTCCCTAAGACCCTCCCGCGCCTGGCGCGCCGGAGGGTCTTTTCGTGCCGCAAACCGCCTCAGGCCCCGCGCCGCTGCGGCGCCCAACGCGCGCAGCCCACGCACAAAAGAAGGCCGCCGGGGCCCGAACCCCGGCGACCTTCTCGCCAAATCAAACGTTGGAAGCCCTTAGGCCCTCGCGGTCCCTTAGGACAGGATCTCCTTGCTGGCGGCCTCGAGCTTGTCACGCACGGCCTCGGACTCCTCGCGGGTGGCGCCCACGGAGAAGAGATAGGCCTTGACCTTGGGCTCGGTGCCGGAGGGACGGAAGATGACCTTGTTGTTGCCCTCGAGACGATACTCGATCACGTTGGCGGGCGGCAGGACCTGGGCAGCCTCCTTCTGCAGGCCGGAGACGCGCGGCATCTCGGGGCCGGTCGCGTAGTCGGTCATGCCCTCGACCTTGTAGCCGGCGATCTCGGTGAGCGGCTCCTTGCGCAGGCCGTCCATGATCTGGGCCATCTTCTCGGCGCCGGAGGCACCCGGGAAGGAAGCGTTGACGGTGCCGTTGAGGTAGTAGCCGTACTTCTTGTACAGGGCGTCCATGGCCTCGTAGAGGTCCATGCCCTTGGAGGCGTAGTAAGAGGCCATCTCGACGCACAGCATCGTGGCGACGATGGCGTCCTTGTCGCGGGCGTGGGTGCCCACCAGGTAGCCGTAGGACTCCTCGAAGCCCATGAGGAAGCGGTCCTCCTCGCCCTCGTCCTTGAGCTGGTCGATCTGGTCGCCGATGTACTTGAAGCCGGTCAGGACGCGGCGCATCTCGAAGCCCTTGTCCTTGGCGATGGCGTCGGGCATGGAGGAAGAGACGATGGTGGAGACGGCGACCTTAGCAGAGACGTCCTCGCCGTTCTCGGCCGCCATGTTGGCCAGCCAATCCATGAGCAGGACGCCCATCTCGTTGCCGGAAAGAAGCACGTAGTCGCCGTCGTGCGGGATGGCGGTGCCCATGCGGTCGGCGTCGGGGTCGGTGGCCACGACGAGGTTGGGCTTGACCTCCTCGGCGAGCTTCAGGGCCAGGTCAAGCGCGGCGCGGAACTCCGGGTTGGGGTAGTTGCACGTGGGGAAGTTGCCGTCGGGCTCGGCCTGCTCGGGGACGACGGAGACGTCGGTCACGCCGATCTCCTTCAGGATGCGGGTCACGCACTCCATGCCGGTGCCGTTGAGCGGGGTGTAGACGACGGAGTAGCCCTCGGAGGCCTTGAAGCCGGGGACCGAGACCTTCTTGATGTTGTCGATGAAGCTGTCGAGAACCTCCTCGGGCGTCCACTCGACGAGGCCCTTCTCGAGCGCCTCGTCGAAGTCCATGGCGCCGGCGTAGGCCTCGAAGGGGTCGACCTTGGCGATGTTGGCAGAGATCTCGGCCGCGGCCTCGTCGGTGATCTGGCCGCCGTTGTCGTTGTAGACCTTATAGCCGTTGTAGGCGGCCGGGTTGTGGGAGGCCGTCAGGACGATGCCCGCGGAGGTGCCCAGGTGGCGCACGGCGAAGGACAGCGTGGGGACGGGCTCGATGCGGGGGTAGAGGTAGACGTGGACACCGTTGGCGGCGAGAATACCGGCGGCGATCTTCTGGAAGTCCTCGCCCTTGAGGCGCGAGTCGCGGGCCAGCGCCAGCGTCGGGTTCTCGTAGTGGGCGACGAGGTAATCGGCCACGCCCTGGGTGGCCTGGGCCACGACGTAGACGTTCATGCGGTTGGTGCCGACGCCCAGGGTGCCGCGAAGGCCCGCGGTGCCAAAGGCGAGGCTGCGGTAGAAGGCGTCGTAGAGCTTGTCGCCGTCCTCGGCAACGAGGCCCTCGAGCTCGGCGGCCAGGTCGGCCTCCTTGACGTTGGCTTGCCAGGTGGCGACGGCAGACTGGATGGACTGGTCCATAGGTTCCCCCACTTCCTCAAAGGCGGCGCGGGCGCACCGCCTTGTTTTCTCACGTGGAGCCTATTCTAGTAGCCTTGGGGCCGAGTTAGCCCAAGGAAACGACGAGCGGCGGTATCTGTCGGAAATCGTTTGCGCCAAACGGCGAAAACTCCACGAAAGCGAGAAGGGCGCGCCTTTCTCGGCGGCAAGCGAATCGGCGAAAGGCCCCTCACGGGGTGTCGACGGCGGTCCGGCAGCGGGTTTTTGGGCCCTCGGGGCCGCCCGAATGAAACTCGAGCGACTTTTTCCATTTTAAAATTCAACTCGGCGAGTAGCCGCCATCCGCGCTCGCCGCTCAACTGGGCAAACGCAGGCGGTCAAGCCGTGGCTACTTGGCAAAGTCAAATTTAAAATGGAAAAAGTCGCTCGGGACGTTCCCGGAGCCCTACTTGTCGTAGTGCTTAATGAGCCCCAAGACGTTGTCGTGGCAGACGGCGCGGGCGCACTCCGGCGTCAGGCGGTCGAGCAGCTTGTAGTACTTCTGGACCGCGGCGGGGTAATCGTCCCAGTGGCCCAGCACATCGGTCCCCAAAAGGAAGCGGCCCGGCCAGCGTTCAAGCAGCTCAACCCAGTCGTCCAGCGTCGTGTCGACGTCGACGCCCTCGGGGCACTCCTCAAGGAAGCAGTAGTCGTAGACCACCCACGAGATGTCGATCCACAGGTTGGGGTTCTCGGCCAGCAGGCGGTCGGCGATCGCGGGCAGGCCCGGCACCATCACGTAGCGCGAGATGCCGATGTGGGCCCAGATGATCTTGCAGTCGCGGTTGTGCGCGAGCGCCCGCTCGAGCTCGCCGAGGTGCATGACCTCCCTCATGTGCGGCTTCGTGATGTTGTGGTGCACGAGAACCGGCAGGCCCTTCTCGGCCGCCAAGTCAAAGATGGCGAGAAAAGCCGGGTGGTCGACGTGGGGAGCGGGGCCGTAGGTCAAAGACGTCAGGTCGTCGTGGCGGCTCATGATCTCGCCGATGCCGCGGATCGTGTTGGGGAAGAGCTCCAAGAGGCGCGCGATCTGGTCGGCGGCAAAGCGGTCGTTGGGGTTGAAGCCGCAGACGAAGGGGTAGATGCGGTCGCGGACCTCCTTGGGCTGGCGCGACAAGTCCTCTAGCAGCAGGAAATCCGTGCCCGAGTAGTAGTAGCAAGGCGACGGGTCGCTTAAGTAGTAGCTGGGGGCCTGCTTGACGCCCTCGCTCCACTGCTTGGTCATCGCGGTGCCGCAAAGCACCGTGCCGCTCACCCCTGCCTTGTCCATTGCCTGGATAAGCGCAGGAAAACCGTCTGTTTTCTGGCGAAAGTCGGTGTAGTGAAGATGGCTGTCGATGATGTCGTAGCGCACGGGGGTGTCTCCTGGTCGAATTTATCCGCGACGCACAATATAGCAGTGATGAATCTTGGCGTTGCGCGAGAAGTCCTCGGGAATAGTTTCTTTTGTTATGTCCTCGAGCACGACGCCGGCGCGCGAGAGCACCTCGGTGTCGGGCTTGAAGCCGCGCAGGTTGCACGAGAAGATCGCGCTGCCGTTTCGCGTGAGCAGGCGCGAGACGTCGATGATCAGCTCGGCGTGGTCGCGCTGGACGTCCCAGCTCGACTTGCTCATGCGAGACGAGTTCGAGAACGTGGGCACGTCGCAGAAGATGAGGTCCCAGCGGTTGGCGCTGTGGCGCTGCTCGCTCACCCACGACAGGACGTCTGCCTGCACGAACTCGTGGTTGGGGCCGGTAAAGCCGTTGCGCGCCATGTTGCGGCGCGCCCACTCGAGGCTGGGGTTGGAGAGGTCGACCGTGGTCGTGTACTTGGCCCCGCCGTCGGCCGCGTAGCAGGTCGCGGTGCCCGTGTAGGCAAACAGGTTGAGGAAGCGCCTGGAGCCAAAGGTGTCCTTCATCATCTCGCGCACGCGGGCGCGGGTGTCGCGGTGGTCCAGGAAGATGCCGCAGTCAAGGCGGGCGGAGAAGTTCACCTCGAAGGTGAGGCCGCCCTCCTCCACCAGGTGGGCGCCGCGCGGCAGGTCGGTCAGGCTCGGCTTGTGGCGGTTGCGCATGTCGGCGCGCTGGCCACGAACGGCCTGGTAGGTGGTCTGGGGCGCGGAGGCGGCGCTGCCCTCGTCGGCGTACTGGGAGCCGCCGCGGGCGCGGGTGCGCACGCGCAGGTTCACGTTGGACGGGGCGACGTCCAGCACGCGCGGCGCCACGGTGAGGACATCCATCAGGCGGCGGTGCGCGAGGTCGGCGTCGACGCCCTTGGGCGGCGCGTACTCGCTCACCTGCAGCCAGCGGCCCGGGGTCTTGCCGCCTTCGTAGAGCTCGATGGAGACGGCGTAATCGGGCAGGTCGGCGTCGTAGACGCGGTAGCAGGTGACGTCGTTTTTGCGGGCCCACTTGGCGCGCAGCTTCGCGACCTTGGCCAGGCGCGCGGCGAACTGATCGGTCTGGGGCACAAGGACCGGGATCTCCTCGCCCTTGACCGTGACGGTCGCGGTGGCGAGAAGGTCTTCTCCGCCGGGCTGGAAAAGGGTCAGGCGGCCCTGGTCGCGGCCCAGGAAGACCTCGGCCTCGTCGGTGGCCTCTTTGCCCAGGGCGCCCTCGAGCGGCGTCTGCTTGGAGAGGGCGGCCAGCTCAAACGCGGAGAAGGGCGACAGGTCAGACAGGCACTGCGCCTCGGCGGCCAGGGAGTCCTCGTCGAACCACGAGAGGTCGGCGCAGACGAGGGGGTTCTCGGCCTCTGCGGCGACCTTGGCGGCGCCCACGAAGTCGCAGGTCTCGACGTTAACGGAGAGGCCCGCGCCGCGAAGCGCCTGGCGCCAGCCGGCCTCGGCCCCGTCGCGGGAGTCTGCGGCCACAAGGCGAAGGGGGCGCTCGGCCGCGGCCTCGGCGCGGTCGTCCGCCTCGGCGAGAAGCTCGTCCCATGCCTCGGCGTCGTGGCCCGCCCAGCCGGCGAAGCCCCAGTAGGAACGCAGGAGGCCCGGCGCGCGGTCAAGGGCGGCGCCGGCCGCCTCGACCAGGACGCTGCCCTGGCCAGCCCAGAGGGACACCAGGCAAGGGGCGGGGGCGCCGTCCTTCTCGGCAGCATGGACGCGCTCGCCCCAGCCGCCGGCGGCGAGAAGGGCCGCGGCGTAATCGGGGCGCAGCTGGGCCACCTTGCAGGTACGCGAGTCGTACCCGCGGCGGAAGAGCGGCGTGCCGGCCAGGTCAATGGCCACGGTCGCGCGGGTGCGCGACAGGCGCACGGCGATGACGACGTCGGGGTGCTTGGTGTCGACCTCGGGGCGGGCGCCGGTGCGCTCGACAAACTGGTCGCAGACGGCGTCCTTGGCGCGCAGGGCCACGAACTGGGAGTTTCTCAGCTGGTCGTTGGTGCCGTGGGCGTCGATCGCGAAGGTCTTGCCCGCCGCGATGTGCTCGCCCCAGTCGATGCCAAAGATGCCCTGGTAAAGAGCATCGGCGTCCTGCGCGTCGATGCGCTCGACGACGAGCAGCACCCTCGAGGCCAGCCGGCTCCACAGGCAGACGCGGTAGGCGTCCTTGAGGCTGCCGAGAAAAGCCACCTGGCCGCGCAGGGGCCGGGTCTTTCTCACGCGCAGCTCCTCGAGCTCGGCTGCCAGAAGCCCCTCGAAGCCGCGGGGGCACGTCGCTATGAATTCCATCGGGACACCTTTCGCCCGTCGTCGCGGGAGCCGGAGGCGCCCGCGTGTCCGTTATTCTTCGCGGCCCGGGGCGGGTGGGCCCCAGGCCGCGATGCGTTGCTGTTTGGGGTGGCCAGCGGCCGGCTGGTGGCCAGCGGCCGCCTGGTCGCTACTGCTCGCCGCCGCCCTGCTGGGAGGATCCGCCCTCGCCGCCGCTGCGACGGTGACGGCGACGGCGGGCCTTGGGAGCGCCCGAGGCGTCCCCGGCCTGGCCGGCGCCGGCGCCCGAGCCGCCCTTGTCCTTAGGCGCGGAGAAGTGCTGCGGCTTCTTGCCGCCCTGCTCCTTGGCCGCGCCGCCCTGGCCGCCCTGGCCCTGGCCGCCCGCGGCGCCGCCCTTGTCGCCCGGACGGCGACGGCGCGGCTTCATGCCGCCGCCGCGCGGCTGGCGCGCCTGGTCCTTGGACCCGGTCTCGCCGCCAGCCTCGCCGGCATCGCGCCTCGGCGTGGCCTGGGCCTCGCCGCCCGCCTCGCCGGCGGCGCGGTGGTGACGGCGACGGCGACCCGCGCCCTGCTCGGCGGCATCGCCCGCGCCCGCGCCCGCAGCAGCCGCGGCGCCCTGCGCGTCGGCCGGTCGCTGCTTGCGGCGACGGCGCGTGTCCTCGGCCTGCCCGCCCGTCTCGCCGCCGCGCGACCCGCCGCGACCAGAACCGGCACCGGCCCCGGAGCCGCCCTCGTTGGACGGCCTCTGGCGACGCTTGCGCTTGGGCTCGACGAAGATGTCGGACGCGTCGAAGGTCTCCTCCTTGAGCACGCCGTTCTTGCGGTCCAGCTCGGCCAGGGCCATCTGCACGTCGGGCGACTGCAGGCGGTCGAGCACGTCGCGGGTCACGGTGTCCGGGCGGCAGGCGCAGCCCAGCTCCTCGGACTTCTTGCACGCGGCCTCGCTGGCGGTCATGTCTGCCAGGGCCACGCGGATCTGCTTGCCGTTCTCCAGGCGCAGGCAGATCTGCTCCTTGGGCGTGTCGTACTCGATGATCTTGCCCTTGCCCAGCGGCGTGTCGATGACGGCGTTGCGCTTGGGCGCACGGCTCTTGAAGTCGCGGTAGGCCTCGAACTCGTAGCGCAGGCAGCACATGAGGCGGCCGCACGCGCCCGAGATCTTGGTCGAGTTGAGCGGCAGGTCCTGCTCCTTGGCCATGCGGATCGACACCGGGTCGAAGGAGGTGTTGAAGCGGCGGCAGCACAGCTCCTGGCCGCAGTGGCCGTAGCCGCCCACGATCGCGGCCTCCTCGCGCACGCCGATCTGGCGCATGTCGATGCGCACGTGGAACTCGCGGGAGAGGTCGCGCACGAGCTGGCGGAAGTCGACGCGGTCCTCGGCGGCGAAGTAGCACACGGCCTTCTCGCCGTCGAAGATGAACTCGACGCCCACCGGCTTCATCTCGAGGCCGGAGGCGGCGACCAGGCGACGGAAGGCCGGCATGGCCTCCTCGGAGCGCTTCGCGAGCTTCTCGGCACGCTCAAGGTCGTAATCGGTCGCGATGCGCTCGACGCGGCGCAGCTCGGCGTCGCCGATGGTGTGCTTGAGCTCGGCGTCGCTCACCTCGAAGGCGTCCGAGGTGGCAAGGCCGATCTCCAGGCCGCGCTCGGTGTGGCAGATGACGTGGTCGGCCTCCTGGGCCTGGGTGTCCGCGGCGTCGAACCACAGGTCGCGGGTGACATAGGTGAACTTCACCGGGATGACGGTGGGCATGAGAGCGCCTCCTTTATGGAAAGAAGCATGACCTCCAAGGTCAGCTGGGGTGATACGTTGTGCGCGAGGTTGTTCGCGGCGTCGGCGCAGGCAGACAGGGCGAGAAGTGCGCCCTTGGCCGTGGTGGCGGCCGCGATGCGGTCGACGATCGCCGCCGCGTCCTCGTTGACAGGGGTCGCGGTGACGTCCTCGCAGCGCATGAGGACGTCGCGCAGGATGGACTCCGTCGCGGCGACGGCTTCCATCATACCCGAACGCTCGCGGGCAGAAAGCTCGCGCTTGTTGGCCTGCTCGACCTCCTTCAAGGCAGACGAGCTGAGGTAGTCCTCGGTCTCTTTGAGGGCGTCTTCCTGCGCCTGTTTGACGTCCTTGAGCGGGATCTTCACGGCCTCCAACAGGTCGAGCGCGGCCTTGAGGATGTCGGCCGAGTCGTCGCGCGCGAGACACGACATCGTGTCGACGACCAGGCGCCGAACCTCCTGGCGCGAGGTTGAGGCGAGAAACTCCACGGCACGCGACGGCGTCTGGGTGACGCTAAGGGCGATTCGGGCCGCCTGTTCGCTGGCGCCGCTGCCGCGCACGACCGACTCGACGGCCGCGTCCTGCGAGATGCCCATGAACGGCACCACCTGGCAGCGCGAGACGATCGTGGGCAGAACCGAGGCGACGGTTCTGGCGCACAGGATGAACACGACGTTTTCCGGCGGCTCCTCGATGGTCTTGAGCAGCGCGTTTGCCGATTGAGCGCGGAGAAGCTCGGCGCGCTCGACGACGTAGACCTTGGTGTCGGCGCGCATGGGCGCGAGGTAGACGTCGCCGATGAGCTGGCGGATCTGGTCGACGAGGTAGCCCTGGGCAGAGCCCGGGGCGTACCAGTGCACGTCGGGGTGGGTGCGATGGCTCACGCGGCGGCACTCGTCGCAGGTGCCGTCGGCGCCGTTGGGGCACACGATCGCCTGGGCCAGCGCCAGCGCGGCCTCGTGCTTGCCGCTGCCGGGCGCGCCCACAAAGAGATAGGCGTGCGAGAGGCGGCCCTCGTTGAAGGCGCGGGCCAGGAAGTCACGGACGCGGGGCTGGTCCTGGACGGCCTTGAGGGCCGGCGGGACCGAAACGGCGGGGGTACTTGCGGCCATCTAGCCCTCCTCTTTGGCGAGAAGGTCTTCCACCTGGGCAAACACGCGGTCGGCGACTTCCTGGGGCGTGCCGGTCGCGTCGATGGCGCGCACACGGGCGGGGTCGCCGGCGGCGAGCTCGAGGTAGCCGGCGCGGACACGCTCCTGGAATCCGGCGCCCGCGGCCTCCATGCGGTCGGCGGCGCCGCGCGCGGAGGCGCGCTCGGCCGCGGCGGCGGCCGCGATATCGAGGACGACGGTCCGGTGCGGGGAAACGCCGCAGCTGCCCAGGGCGTTTGCCGTGTGGATGGTCTCGGCCGCAAGGGCGCGGCCGGCGGCCTGGTAGGCGTAGGTGGAGTCGAAGAAGCGGTCGCAGACCACAACGGCGCCGCGCTCGAGCGCCGGCTCGATGACCTGACGCACCAGCTGGGCACGCGAGGCCTCGAAGAGCAGAAGCTCGCACTCGGGGACCATCTCGGCGTTTTGCGGGTCAAGGACAAGCGCGCGGATCTTCTCGCTAATGGGGGTGCCGCCCGGCTCGCGCAGGCTCACGACCTCGCGACCCATGGCTGCGAGGCGCTCTGCCAGCAGCTTTGCCTGCGTGGACTTGCCGCAGCCGTCCACGCCCTCAAGCGTGATGAAGACCCCTCGCATAACACCCCTTTTCGCCTCGCGTCGATTTAACCTTTTGATTATAGCCCGAAGGACTTGGCCACGACCTGGCGGGTCGCGTGACATCGCAAAGCCCCCTCAACCCGCCCCCCAAAACATCTCGAGCGACCTTTTCCACTTTAAATTTGGGTTCGCCGAGTAGCCAAGGCTCGGCCGGCCGCGTTTGCCCAGTTGGCTGAGCCGCGAGAAGGTCGGCTACTTGGCGAGTTGAAATTTAAAATGGAAAAGGTCGCTCGGGCTGCGCCAAGAGGGCCCGGCGGGCATGAAAAAAGCCCCCGCCGGGTGGGCAGGGGCTCAAATCATTGCAACTTGAGGCCTATTTCTTAGCCGCGGCCTTCTTCGCGGGCGCCTTTTTGGCGGCAGTCTTCTTTGCCCCGGTCTTCTTGGCGCCGGCGGACTTCGCCGCGGCCTTCTTCTCGCGGCCGGGGCAGTCCATGTTGGGGCAGAGCTTCCAAGGCCCGCGGGCCGTGGTGACCACGACCATGGGGGCGCCGCAGTCCGGGCACTCCTCCCCCGCCGCCTCGAGCTTGCCGCGGGCGGGCAAGGGGTAGCTCACGCCGCAGTCGTCGTAGTTCGTGCAGCGAATGAAGCGCTTGCCCGTCTTCTCGGACTTGTGCGCGATGAGATGCCCCTCGCGGCCCTCGCCGGCGCAGGTCTTGCACAGGCCCACCTCGACGTCGGGCTCCTGGTTGGTGGGGCACGCCGGGTTCACGCACTGCTCGAAGGCGCGGCTGCGGAAGGGATGGACCTTCACGCGAGGGGCGCCGCAGTCCGGGCAGACGGCCGCCTCGCCCTCAAGCGCCTCGATGCGCCCCTGGGGCAAGGGGTAGGTGACGTCGCAGTCGGGCCAACCCATGCAGCCGGCAAAGCTGCCGCGGGTCTTCGCGCTGGTCTTGACCACCAGGTCGCGGCCGCACTTGGGGCACACGCCGATCTTGGCGTCGGCCGTGACGGCGTCGGCGATGGCCTCGGAGAGGTCCTCGGTGTGCTCGATCAGGCCGTCCATCATGCCGGCGAGAAGGGCGCGCGAGTGCGTGACCACGGCCGACTGGGTGTCCTTGCCCTCGGCGACCTTGGTCATGTCGTCCTCGAGCTCGCTGGTCATCTCGGGCGTGGTGATGCGCGGCGCGTAGGTGTGCAGCGCATCGATGATCGCCATGCCCAGCTGGCTCGGCTCGCAAGGATCGTTCTTGAGGTATTTGCGCTGGTAAAGCGTATCGATGATGCTCGCGCGCGTGGACTTGGTGCCAAGGCCTCGCTTCTCCATCTCCTGGATCAGCTTGCCCTGGCTGTAGCGCGCGGGCGGCTCGGTCTGCTTGGCCGCGAAGTCCATGGACTCGATGTCGACGACGTCGCCCTCGGCGAGCTCGGGCAGCTGGTCGTCCTTCTTCAGGCCGTACGGGTAGATCGCGCGGAAGCCCGGGTAGGCCAGCACGTTGCCGGACGCCACGAAAGGCTCGCCCGCCACGTCGAGGCTCACCTTGGTGCCCTCGATGGTGGCCGCGTCCATGAGCGTCGCCAGGAAGCGGCGCGCGATCAGGTTGTAGAGCTTCCAGGCCGCGGGCTGCAGGTTATCGGGGTCGGCCGCCGCGGTGGGATAGATGGGCGGGTGGTCGGTGGTCTCCTGCTTGCCGCGGGTGGCGACGATCTTGCCCTGGCCCAGGATCTTCTGGCAGACGGGCGCGTACTGCGGCACCTTCGAGAGGGTCCGCACGCAATCGCGCAGGTCAAGCGAGGCCGGGTAGACCGTGTTGTCGACACGCGGATAAGAGATGAGGCCGTCCATGTAGAGGCTCTCGGCCAGGCGCATGGTGCGCGCGGGGCTGATGCCCTCGGCGGCAGCGGCGGCCTGCAGGCTCGTCGTGTTGAAGGGCGCGGGCGGCCTCTGGCTGCGGCTCTTGCTCTCGACCGAGACGACCTTGCCGGACTTCGCGCCGTCTACCTTGGCAAACGCGGCGTCGGCGGCGTCCTTCTCCCAAAAACGGGTCGTGGCGTGGGCGATCTTGAAGGGCTCGGAGCCCGCGTGGGCCGCCTCGCCGGAGATGACCCAATAGTCCTCGGGGACAAAGGCCATGCGCTCGCGCTCGCGCTCGACGACCAGGGCCAAGGTCGGCGTCTGCACGCGGCCGGCCGAGCGGGTGTTGCCCAGGCCCGAGAAACGCGCCGTGGTGAGGTAGCGCGTGAGCACCGCGCCCCAGATAAGGTCGATGTACTGGCGGCTCTCGCCGGCGTCGGCCAGGTCCTGGTCGAGCTCGACGAGGTTGTCGAAGGCGTGGTCGATCTCGGCCTTGGTGAAGGCCGAGTAGCGGGCGCGCGAGACGGGCACGTTGGGGTTGACCTCAAGGATCTGGCGCAGGGCGTCGGAGCCGATCAGCTCGCCCTCGCGGTCGAAGTCGGTGCCGATGATGACCGAGTCGGCCTTCTTGGCCAGGTTCTTGAGGGCGCGGATAATGCCCTTCTCGGCCGGAAGCTTCTGGATGGGGGCCCACACAAGGTACGGCAGGCTGGCGATCTTCCAGCCCTTGATATCGATGCCGTCCTTGAGGAAGGGCTTGCGCTTGGACTTGTAGGGCGGGCGCTCGAGGCCGTCGGGGAGGTCGGCGGGCATGATCTCGCCCTCGGCGCTCACGGCGTACCAGCCCTCGTTCTTGTCGAACTTAAGCTCGGTGGGGAAATCCGGCTGCAGGATGTGGCCGCGCAGACCGATGGTCACGCACTCCTCCCCGCCCATCTCAAAACGAAAGACAGGGGTGTCGTAGACCTTGTCGGCCTTAGGCTTGCCGGACTGCGACAAAAGGCGCGCGATCTGGCCGGCGGCGTCGTTTTTCTCGGTGACAATAAGCTTCATCGAGTCCCCCGTTTCGAATTAGAGCTTGTCGAGCTCGTGCTGCTCGTAGTCCTCGCGCGTCCACTTGAGGGCGGCCTTACCGTCGCGCGCGATGATGACGTAGCGGGCGACGAAGAGCGCGACCTCGTACAGGGCGATGAGGGCGGCGAACATCAAGATCATGGTGACGGGAGAGGCGTCCGGGGTGACGACGGCGCTCAGGATCATGAGGCCAACGTAGATGTAGCGCCACTGCGAGCGGAAGGTCTTGTACGGCACCAGGTGCAGGATCGACAGGTAGAAGATGACGAGCGGCAGCTGGAAGGCGATGCCGAAGCCGATCTCGAGCATCATGTAGATGTTGAGGTAGTCCTCGGCGTCAGCCATGGTCTGGGCGAACTCGAAGGACTGGTCGAGAAGCCAGCCGAAGGCGGCCGACTGGATGACGAAGAAGCAGAAGATCATGCCCAGGAAGAAGAGCACGACCATCGCGGCCACGGTGGGCACGACCCACTTGCGCTCGTTGGGCTTTAAGGCCGGCAGGAAGAAGGCCATGATCTCCCAGATGATGATGGGCGCGCAGATGATGACCGAGAAGAAGCAGGCCACCTTGAAGCGGATCGTGAAGCCGCCCAGCGCCGTGAAGACGTAGAGGCTGCCGCCGTGCATCGCCTCGGAGATCTGGTCCATCATGAGGCCGATCAGGGCGGGCGTGGCGAAGTAGATGATGATGGCGCAGACGAAGATGGAGACCACGACGATGGTCAGCCTGCGGCGAAGCTCCCCGATGTGGTCGAAGAGCGGCATGCGTGCGGGACCGATAGGCATCCTTAGGCCTCCTTGGTGGTGTCGGTGGCGGGCTCGGCGGCCTTCTCGGCTGCGGCGTCGGCGGTGGCGGAGACGGGCTCGGCGGCAGCCGGGGCGGCCTCGGGCTCGGCGGGGGCCTCCTCGGCCTTGGCGGGGCGCTTCATCGAGTAGAGGTCGGCGGCCGTCGGCTTCTTGGGGGCCTCGGGCTCGGCGGGCGCGGGGGCGGCAGCGGCCTCGGCGGCCGGGGCATCCTCGGCACCGGCGTCGCTCTCTGCGGCGTCCGCGGCCTCGCCGGCCTTCTCGGCCTCTGCGGCAGCGGCGGCCTCGGCCTCGGCGGCCTTGCGCTCGGCCTCGAGGCGGCGCTTGCGCTCGGCGAAGGACTCGCTCTTCTTGGGCGCGGCCTTCTCGCCGTCCGCGACCTCGATGTCGGCGTCCTCGTCGAAGGAGGCCTGGCGCTGGCGGTTGGGCTTCTTGGGCGTATCGCTCATGGCCTCGGTCGCGGGGTCCACGATCTCGGTCTGGACGACCTGGCTAAAGCCCTCCTGGGCGTTTCTGAACTGGCGCAGCGCGCGGCCCAGGGTCTTGCCCATGCCGGGCAGCTTGTCCGGGCCAAAGATCATGAACGCAAAGACCAGGATGAGGACGAGCTCTGTCTCTCCTACACCAAACACAGGCGTATCCCTTTCATTCGAAGCGCGGGCGCGGGCGGCCGGCGCGAGACTGATCGTTAGAGCTTAGCGGATGTTGAGGTCCGCGCAGACGCCGAGAAGCCCAAGGACGCGCTCGACGTTTTTCTGCGGGTTGGCGACCACGAGGGAGGCGCCGGCCTCCTGCGCGCGGTGCGCGGCGCCCACAAGGACACCTATACCCGTTGAGTCGATGTACGGAACCTGGGAAAGGTCAATGGTCAGCTGACCGGCGAAATCCTCGACGAGGACGGCGTCGATCTGGGCGCGAAGCTCCGAGGCGTTCGAGACGTCGACCTCGCCCGCGACAGAGAGGGTGACGGCCGCGTCCTGGGTGGTCTTATCGATGGCGATACTCATATGAGATGCACTCCTATCTGCTAGAAGCCGGTGCCGGAAATGCTCGAAAGGGTCTGCGAGAGGCCGGAGAGGCCGCTCGAGCTCGAGGTGCTGGAAGTGGTGGTGCCGTCGCTCGACGCGTCGGTCAGGTCGGTCGAGGTGGAGGTCGTCGTGGAGCTGGCGGCCGACTCGATGGACGAGATGCGCGTCTCGGCGTAGGACTTGGCGCCGTACTCGTCGCTGGCGTCGGTCTCGATCGCCTTGTTGTAGGCGGCCTTGGCGTCGTCGGTGCGGCTCGCGGCCTCGTAGAGGACGCCGAGGTTGGCCCACGCGGGGCCGTAGTCGGGGGCCTCGGTGGTCAGGGCCTCGAGCTCGGCGGTCGCGGCCGTCGTGTCCTCCTCGTAGTACTTGCACAGGGCGCGGTCGACCTTGACGGCGTTGGAGTCCTTGATGGCGAGGTACTCGGCGTAGTAGGCGCGGGCCTTCTCGAGCAGCTCGTTGGCGTGGCTGGTCGAGGCGTCGGTCGTGGCGACGTAGGTCACGCTCACGCCCCAGGTCATGTACTTCTGGCCCAGGTTGAGAAGGGTGGCGAGGTTGGTCTTGTCGGCGGCGTACTTCTCCTCGAGGGAGGCGACGGCAGACTTGTAGGTCTCGTCGGTCGAGGCATACTCGGCGTCGGAGTCGGTGGTGTCCTCGGCGGTATCGGCCGAGTCGCTGGACTCAGAGGACTCCGAGCTATCGGACGACGAGTCGCTCGAGGTGTCGCTCGACGAGTCCGAAGACGTCGAGCTCGACGAGGACGAGGAGGCCGCGTCGGCCGTCAGAACACTATAGATGGCCGAGAGCGACGGCAGCATCATAGAGGCCGCCATGAGGACGGCGAAGACCGCGACCAGGACCTTCACCGGCGTCGACATCTCGCCGGCCTTCTTCTTGGCCTTGGGCTTGTTGGCCGCCGGGTTCTTCTCGGCTGCCGTCTTGACCTTGTCCTCGGGCTTGTCCGCCATGTGATGGTGCCTTTCAAAGTGCCGCTCGCGCGACCGGTTTTTAAACGCAATTTTTTAGAGTAAAGCAAGACGCCCTGTTCGAAAAGAACAAGGCGTCCATTTGGTCGCAAAACTACAGAACCGCCGTGGCGAGCAGGACCCGCGTCAAGCGGCGAGAAGACCTTGCCCTACGCGCGCGCCGCCTTGGCAAGACGCGCCGAGACGAGCTTCACCGCGACGACGAAGACGTCCAGGGCCTGGCCCAGCTCCTCGAGCGAGGGGAAGGTCGGGGCGATGCGGATGTTGGTGTCGGCCGGGTCTGCGCCGTAGGGCCAGGTGGCGCCCGCCGGGGTGAGCTTCACGCCGAGCTCCTGCGCCAGGGCCACGGTCGCCTTGGCAGAGCCGGCGGGGCCGTCGAACGAGACGAAGTAGCCGCCGCAGGGCTTGGTCCAGGTCGCGACGCCCAGCTCTCCCAGGCCCGCCTCGAGCTTGTCCTGCACCAGCTTGAAGCGCGGGGCCACGATCGCGGCGTGCTTGGCCATGTGGGCGTGGATGCCGTCGACGTCCTTGAGGAAGCGCACGTGCGCGAGCTGCGAGATCTTCTCGGGAGAGACGCGGCAGGTCGCGAAATCGGCGCGGATCTCGGCGATGTCGGCGGGGCTCGCGCACATGAAGGCCATGCCCGAGCTGGGGAAGGTCACCTTGGCGGTCGAGGCGAACTCGTAGACGAGGTTCTCGGCGCCCGCCTCTGCCACGGCGTCGAAGATGTTGAGCAGCTTGTCGCCCTCACCCTCGAAGGTGTGGACGCAGTAGGCGTTGTCCCAGAAGATGCGGAAGTCGGGCGCGGCGGGTTTCAGGGCGGCGAAGGCGCGCACGGTCTCGTCGGAGTAGGTGATGCCCGTGGGGTTGGCGTACATGGGGACGCACCAGATGCCCTTGACCTGCGGGTCGTTCTCGACATAATCGCGAACGACGTCCATGTCGGGGCCGGTGGGCGTCATGGGGACGGGGATGTTCTCGATGCCGTAGTGGGCCGTCACGGTGAAGTGGCGGTCGTAGCCGGGGGCCGGGCAGAGGAACTTGACCTTGTCGAGCTTGCACCAGGGCGTGTTGCCGGCGATGCCGTGCGTGTAGGCGTGGGCCACGGTGTCGTGCATGAGGTTCAGGCTGGACGAGCCGATGACCAGCACGTTTGCCGCGTCGACACCGAGCAGCTCGGCCGCGAGGGCGCGGGCGGAGGGCAGGCCGTCGGGGCCGCCGTAGTTGTCGGCCGCGACGCCGTTGTCGCTGAGGTCGCTGGAGGAGTCAAGGACGTCGAGCATGGGCTTGGAGAGGTCGACCTGCTCCTGGCTGGGCTTGCCGCGGGCCATGTCGAGGGCCAGGCCCTGGGCCTTGAGGTCTGCCGCCTCGGCCTCGAGCTGGGCGATCGCGGCGTCGAGCTGGGCGTCTGTCATTGCCTCGTACGCGTTAGGCATAAGATATCCTCCTTTGTCGGATGTTGGCTCAAAAGTATAGTGAAGTTGAGCGCGCATCTCGTACAATCCTCGGGTACGTTTGACGCGCAGGAAACGAAAGGCGGGGCGCCATGGACTTTGGCTTTGTCTCGGAAGATTACGGCGAGCTTCAGAACCTCGTGGACATGCTCTTCGCGCCGGGCATCTCGCGCTACGCCACGGTTTCTCGCCTGGACGTCGTGCTCAAGGCGCAGGTATTCGACTTCAACGACGACCTTCGCGAGGTCATCGAGCTCATCCCCTCGGGCACGTTCACGCGCACGCAGCTGTGCGACCAGATCAACTCGATCCTCTCGGGCCACGGCTGGACCAGCTTCTACGGCACGGTGGAGTAGGCGGCGAGAAGGGCCCGGCGGGCGGCTGGTCGCGGCTGGTCGCCGGGCGCTGGCGGGTCGCCCGTCGCACCAGGTCTTCTCGGCATGAAAAAGGGCAGTCGGTCGCGGACCGGCTGCCCTTTGTGTTGCGTATGACGCGCAGGTAAACGAAGCGGCGAGACTTACTCGTCCTCGGCCAGGGCCGCGACGATCTCGTCGGTCATGTTCATGGTGTGGTAGACGTTCTGGACGTCCTCGAGCTCCTCGAGCTTGTCGACGAGGCGCTGGACCTTCTTGGCGTCGTTGACCGAGACGTCGGTCGGGGTGGTGGGAACGCGGGAGGGCTCGCTACCCTTGACCTCGATGCCCTGGGCCTCGAGACCCTTCTGGACCTCCTGGAGCTTGTCGAAAGCGGTCCAGACGATCCACTCCTCGCCGGCGTCCTCGTAGTCCTCGCCACCGGCCTCGGCGACGGCCATCATGAACTCGTCCTCGTCGACGGCGTTGGGGCGGTCGGCGACCTTCTTCTCCTCGGACTTGATCACCTTGTCGACGGCGATGGAGCCCTTGCGCTCGAACTGGAACGCGACGGAGCCGGAGGTGCCCAGGTTGCCGCCCGCGTGGGTGAAGGCGGAGCGGACGTCGGCGGCGGTGCGGTTGAGGTTGTCGGTCAGGCACTCGACGTAGAGGGCGACGCCGGCGGGACCGTAGCCCTCGTAGTCGACCTCTTTATAGTCGGCGGCGGAGGCGCCGGCGCCGAAGGCCTTGTCGATAGCGGCCTTGATCTTGGCGTTGGGCATGGAGACCATGCGGGCGCGGGCAACGGCCGCCGCGAGGGTGGCGTTGTTGTCGGGGTTGGGGTCGCCGCCGAGCTTGGCAGCGACGGTGATGTTGCGGGAAAGCTTAGAGAACAGCGAAGAGCGCTTGGCGTCGATAGCGGCCTTCTTGTGCTTAGTGGTAGCCCACTTAGAGTGTCCGGACATGCACATCTCCTTTAGTATGCGGCGCTGACGCCGCGCACGGCATGAAACGTTCACATGCTATAGGAAAACGGGTGTTGCTGTAAAGGGGACGCATCAGAAGTGACAATTCCTGCAAATTGAGGCGCGACGGCAACGCGGGCGGCGATACTGGGTACGAGAAGAGCGTTTGCGCTTAGACCCTTGGAGGACCTGTGGTTGCCAACCTCTGTATGCTCGCGGTGATGATGGTCGCCGTCGTCATCTGCTCGTTTATCGCGAGCCTTATCCCGGGACGGCCCGTGCCCGAGGTCGTGTTCTTCGTCGCGGCCGGCGTTGTCGCGGGGCCTGCGGGCCTGGGGCTCGTCTCGTCGACGCCGGGCCTTGACCTGGTGAGCCGCCTGGGCATGGGATTTCTCTTCCTCATGGCCGGCTACGAGCTCGACCTGCGCGAGCTCACGGGCAAGATGGGCCTGCACGCGAGCATCTGCTGGGCCGCGAGCTTTGGCATCGGGCTTCTCGTCACGCCTCTTTTGGGCCTGGGGCTTGACCAGACGGGCACGGCGGCCTTCGCGATCGCGCTTACCACCACGGCCTACGGCACGTTGGTGCCCATCATGCGCGACCGCGGCCTGGGGCAGACGAGCGTCGGCGAGGTCATCGAGTCCTACGGCGCCATGGGAGAGATCTGGCCCGTCGTCGCGATGTCGCTGTTGCTCTCCCCCAGCCGCTCTATGGCGGCAAACGTAGCCGTCTTGCTGGGCTTTATTGGTTTTTGCGTGCTGGTGGCGGTCCAGGGCAAGCGGGCCCGCGAGTGGGGCTCGGCCCTCTCGCGGTTCCTTCGCGACAACGCCGAGAGCAGCTCGCAGCCCACCCTGCGCGCGACGGTGGCGCTGCTGGCCGTCCTTCTTGCCTTGGCCGCCGTCCTTAACCTCGACGCGGTGCTGGCCGCCTTCGCCGCGGGCTTCATCCTGCGCCACATCATGCCGGCCGACCACGGCCACCGCCTGATGGACAAGGTCGAGGCCATGGGCAACGGCTTGTTTGTCCCGGTCTTCTTCGTGTACTCGGGAATCTCGATCGACTTCGCGGCGGTGGGCTCGCACATGGGGCTGCTCGTGGGGTTCGTGGCCCTGTTGCTGCTGGTACGCGCGGTGCCGCTGATGCTGAGCCTGCAGGTCTTCCCCGAGACACGGACGATGCCTTTGGGTGAAAAGATCTCGGCTTCGCTGTACTGCACAATGGCGCTGCCGCTGATCGTGGCCTTGACCGAGGCGGCCGTGGGCGCGGGCGCCATGGGCGAGGAGATGGGCAGCGTTCTGGTGTGCGCAGGGGCGTTGACGGTGCTGGTCATCCCCGTGATCACGAGCCTCTCGGTACGCGCGGTGGCGGCCCACCCCGTCGAGGCGGCGCACGAGATCGTCGAGCACCCCCGCGACCTGCGCGAGATCGTCCACGAGCACCACGAGCACGCGCACGAGATCGCGCTTGAGCTGCGCGAGGAGCGCCAGCACCTGCGCGAAGAGGGCATGCGCCTGAGCTCGGCCGACTTCCTCGCCAAGCGCGAGGAGCTGCGCCGCCGGCACCGCCACGAGAAGTAGCGCGCGGCCGCTTGGCGGCCGCGCGGCGCACTTTTTGCGAAAGTTGGAGCCTAAATTGCGCTTAGTCGAGTAGCCGAGGGTTTTGGACGACAAAACCCCAGGTCGCGATGGATCAAATCGCCCGTCTACTCACCGAGTCGCAAAACAGGCTCCAACTTTCGTCGTTTTTGGTTTGAAGGCGCCGCTTTCAGCGGTCCGCGAGGGCGTATTTGAGCTTGATTCGCTCGAGTTTACGCAGCCAGGGGGCGTAGAGGGCCTGGAGGAAGATGACGGTCGCGACTCCGTGGACGCAGTCGAGGGGAAATCCAGCCGCATAGGCGGCCAGAACCGCGGGCCAGGTAAGCGGATGCACGTAGCCAATGACGTACCAGCCGTTGAGCAGCAGGCCATAGAGCATCGCGGACAAGAAGCCAAAGGCAAGAAGCACCCAGCGACGCCGCAGCAGGCCCGCTGACCCCAGTACCCCGGCGAGGTAGCCGATAAGGCCCCAGGCGTACATCTGCCAGGGGGTCCATGCTCCCTGGCCAAAGAAGAAGTTGCTGGTCAAGGCCGCCAAGGCGCCCGTCATGAAGCCGCTGCGACGCCCAAAGCAGATACCCGCGATGATGCAGATGGCGCTCACGGGCTTGAAGTCGGGGATCGGCGCGAAGATCGCGCGGCCCGCCGCGGCAAGGGCCGCGAGCACGACCGTCGGCATGATCTGGCGAAGCGCCGGTCGCGAGGTCTCGAAGCCGGCGAAAAAGACCGCGACTGCGGCCAACGCAGCGCCCACGGTAAGAAGAGCACCCTGCTCGAGGCCGGTGGCCGCGCAGGCGCCCAGCGTCGCGGGCACCAGAACCAGGGCCGCCACCTCAACGGCGTTTCTCAAGACGCGGCCCGCGCTCATGCGCCCTCCCCCGCCGCCGCGGCCGGAGTGGCCTCCGCAGCCTCCTCAGCAAGCCAGCGCCGCGCGAAGCCGGTCTTGAGCGGCCGATAGAAGATGTTGCCGTCGAAGAACTCGGCGGCGGTCTCGTCACAGGCCGACTCACCGTCGAAAACCAGCGTCACCGTATCTGCCAGCAAGGCAACCAAGGCCAGGTCGTGGGAGGAAACGACCAGGGTCACCCCGTCTTGGGCCAGCCTGCGCATCGCACGGGCCAAGACAACCTCGGCCGCAGGGTCGAGGCCCTTCGTAGGCTCGTCGAGCAGCAGCAACTTGGGCCGCGTGAGCGCCAGCTTGGCGAAGGCCAAAAGCTGCTGTTGGCCGCCAGACAGGTCGTAGGGGTGACGTTCATCCATCCCCACCAGGCCAAACTCCGCCATCGCGGCCTCGATATCGGCCTCGGTGTAGCCGCAGCTCTTCTGCCACTCGCGCAGCTCCTCGGCCACCGAGTCGCAGACGAGAAGGGCCTTGGGGTTCTGGGGCAGAAGGGCCTGGCTCGCTCGCAGACGGTTGTCCACCCGGCCGCGCTCGGGCTTAAGGACGCCCGCGATGACCTTGAGCAGGGTCGACTTACCGCAGCCGTTGCCGCCCACCAGGGCGTGGATGCCACCGGGGCCGCAAGAGAGGTCGAAGCCGCGCAAGATCCAGTCGCCCGCGCGCGAGTAACGCGCGAAGACGCCGTCGAGACGAACCGCCGGGGTCGCGGCGCCCGCCGCGCCCGCCGGCCCCGCGCCGGTCCCGCGCCCGCAAACCCCGTCGAGCCCCTCCCCGCGAAACTCATCGAGCTCCGCAGGCTCAAGTCCCGCAGCCCCCAGGCGCACGGCCGAGGTCGCGTACTCCGCCATGGCCTCGGGCGCGTGGGTGCACACGACGACGGTAATGCCCAGCTCGCGGTTCACCCTAAAGAGGGCGTGCGCGAAATTCTTCTCGGCCACCGGGTCAAGTTGCGAGGTAGGCTCGTCGAGCAGCAACACGCTCGGGCGCAGGGCCAGCGCCGCCGCCAAAACGACGATCTGCTGCTGCCCGCCCGAGAGCTCGTCGCAGCGGCGGCGAAACCACGGGGCGATGCCAAAGAAGTGCGCGACCTCGGCCACGCGCCGGCGCATCTGGGCCTGCGGCACGCCCATGTTCTCCAGCCCAAAGGCCAGCTCGTGCCAGACGGTGTCGCAAACGACCTGGTTGGCGGGGTTCTGGTCGACGTAGCCCACGAAGCCCGAGGCCTCAAGCGAGCCCGTACGCTCCCCCGCCGGCGCAAGCGACGGCACCGCGCAGCGCATGAGCGTCGTCTTGCCGCAACCCGTCGAGCCCACCAACAGCTGGAACTCGCCGGCGTCCACGCGCCAATCGATGCCCGAGAGCACCGGCGTCGCCGCCCCCGGGTAGGCAAACGAGAACCCGCGGGCCTCGATGACCGCGCCTGTGCCCACGCCCTTAGCCAAGCCCGTCTCTGCACCTGTCACTTCTTGCACGACAACTCCTCATACAGCGCAGCCGCCAGCGGGACCGCGAAGAACACGACGTAGGGGGCATAGCTAAACCACGGCGCGATGCCGGTGATGCGCGGATAGAACCGCATCTGGCCAGACGCCTCGATCTGGCACACGAAGGCGAGAAGACCCACGGCGCCTACGCCCAGCACAGCTGCGAGGTCCAGCCGCCCAAAGCGCCGGCGCGAGTACGTGGTCCTGCGCGCGCCCGACTGCCAGCCGCGCGCCACCATGGAGTCCACCGTCTCGAGCGAGTCCTCCATGCCCCAGCCGAGAAGAACCGTCGACAGGCGCATGGCCTCGCGAAGCCGGCCGCGCCGCCCGCCGACGGCACCCGAAGAAGTACAGGCCGCGTCGACGTCCATGACCTCGGCGCCGCGCCGCGTGTAGCGCGGGATCAGCCGCATCGTCATCGAGATCATGAGGGCCACGGTGGGAAGCCGGCGCGCCATGACCTCCATGATCTTGTCCGACGTCAAGATCTCGGACACATTGGAGAAGGCCATGAGGCTGTTGCAGAGCATAACGCCCTGGCAGATGCCGTAAATCAAACTCTCCAAGTAAAGGCTCCACGTGCCCACGCGCAGCAACACGGTCGAGCCGGAAGGCGAGAAGATCGGGTTGGCAACGGCCAGGATCAACACCAACGGCGCCTGCCACACAAGCTTCGAGAGGGCCGAGCCCCGCCCCAGGCTCGCCGACCACGCGAGCTGCCCCAAAAAGGTCAGCACGAGGTAGACCGGCTGCATGGACGACATGGCCAGAACAAGGGCCACCCCGCAGTAGAGCAAGGCTACCGCGGGGTGGAAAAGCTCGGCTAATGTCTGTGCTGCGGGCATGGCTACATCGGCATGGTGGGCTCGTCGTTGGTCGAGTAAACCCAGCAGACGGTCTCGCCACCATAAAGAATGTACTTGCCACAGGCCTTGTTGGCGTAAACGCCGTCAACGTTGTACGTCCAGCCAGACAAAGAGCCGCAGGCCTTCTCGGAAAGCCCGTTGATCGAGCTCACGTATCTCGAGCTGCCGCCAACGCTCACTCCCATGGCGCACAGGGCGTCGTAGACGCTCGAGCCCTCGGAGAGGGTGACCGAGCGCGAGCCCATGCTGGTGGGCCAGCTGGAGTCGTAGTGGTTGGCGCGCGAGCTGTCGATCGTCACGTGGACCGTGATGGTCGCGGGGGTAGGCTCCGGCGTGGGCTCGGGAGTCGGGGCGGGAGCCGGCGTGGGCTCGGGCTCGGCCGCGGGCTCCTCGGCAGGGGCCTCCGCGCTGTCCCCAGCGCTGTCCCCAGAGCTGGCCCCGGCATCGCCGGAGTCCGAGGACGAGCTTGCCTCGCCAGAAGACGCGGGGGTCTCCTGCGCGGGCGCCGCCTCGGCCTGGGTCGTCTGCTCCTGCGGCTGCTCGGCCTGCTCGGCGCTCGCCGCGGCATCCGCCGCAGTCGCCCCATCGGCCTTGCTCTGCTCGGCATCCTGCGACGTGGCCTTCGCGTCAGAGGACGACGAGTCCGCGGCCTCGGCCGCCGTCTCCTGCGCAGGCTGAGAAGCCCCGCCAAACGCGCCCGAGACGTACCCGACCCCGCCGATCAACGCCGCGAGGGCGACCAGGCAGCACGCCGCGACGGCAACCACACGGTTGCGCTTGGTCGCGGCGGCCTTCTGGTCGCCCTCGGCGGATTCTTGCATGGTCGCGGGCGAGATACGCGTCTCGCCCGCCGTGACGGTCTGCTCGGCGGATGCCTCGGGCTCCTGGACGGAGTCGGTCACCTGCGTGGCCTCGGCCTCGGTTGCCTCGCCCTTGGGCTCGGCCTCGGGCTCGGGGTCCTTATCGAGCTTCTCGTCACTCATGGAAAACAAACTCCTTACGCAGCGTTACGACGACGCTTGGACTCGACGATCGCGACGCCGCCGGCAACGGCGACGGCGAGAACGGCCACGCCGGCCACAGACTCGTCACCGGTGGAGGGGACGTTCTTCTTGGCCGCGGGCTTCTCGGCCGCGGGCTCCTCGGCCTTGGGGGTCTCGGCAGGCACGACGTTGCGCTCGACGGCCTTGAAGGCATAGGGAGCGTAAGTGTCGCTGTACTGCGCGTCGGCGGTCAAGGCAAAGACGGCGACCGCGGCAGACATCTGCTCGACGGTGGTCAGGCCGGAGTCCTCGGCGCCCTGGAAGCCGTCGAGGCTGTCCTGATCGGCCTGGGCAACGAGCCAACCCAGCGGGCTGGAGCCGTTGGAGGTCAGGAGGTCCTGGCCCTCGGCGCAGTCGTAGCCAAGAGCGGTCAGCGCAACGATGACCTCGCTGGTGGCGTCGAGGTTGCTGGTGTCCTTGCCGTACATATAGGCGAAGCCGCCGTCCTCGCACTGCAGGTCGAAGAGGGCGTTGACGGCCTTCTCGATGGCGTCGGTGACGTCAGAGCGAGAGTTGCGGTACGGGAGAAGAGCGGTGATGGCCTGAGCGGTGGTCTGGGAATCCTCCCAGCCCGTAGCGCCAAACAGGCCCGAATCGCCCTGGGCGTCAAGGATGATATCGATGAGCTTGGCCTCGCGGCCGGCGTTGTCGGCATAGGTCTGGTAGACCGGCAGGATGCACACGGCGGCGTAGACGCCGGGGGTGGCATCGTCGACCATGGCGTTCATCTCATCCACAGCGTTGTGGACGGTGCCGTCGGAGAAGGTCACCTTGGTGCAGTCGACGCCGGCGGCGGTCAGGGCCAGGATGTACTTGGCGTAGGTGCCAGCAGAGAAGTCACCCGACTGCGCGTCGGCCATCGACTTCTCGAGGTTGGCGACAATGGCGTCAGCGTCGAGGTCGGCGCCCAGGCCCAGCTGGTTCAGGGCAACGGCGGCCTGGAAGGTGTCGTTGCTGACAGAAGCGTCGGCGCCGTCCTTCTTGAAGCGGGCAGCGAGGTTCTCGAGCAGAAGAGCGGCCTTCTCGGCGTCGTAGACGTTGGTCGAGGGCTTCGGGTCGGTGTCGTCGTCACCGGGGGTGGTGTCGCCGGACTTCTTGGCGACCGCGGTGGAGACCACGGGGTAGCCGGTCTTTGCCCAATCGACCTCCGCGGCGGAGCCGTCAGACTTCTCATACCCAAACTGATACTTCGCGCCGTCCTTGAGGGCGTCGGTCTGCTTGGGGGCCAAGTTATAGTCGCCGTTCATGTAGCTGGCCCAGTAGCTAGAGTACGAGGGGCCGTTGTTGATCTCGGTGCCGTTGGCGAGGGTAACGCTCACGAGGTAGGCGCCGTAACCGGAATCCTCGAAGACGTAATCCTTGATGTCGCCGGCAGCCTTGGCGGCCTCGAAGAGATCGCCGACGGTCGCGCCGTCCTCGAAGCCGTAGACCTTGTTGAGGACAAGGTCGTTCTTGCCATCCCCATCGGTGTCATAGCCAAGCTGGAGGGTTGCGCCGGTAGCCAGCTCGCCGATGAAGTAGTCGGAAACGGCGGGCTCTTCCGTAGAGGACCAGTCGACCTCGGTCGGGCCCCCAGGATAACCTTCGAAACCAAACGAGAAGGTCACGCCGTCAGCAAGGGCGTCCCCTTGGGTGCAATCGGTGCCGCTGGCGTAAGTGCCGTTCTTATAGCTGGCCCAATATGTAGCAAAGTTATCAGCGTTCTTGGCGCCGACGCCGTTGGTCACGGTCACCTCGTTGATGTAGGTGCCGTAAGAGCCCTCTTTGAACTTGTAGTCGAGAATGTCACCCGCGGCCTTAGCTGCGGCGAAGAGGTCCTCAAGGGTCTTCTCGCCAACAAAGTGGTAGCTCTTGTTAAGCACCAGGTCGTTCTTGCCATCGCTATTGGTGTCGAGGGCAATCTGAAGCGTAGCGGTCTTGTAATCGAGCTTAGAGGCCCAGGCCGTGGAGGGCACCAGCCCCACCGCGAGGACCAGGGCCATGACCAGCGCAAAGACGCGCTGTGTCAGGCTTTTCTTACTGTTCACTGTCTTTCTCCTTTCAAAAACTTCCCTTGTAAAAAGCAAGTCAGGCAGCAAACAAAAAGCCGCGCGGCCCCACGCAGGACCGCGCGACCCGTATTCGCCACGCAACCTCACCTCATTTTATGGCACAGGGGCGGACGCTCGCCGCCTACGTGTGCATCTCTCGGCAGATGATCTGACTAACCGGTTGACCGGCACACAGCGGCGGGTCCGTGCGGGAATCTCACCCGCTTCCCCTGCGAAAGAGATTTAGTACTAAAAGTGCAGTTTATCGCACATATTTACCCCGCTGCCGCACTAAATTGTCACGGCCGCGTAAGTATTTTTCCCCGTAGATTTTTGTCTCGCCAAATGTGCAGGTTAAGCGGTGTTTTAGACGCAAGTCGAAAAACAATCCAAATGGCTATACTGGTCTAGCCCTATTCAGCACGTTTTCATTTGGATTTGGAGCATCATGGCTGCATCCACCAGGGACACGGCGGCTACCGTCCGCGCGCGTCGCGCCAAGAACGCGGGAATCCCGCTCTCGGCGAGCATGATCTTAGTTACCCTTGGCGTCGTCTACGGCGACATCGGCACGAGCCCGATGTATACCCTGAAGTCCATCGTGGCCAACAACGGCGGCGTCGCCACCGTGAGCCAGGACCTCATCGTGGGCGCGCTTTCCCTCGTCATCTGGACCCTCACCCTGGTCACCACCATCAAGTACGTGGTCATCGCCATGAAGGCGGACAACCACCACGAGGGCGGCATCTTTGCCCTCTACAGCCTGGTGCGCCGCTGCGGCAAGTGGCTGATCCTGCCCGCTATGGTGGGCGGCGCGGCCCTTCTCGCCGACGGCATCTTGACCCCGGCCGTCACCGTCACCACCGCCATCGAGGGCCTGCGCACGATTCCCGCCGGCTACGCGCTGTTGGGAGACGGGCAGTCCAAGGTCGTCATCATCACGATCCTCATCGTCTGCGTGCTGTTTGCCGTGCAGAAGGCCGGCACGTCTTCTATCGGCAAGGCATTTGGCCCCATCATGACGCTGTGGTTCCTGTTCCTGGGCGGCGCGGGTCTTCTCAACATGTTCAGCAACCCCGTGGTGCTCAAGGCCCTGAACCCCATCTACGGCATCCAGTTCCTCGTGAGCCCGGTCAACAAGAGCGGCCTGCAGGTCATGGGCTACGTTTTTCTCGCCACCACCGGCGCCGAGGCCCTGTACTCCGACATGGGACACGTGGGCAAGACCAACATCTACGCGTCGTGGCCCTTCGTCAAGGCGTGCCTGATCCTCAACTACCTGGGGCAGGGCGCGTGGCTGCTTGGCTGCGACCCGGCCGACCCGGCGCTCACCGGCGTGGTCAACCCCTTCTACCAGATGCTTCCCGAGGCGATGCGCCCCTTCGCGATCATCCTCTCGGCCGTGGCCGCCATCATCGCCTCGCAGGCGCTGATCACCGGCTCGTACACCCTGGTCTCCGAGGCCGTGCGCCTGGACCTCATGCCCCACATGCGCATCAACTATCCGTCCGAGACCAAGGGCCAGATCTACATCCCGCTGGTCAACAACATCATGTGGGTCGGCACGATCTTCATCATCCTGCTGTTCCAGACCTCCGAGCGCATGGAGGCCGCCTACGGCCTGGCCATCACCGTCACGATGCTGATGACCACGACCCTTCTCACCAGCTACCTGGCCTTTGTTCGCAAGCAGCCGGTTGGTGCGGGCCTGTTCGCCATCATCTTTGGCGCCATCGAGCTGATGTTTTTCGCCTCGTGCCTCACGATGTTCTTCGACGGCGGCTACGTCATGATCATCCTGGCGGCGGCCCTCTTTATCGTCATGTACGTGTGGCGCCGCGGTACCGCCATCGAGCGCACCCAGACGGTCTTCTTGCCCGTCGACAAGTACCTCGACCAGCTCTTTGACCTTAGCCACGACGAGGACTATCCCCTGCTGGCCGACAACCTCGTGTTTCTCACCAACGACTCGTCCTTCGATAAGCTGGACCGCGACGTCTTGTACTCGATCTTGGACAAGCGCCCCAAGCGCGCCAAGGCCTACTACTTCTTGAATGTCCAGGTCACCGACGAGCCCTTCACGCACGAGTACATCGTCAACAACTTCGACACCGATTTCCTCTTCAAGATCCAGCTGCGCCTGGGCTTCAAGGTCAACCAGCGCGTGAACACCTACCTCTACCAGATCGTCGCCGACTTGGTCGAGAACAACCAGATCGCCTCGCAGAACCACAAGTACTCGATCTACCGCGAGCACTCCAACGTGGGCGACTTCCGCTTCTGCCTGATCCGCAAGGTCATTTCTCCCGAGACGGACATGCGCGGCTTTGACCAGCGCGTCATGGAGTTCAAGTACCTCATCCGCCGCATGTGCGGCAGCCCCGCCAAGTGGTACGGCCTTGAGAGCTCGAGCATCATCTTCGAGTACGTGCCGCTGTTCTCCAAGACCAAGCGCCAGCACAAGCTGACCCGCGTCCAGATGGCCGACGCCGCCGCCTCCTCGCCCAAGCGCCTGGTCGCCACCACCGTCGAGGCCGCCGCTGCCGCCGACGCGGCCAACGTCGCGGTCGAGGAGGACGATGACGACAACACCGACCTCTTCTCGTCCGCCATGCGCCACAAGCGCATGGAGTACGTCCGCGAGGCCGGCAAGACCCTGCTGGGCGGCGACACCGCCAGCTTCAAGCCCCTCGTCTTGAGCGAGGACGACGAGGAGGACGAGGACCCCGCCGACGAGCCCGGCGCCGTCTCTGACGCCGACAACACCGTCGCCCCCCACCCCGCCCCCGCCGAAGGCGCCGACCCGGCCAGCGAGTAGCACCTTCTCCTGTCTCCGCAGCGTCCAACCAGCGATTCATCGCAACTTGAGGGCCCCGGTGCGCACCGCGCACTCGGGGCCCTTTCGTTATGCGAGTTCAACCCGGTTGAACGCAGGGCTCCCTCCGGAATTTGTCGATGGCGCAGTTCCGCATGAGCCGAAGGCCACTTAATGTGGCCTTCGTGCGAACAGGACTGTTTGAGCACAGCGACAAATTCCGGAGGGAGCCCGGAGAGTCAGAAGTTCTTCTCGCCTAACGACGCTCGCCCATAGGCACGTACGCCCCGTCCCCCATGATCGAGTTGTAGGCGGGTCGGATGATGCGCCCCGCGCCATACAGCTCCTCCATGCGGTGGGCGGTCCAGCCGGCGAGGCGGGCCATCGCGAAGATGGCCGTGTACATGTCCTGCGGGATGCCGAGCATCGAGTAGATGAAGCCCGTGTAGAGGTCGATGTTGGCGCAGATGGGCTTGGTCGTGCCCTTGACGTCGCGCATGATCTGGGGGCCGAGCTTCTCGATGTTCTCGAGGAGCTGCAGCTTGCGCTGACGGCCCTTGGCCTCGGCAAGCTTGCGGGCGTACTTCTTGATGATGACCGCGCGCGGGTCGCTGAGGGTGTAGACCGCGTGGCCCAGGCCGTAGATGAGGCCGCTGCCGTCGAACTCCTCGCCGTTGACGATGCGGGTGAGGTAGTCGGCGACCTGGTCCTCGCTGGTCCAGTCGTCGATCTTCTCGGA
>CAVAUD010000004.1:0-34721 GCA_963591565.1 bacterium
GTTTGTCTCCACGCGCAGTTCCGCATGAGCCGAAGGCCACTTAATGTGGCCTTCGTGCGAATAGGACTGTTTGAGCATGGAGACAAACGCGGGAGGGCCCGACGACTCACAAGTACAACGTTGTACCGACGGTCAGCTAATACACCATCCCCATAGCCTCCCGCACCTCACACAACGTCTCATGTGCGATTTCGTTAGCCTTCTTGTTGCCGTCGTTCAACACGTCCTTGATGTAGTCCATGTCCTGCAGCAGCTCCTCGCGCTTCTCGCGAATCTCCGCGAAGCGCCCGTTCACGGCCTCGGTCACGACCTTCTTGAGCTGTCCGCCGCCGCCCATGCCGATCTCGTCCGCGAGCTCCTTCGGGTCGCGGCCAGAGCAGATGCCAGCCGTCGTGAGCAGGGCAGAGACCTCGGGGCGGTTGTCGGGGTCGAAGGTGATGTTGCGCTCGGAGTCGGTCTTGGCCTTCTTGATGAGCTTCGCGGTCTCCTCGGCCGTCATGGAGATCGAGATGGCGTTGCCGTAGGACTTGCTCATCTTGCGGCCGTCGAGGCCCGGGAGCAAAGGCGTCGAGGTGAGAAGGCCCGTGACCTCGGGGAAAACCTTGCCATAGCGGTTGTTGAAGCGGCGGGCGATCTTGTTGGTGACCTCGATGTGGGGAAGCTGGTCGCGGCCCACGGGCACGATGTTGCCCTTGCAGAACAAGATGTCGCAGGCCTGGTGCACCGGGTAGGTGAGAAGAAGGCCGGTGAGGTCGTGGCCGCTGGCCTCCTGCTCGGCCTTGACGGTGGGGTTGCGCTCCAGCTCGGCCTCGGTGACCAGCGAGAGGAACGGCAGCATGAGCTGGTTTTCCTCGGGAACGGCCGAGTGGGTGAAGATCATGGTCTTTGCGGGGTCGATGCCGCAGGCCAGGTAGTCGACGACCATGTTGTAGACGTTGTCCTGGATGTTCTTGGTCGTGTCACGGTCGGTGATGACCTGGTAGTCGGCGATGATGATGTTGGTCTTGACGCCCATCTCCTGCAGACGCACGCGGTCGACCAGGGTGCCAAAATAGTGGCCCAGGTGCAGACGCCCGGTGGGGCGGTCGCCGGTGAGCATGGTGTATTTGGAAGCATTGCCGGCTTCCAGGTCTGCGTGGACCTCGTTGCTGCGCGCCAGCGCGGCCTCGTAGCTGCCCTCGTTAGCCATTCATAACTCCTTATAAAAGGGATTCTTTGTTACAGATGCATCTATCTTAGTTCAATTGCTCATGAGCTACAAAGCAACTTCGCCCAAGCCTGCTAGAATGTTTCTCCGCTAAGCAACACGTGACGGAAGGCTCACGGCATGAAGGGAGAAGACTACATGGCCAGCTCGTGCGGCACCGACATCGACAAGGCTTCCTTGAGGGTTCACCAGATCAAGGCCCGTGACGCCCAGGATGCCGAGGCGAGACGTGCCGCGGACGAGAAGATCTTCTCGCATCTTGCTGCTTTGGACGCCTTTGCCAATGCGGGCCTGGTACTGACCTATGTCTCGTATCGCTCCGAGGTCGACACGCGCCGGATCATCGAGTCTTTGCTCGCCGAGGGTCGCCGCGTCGCGGTTCCGCGTTGCGACAAGAAGGCCCACACGATGAGCTTCTTCGAGCTGTCGTCCTTCGACGATCTTGAGCCGGGCGCGCACAACATCTTGGAGCCCAAGCGCTCGCTCGTCGATGCCGTGCGCGTGCCGCAGATGGTGGGCAGCGCCTGCCTCGTTCCCGGCCTTATCTTCGACGCGGCGGGGCATCGCCTGGGCTATGGCGGCGGCTACTATGACCGCTTCCTCGCGTTTTACCCCGGCGAGAAGGTCGGCCTGGCGCGCAGCGGGCAGATCTCGTGCAACCTTTTGCCGCAGGAACCTACCGATGTGCCCCTTGACTACGTGGTGACAGAGACAGGTGCCTGGAGCTGCAGGTAATTTAAAACCCCGGCGTCTTTTGACGTCGGGGTTTGCTTTAACGTTTGATGTCGTTGGGGTAAGGGAACCGGCCGTCGGTCTCTCGCCTCTTAAAGCCCGATGTGATCGGCGAGGTCGAAGATCGCCTTCTTGTACCCCTGGATGCCCATGCCCGTGATGGTCTCGAAGCAGGCCTGGCGAATGTAGGAAATCTGGCGGAAGGCCTCGCGCTCCTCGACCTTGGAGATGTGGACCTCGACGATGGGCAGGCCCACGGCCTTGGCGGCGTCCAGGATCGCGATCGAGGTGTGCGTGTAGGCGCCGGGGTTGATCACGATGCCGTCATAGGTCTTGTAGGCGCCCTGGATCGCGTCGACAAGGTCGCCCTCGTGATTGGACTGCACGCAGTCGCACTTCGTGAAGCCGGCCTCCTCGGCGCTTTTGTGGCACAGGTCGAGAAGGGCCTGGAAGTCCTCCTTGCCGTAGACCGCGGGCTCACGGATGCCCAGCATGTTGATGTTGGGGCCGTTGATGACGAGCACGCTTGCGGGGGCGGCCTCCTCCTCGTCGTCGCTCTCGTTTTGCTTGAGAAGGTCGACGAGGCTTTTCACGCTCTCGAAGTCGTCGGGGTCGATGCTGTTGTCCGCGCTGACCGGGGCGCTGCTCGCCTGCGCGCTTTGCTTCTTTGCCGCGGCGCGCAGGGGGTTCTTGCTGATGCTTACGGTGATGGAGGGGTCGACGTCTTTTTGCACGGTGTCAACGGAGTCGGACTCGGAGTCGATGCCCGTGAGGTCGACCAGCGCGTCGTGGACGCTCTCGGCGCGTCCGGGGCCAAAGACGACCTCGAAGCCGTTCGAGCCGCGCTTGACGATGCCCAAGACGCCGCTTGTGGCGCTCAGCTGCTCGGCGTCTACCAGGGCGGGGTTGTCGGTCACGATTCGCAGGCGGGTCATGCACAGGTCGTTGCCCGTGACGTTTGCCTTGCCTCCGACCGCGGCCAAAAGATCGTTCGCTATCTGAATCGACTTGTTCACGTCGTGTCCTCTTTCACAAAGCAACGAGTGCTCACTTGATTTCAACCTTTATGAGTGTCGCATCGCCTTGTTAATTGCGGGTCACGTCAAAGAAAACCCTACAACTCAGTCCGCGAACGGTCGAAGTTTTGGCCTAAGCGCTTAACACCCTGTCAACTTTTGGTGGATGAGCTCCGCGTCGCCGGTGGCCGAGCCGGTGCAGGTGATGATGATGTCTGCCCAGCGGCGATAGATCGGCATGCGCGCCTCGGCGAGCTTGGCCACGCCCTGGGACTGCGACATGGGACGCCCCTCCGAGCTGAGCTCGTCGAGCGGGCGGTCGAGCATCACGATCCGCGAGTTCTGGTGGAGAAGGGCGTAGTTCTCCTCGCGGGTCACCACGCCTCCGCCGCAGGCGATGACCAGGCCCGACTTGGCGGCATAGTCGCCGGTGACCTTGGTCTCGATCGCTCGGAAGGCGTCCTCGCCCTGCTCGCGGATGATGTCGGCCGCGTTCTTTCCGCACTCGGCGGCGATCGCGTCGTCGAGGTCGATGAAGGGACGGCCCATCATGCGGGCCAGCCTCTTGCCGCAGCTCGTCTTTCCGGCGCCCGGCATGCCGATGAGCACGACGTTTTGGCTGCTGAGAAGAACCTCGCCCAGGATCTTCTCGAGCAAGGCGTCGTCTATCTCCTTGCCCTGGAAAAGCTCGCTGGCGAACTTGGCCTGGGTCACGAGCATGGGCAGGCCCGACTCGCAGGGCAGGCCGAGCTTCTCGGCCTCAAGGCAAATCCCGGTGCGCGTGGGGTTGTAGACGATGTCGAGCACGCCGAGAAGGCCGGGCAGCGCCGCCAGGGTCTCGGCCGCAAGAGGCGAGGCGGGGCAGTTGGGGTACATGCCCACCGGCGTCGTGTTGACGACAAGGGCCGCGTCGGCGTGGAGGTCGAGGAGGTTCTCGTAGTTGCTCTTTCCGCTGCGGGAGATGATCTGCGGCGTGGCCCCGCAGTCCTCAAGCGCCGCCACGACGGCCTGGCTCGCGCCGCCGCTGCCCAGTACCAGGGCTTTCTTTCCGGCAAGGACGTCCTTCGCCGCGCCGCCGAGGAAATTCCCGCAAAAACGGTTGAGCATCCAGGCGAAGCCCAGGACGTCGGTGTTGTCGGCATAGATGGTGCCGTCGGGGCGGCGGACCAGCGTGTTGGCGGCGCCGAGCTTCTCGACGCGCTCGCTGCGCTCGTCGGCGAGACGGGCGGCGTCGAGCTTGTACGGGATGGTGACGTTGATGCCTTGCCAGTCCCCGTGCAGGATGCAATCCTCGACCTCGCTTGGCTCGAGCTCGACAAGCTGGTAGGGGACAGAGCCCATCTTGGCGTGGAGCTGGGGCGACCAGCTGTGGCCGAGCTTGCGTCCGATTAAGCCAAAGGGGGCGTCGATGGTCTTGGTCATATCAAATCCTTAAATAACCTCGGTGTAGCTGCCGAGGTAGCGAAGCTCCTGGCAGGCGCTGCTCAAAGACGAGATGAGGGCCTCGAACTCGGGCGAGGCGACGGCGCAGTCGATGTCGAAGTAGAACATGAACTCAAAGTCGCGCTGCGGGATGGGTCGGCTCTCGAGCTTCAAGAGGTTGAGGTCGAGCGCGTAGATCTTGGCGAGGACCTTGTAGAGGGCACCCGGCTCGTGGTTCAAGACCAGCATGAGCGTGGTGCGGTCGGCGCCGGGATAGATCTCCAGCTGCTTCGAGATGCAGGCGAAACGCGTGTAGTTGTTGTCGCGGTCCTGGACGTTGCTGGCCAAGATATCAAGGCCGTAGAGGTCGGCGCAGGAGCGAGACGACAAGGCGGCGACATCGTCTCGGTCGCTCTGCGCGACCAGGCGCGCGGCCATCGCGGTGTTCTCGCATACGTGGACGTGGGTGCCCGGCAAGGTCTCAAGGTAGTGGCGGCACTGGTTGATGGCCTGCTCATGGCTGTAGATGTCGCGGATGCCTTCGATCTTGGCGCCCTTCTTGGCCAGCAGATTGTGGTCGATCTTCTGGCGATAAGTGCGCACGACGTGGAAGGAGTGCTCCATCATGAGGTCGAAGACCTTGTTGACGGTGCCTGCGGTCGAGTTCTCGACGGGCAGGACGCCGTAGCTGCAGCTGCCGTCCTCGACGGCTTGGAACACGCCCTCGAAGCTGGGGCAATACTGGATGGTGGGGTGCTTGAAGAAGTGCCCGGCCGCGATTTGCGAGTAGGCGCCCTCGACGCCCTGGCAGGCGACGTTTGCGTCTGCGGGGAAGAGCTCGGGCGTGCTCGCGCGGGCGGCCTCGATTTCGCCGAGAAGGGCGGGCCTCTCGTCCTCAGGCAGGGTCTCTCGGCTCTTGGCGGCTTCCATGAGGAGCTGCATGAGGACCTGCGCATAGGTTTTGAGCTCTGCGGGAACGCGGTTTGACGCGTCTGCGATCTTCTGGCGCTCGCGGCCGGGGTCGAAGACCGGCAGGCCGTTTTCGCGCTTGTAGTCGCCGATCTGGCGCGCCACCTCGGCGCGCTCGGCGAAAAGCTCGAAGATCTGGGTGTCGATGCGGTCTATCTCTTGGCGAAGCTCGGGCATGTCGCTCATGAAACGGTCCTTATGCGTGAACTGAGAAATACGGTGGTTGACCTGGTCTTTATTCGGCCGGCCAGGACAGAAGGGAGTCGGCGACGGCAAGGGCGCAGACGGCCTCGGTGACGGGCACGGCCCGGGTCACGGCCGTGGCGTCGTGGCGGCCCTTGACGGACAGCTTGGCGTTCTCCATGTGCTCGAGGTCGACGGAGTCCTGCTCGCGGCCGATGCTCGAGATGGGCTTGAGCGCAATCTTGAAGTAGAGGGGCGCCCCTGTCGAGATGCCGCCCAGGATACCGCCGGCGTTGTTGGTCACAGGAACGCACTGGCCGTCGCGCACCTGGTAGGCGTCGTTGTTCTCGCTACCGCGAAGGCGCGCGGCCTCAAAGCCGGCGCCGAACTCGATGCCCTTGACCGAGGGGATGCCAAAGGCCGCGCGGGCGATGACGTTCTCGAGCCCGTCGAACATGGGCGAGCCCACGCCGGCCGGGATCCCGCAGGCCACGCACTCGATGGTGCCGCCCACAGAGTCGGCCTCTGCCTGGGCGGCCTTGATGGCCTCGATCATGGCGTCCGCGCGCTCAAGGTCGATGGCGGGGAAGTCGCGCCCGTCGGCCAAGGCGTCCATTTGCGAGAAGAGCCTCTCGTTTGCCTCGGGTGTGTTGTCCCGTACGCAGAAGCCCTCGTCGTCGACGCCCGCGACTTGCGAGACGTGCGCGGCGACGCGGATGCCCTGGGCCTCAAGCCACTGCAGCGCGATGCCGCCGGCCACGCACAAGGGGCCGGTCAAGCGGCCCGAGAAGTGCCCGCCGCCGGGGATGTCCTGGTTGCCGTGCCACTTGGCCCACGCCGTGAAGTCGGCGTGGCCGGGGCGCGGCACGCCCATGATGTTGGCGTAGTCGCCCGAGCGCGTGTTGGTGTTCTCGATGACGGCGCACAAGGGGGCGCCGCAGGTCCTGCCCTCGGGGTTCAGGCCCGAGAGGATGCGCACGGCGTCGGCCTCTTTTCTCGGCGTCGTCCAAGCGGCGTTGCCGGGGGCTCGGCGGTCGAGGAAGGCCTGCAGGCGCTCGAGGTCAAGGGCGATGCCGGAGGGCAGGCCCTCTACGACGCAACCCACGGCAGCGGAGTGCGACTGGCCAAAGATCGTGGTCTTGAGCGTGTTTCCCAGGCTGGAAGGCATGCTAGATCTCCTTTTCGCAGGAGCCGCCGAGAAGGGCGAGGTCCTCAAAGAAGGCGGGGTAGGACTTGGAGACGCACTCGGCGCCCACGATGGTGGTCGTTCCGGTGGCGTAGCTGGCGAGAATGGCCGACATCATGGCGATGCGGTGGTCGTTGGCCGCGTCGACGGTGCCTGCGCGCAGTGCCTCGACACCCTCGATGACCAGGCCGTCGTTTGTCTCCTCGACATGTCCGCCCAGGGCGTTGATGGCGGCCGAGACGGTCGCTAAGCGGTCGGACTCCTTGATGCGAAGGCGCGCCGCGCCGACGATCCGGGTCGTGCCCTTGGCAAGGCAGGCCACGGCGGCCAGCGGCGGCACGAGGTCGGGGCAGCTGCTGACGTCCAGGGTGCAGCCGTGAAGGTTGTCGCGGCTCACGCAGACGTGGTCGGGGAAGCGGGAGACGCGCGCGCCCAGAAGCGCCAGCGCGCCGAGAATGGCCTTGTCGCCCTGGGGCGAGTGGAAGTCGAGGCCGCTCACGGAGAGGCCTTCGTCGCTCAAGGCGCCCGCTGCCAGCCAAAACGCGGAGTTGGACCAGTCGCCGCCCACGACGACCTTGCCGGGCGTCTTGTACGCAGCGTCCGCCGCGACGGTCAAGAGCAGGCCCTTCTCGGTTGCGTTCGTAATGCGCCTGCGCTCGACCTCGACGCCGAAGAGGCGCATCGCCTCGACGGTGATGTCGATGTAGGGGAGCGACTCGATGGGCTCGGTAACGAAGAGCGAGACCCCGCCCATCAGGGGCGCGGCCAGAAGAAGGCCCGTCACGTACTGCGAGCTCACGTTGCCCGCGATCTTGTAGCTGCCGCCGCAGATCTTGCCCTCGACGCGCAAGGGCACCTGGCCCTGGGGGCCGAGTTGGGCGCCGTGCGCGCAAAGCTCCTCGTAGAGAGGGGAGAGCGGGCGCTCGGGCAGACGACCGTGCCCGGTGAGGCTCGCGTCGCAGCCCAGGGCCGCCACGACCGGCAGCATGAAGCGCAGGGTCGAGCCGGACTCGCCGCAGTCGAGAAGGGCGCCCTGGTCGACGGCCTCGACGGGCGTGACCTCGAAGCCGTCCACGGTCTTCTCGACCGCGACTCCGAGCGCGCGAAGGCACGAGGCCGTGGCGTCGATGTCCTTCGAGGTGGCGTTGCAGACCACGCGAGTGGGGGCGTCAGCGAAGGCCGCGCAGATGAGCAGGCGGTGCGCCTCGGACTTGGACGCGGGGATCTGGACGGTGCCGGCGAGCCTTGCGGGGTAGATCTTCTCGTTCAACGTTAAAGCCTTTCGCATGTCGTGCCGCAACCCAGGTCAAGAAGCTCACGCAGCTCTTCTAGCTGCAGCTTCTTGATGGTCACGTGGCCGATCTGGGTGGGGACGACGACGTTCATGGTGTTGCCGTGGCGCTTCTTGTCGTGCGTCATGTAGGCAAAGAGGGTCTCGTGGTCAAGCCCGGTGTCGCAGGGAAGGCCCTGCGCGGCCATCGCGGCCACGATCTTGTCGCAGGTCTCTTGGTCGCACCAGCCCTTAGCGACGCTCGCGCGCGCCATGCAGCACAGGCCCGCGGCCACGCAGGAGCCGTGCCCCAGCTCGAAGTTGCTGGCGGCCTCGATACCGTGGCCGATGGTGTGGCCGAGGTTCAGGGTCTGGCGCAGGCCGCGCTCGGTCTCGTCGGCGTTCACGACGTCGCGCTTGATGGCGACGTTTGCGGCCACGACCTCGGCGAGCTTCTCGCAGGAGTACCCCGGCTCGGTTAAGGGGTGGGCGAGAAGGTCTTCGAGCATCGCGGGGTCCGCCAGAACGGCGTGCTTCACGACCTCGCCCACGGAGTCGCGGAACTTCTCGGCCTCAATGGTCTTCAGGCACTCGACGTCGGCGATGACGGCGCTCGGCTGCCAGAAGAAGCCTGCGAGGTTCTTGCCGGCCGCGAGGTCGACGGCAACCTTGCCGCCCACGCTCGAGTCGACCATGGCGAGTAGCGACGTGGGGACCTGCACGACCTTGATGCCGCGCTGGTACATGGCCGCGGCCAGGCCCGCGATGTCGCCGGTGACGCCTCCGCCTAGGGCCACGACCACCGAGTCGCGGTCAAGGCCCGCCTCGGCCATGCCCTCGAGAAGGGTGCCCAGGGTGGTTAGGTTCTTGGACTGCTCGCCGGCCTCGAAGACCAGGGTGCAGGCGTCAAAACCCGCAGCCTTAAGCGACGCCTCGACGCGCTCGGCGTAAAGCGGCGCGACGTTGGTCTCTGAAATGACGCAGGCGCGGCTCGCCTTGAGGCAGCCGGCCACAATGGGACCGACCTGGTCGAGAAGACCCAGCCCGACGTGCACCTCGTATGACTTGGAGGCCGTGTCTACCGGCACGATCTTGTGGTCGCTCATCGTCCCTCGATCTCTCGCTTGATCTTGTCGCCCTCGGCCAGAAGGCGCTCGAGCTCAGCCGCGTCGTTGGCGTCGATCGCGTCCTTGTAGGCCTGCAGGTTCTTGATGATGAGGCCCAGCTCATCAGACAGGTAATCGGCGTTGTCGAGCATAAGCTCGGTCCACATCGGTGCGTTAAGGTGCGCGACGCGCGTGAGGTCGCGGTAGCTGCCGGCCGAGAAGCCGTGGTGGTCGCGTGACGTGGGGCTCTTGATAAAGGCGTTGGACACCACGTGGCACAGCTGCGAGGTGTAGGCGATCATTCGGTCGTGGACCGAGGCAGTGGCCAGCGTGAAGCTTCCGAACTGGCAAGGCGCCAGCAGGTTCTTGAGGCGCTCGAGGATCTCGACGCGCTCGAAGTCGTCCATGTGGGAGGGCGGCACGACGACCATCGGGGCGCCCTTGAACATCGTGGCCTTGGAGTGCGCGAAGCCCGAGTACTGGGTGCCCGCCATGGGGTGGCAGCCGACGAAGGTCCAGTCATGGCCGGCGGCTATAGCCTCGCACTCCTGGCAGATCTTGCGCTTGACGCCCACCGTGTCGATGACGATGGCGCCCGGCGAGATAAGGTCGGCCATCTCGCCCAGCCACTCGATGGTGGCCTGGGGGTAGCCGGCCAGGATGATCAGCTCGCAGTTGGGGACGGTCTCGTCGTTGAGCTCGCCCTTCACGGTCTCGATCATGGCCAGCTCAAGCGTGGATCGCGTGCGGTTCCAGGCATAGACCTCGACGTCATGGGCGCGGAAGGCCCGCGCGAAGGAGCCGCCCATCAGGCCCAGGCCCACGACCCCGATCCGCCCCGGCACGAAGGCCGGCGTGCCCGCGGCCTGCGGGGCCGCCTCGTTCTTCTCGGCTGCCAAAGCCCTAAGCCTCCTCGATGTCGGCCGTTACGGCCTCGCGGATAAGGGCCAGTCGGCGCATGACGTCGGCGAACATGTCGGGGGTGAGCGCCTGGGCTCCATCGGACCATGCCTTCGACGGGCAGTCGTGGACCTCGATCTCGAGGCCGTCGGCGCCGGCCGCGCAGGCCGCGTAGGCCGCGGGCTTGACGTAGCGGGTGTAGCCGGTCGAGTGCGAGGGGTCGCCGACGACGGGCAGGTGGGTCAGGTGATGCAGGACGGGAATGGCGTTCACGTCAAAGGTGTTACGGGTGCGGGTCTCGAAGGTGCGGATGCCGCGCTCGCACAGGATGACCTTCTCGTTGCCCTCGCTCATGATGTACTCGGCGCCCATGAGCAGCTCGTCGATCGTCTCGGACATGCCGCGCTTGAGAAGGACGGGGGTGTCGGTCTTGCCGAGCTCCTTCAACAGGGTGAAGTTCTGGGCGTTTCTCGCCCCCACCTGGAAGACCTCGACACCCTTCTCGACAAACATCGGGATGTCGCGGACGTCCATGACCTCGGTGACGACGGGCATGTCGAGCTCGCCGGCGACGTCCATGAGCAGGTCGAGGCCCTTCTCGCCCATGCCCTGGAAACCGTAGGGAGAGGTGCGCGGCTTGAAGGCGCCGCCGCGAAGCATCGTGGCGCCCGCCTCCTTGACGGCGCGCGCGATGGTGCGCAGATTCTCGCCCTCGACAGAGCACGGACCCGCGATGACCTGGAAGTGGCCGCCGCCGATAAGCACGCCGTGGCCGCAGTCGATGACGGTGTCCTCGGGGTGGAACTTGCGGTTGGCCTTCTTAAAGGGCTCGGTCACGCGCTGGACGCGCTCGATGATGTCCATGCTCTCGAGCAAGAAGGGGTCGATCTGGGTGGTGTCGCCGATGATGCCGACGATGGTCTCGTTGTCGCCCTGGGAGACGTTGGTCTTGAACCCGCGGGCCTCGATCCACTCGACGAACTGCGTGAGCTGCTCCTCGGTGGCTTTCTCGTTAACGACTGCGATCATGTGCGCTCCAAGTCATATATGGGTAAGCTTTGCGATGTTAGCACGAACATGTAGTCGATTTGTCTTATATCCGTGTGTATGTGCATCGTTGGAAACAAGTTTCGAAACATCCGCTACAATGGCTTAGCTCATTGCGCCCATAGCTCAGTGGATCAGAGCGTTCGCCTCCGGAGCGAAAGGTCGTGGGTTCGAAACCCTCTGGGCGCACCACTTATAATCTTCGGGACCCGTCTTGTATGGGTCCCTTCTTATATATAAGGAGCCTGTTTTGTCCTGTGCCGAGAACAACGCCCAGCTCCAGGGCCTGACTGCCGCCGAGGTCGCCGAGCGCGTGGCCGACGGGCGCACCAACGCCAACACAGACGTCAAGACCAAGTCCATCGCCCAGATCTTCGCGACGCATGCCTGCACCCTGTTCAACGCGGTGAACCTTTGCATGGCGGTGCTCATCTTCTTGACGGGCCAATACCGCAACATGCTGTTCTTGACCATCGTCTTCGCGAACCTCTTCATCGGCGTCTTCCAAGAGATCCGCGCCAAGAGGATGGTCGACAAGCTCACGATCATGACGCAGAAGGAGGTCACGGTCATCCGTGACGGGGGAGAGGCCCAGGTGGCCCCGACCGACCTTGTGCTTGACGACGTCGTGCGCCTCTCGCACGGAGACCAGGTGCCCGCCGACTGCGTGTGCCTGGCTGGCGACTCCTACGCCGACGAGTCCCTGCTCACGGGCGAGTCCGTTCCTATCGCAAAGAAGGCGGGAGACGATCTTTTCTCCGGCAGCTTCATTGAGTCGGGCTCTTTGACTGCCCGGGTCACCAAGGTGGGCCGCGACGGCTTTGCCGCCAAGATCAACTCCGAGGCCAAGTACGTCAAGGAGGTCAAGTCCGAGATCCTGGCCACCTTGAAGGCCATCATCCGCCTGGGCACCACCCTTCTCGTGCCGCTTGGCCTGGGCCTTTTCCTGCGCACCGTCTTCCAGGACGGCCAGAGCCTAAACGACGCTATCCTTTCTTCTACGAGCGCCGTTCTGGGCATGATCCCGCAGGGCCTCGTCCTTCTCACCTCCACGGTCCTGGCCGTCGCGACGACGAGGCTGGGCAGGCGCGGCGTCCTTGTCCAGCAGAGCTTCTGCGTCGAGACCCTCGCGCGCGTCGATACCCTGTGCCTCGACAAGACGGGCACCATCACCTCGGGCGAGATGGAGGTGGCCCACGTCGCGGCCGTGCCCGACGTCAACGAGCCGCAGGTCACCGAGGCCTTCTACGCCATCGCGCGAGCCAACGACAAGGACCTGAACGAGACCGCCAAGGCCCTTCTCGCCTATGGAAAAAACGCCGGGGCCGCCGAGCGAGAGACCGTGCGCTCGATCGCTTTCTCCTCGGCGAAGAAGTACTCCGGCTGCGTCCTGGACTCAAACGAGGCCCTGGTCATGGGCGCCGCTCAGTTCATCTTGGACGAGGCGGGCCAGAAGGCTGCCGAGAAGGCCTGCGCCGGCTTCGACGACATCGAGCGCCGCCTGGTCGTGTGCGCCTGTGACGGCTTCGACGAGCAGGGCGACCTCATCGGGACCCCGCGCCTGCTCGGTTGCCTGGGCATCCGCGACAAGATTCGCGACAGCGCTCCCCAGACGATGGCCTACTTTATCGAGCAGGGCGTTGAGCTGCGCGTTATTTCTGGCGACGACCCCCGCACCGTCTCGGCCATCGCGCAGATCGCCGGCGTGCCCGACGCCGACAAGTACGTCGACGCCACGACCTTGGACACGGCCGAGAAGCTCGATGCCGCGGTCGACACGGCCCGCGTCTTCGGCCGCGTCACGCCGCAGCAGAAGCGCGAGCTCGTCGAGGCCCTGCACCGCCGCGGCCGCACCGTGGCCATGACCGGCGACGGCGTGAACGACGTGCTCGCCCTTCGCGAGGCGGACTGCTCGGTCTCCATGGCCTCGGGCTCTGCCGCCGCGCGCAACGTCTCGGAGATTGTCCTGGCAGACAACGACTTCGCCCATATGCCCGAGGTCGTCGCCGAGGGCAGGCGCTCCATCAACAACCTGCAGCGCTCGGCCTCGCTTTTCCTGGTCAAGACGGTCTTCGCGGCTGTTCTTGCCCTAATCTGCATCATCTTGCCGCCGTACCCCTTCATCCCGATCCAGATGTCGCTCATCTCGACCGTGGTCATCGGCGTGCCGTCCTTTATCTTGGCGCTTGAGCCCAACCACGAGCTCGTGCGCGGCAACTTCCTGGCCAACGTCTTGTCCCGCTCGCTTCCCGCCTCGGGGGCGATCATCTTCTTCCTGTTCCTCGAGCTTATCCTGGGCCGTCTGTTGAACCACTCCTTCGGCGAGATCTCGACGGTCTGCATGATCATCACGATCGTCGTGGGCCTTGCCCTCATCAAGCGCATCTCCGAGCCGCCGACCGTCCTTCGCCGCGCCCTTCTCGTCACCATGGCGGGCCTTGCCGTCCTGGCCTGCACGGTTTTCGGCGGCTTCTTCTCGGTCGAGCGACTTACCTGGGACGTGTGCGTCGCCACGGTCGTCTTCTGCGTTCTCGCCTGCGTCATGTTCGAGCGCCTCTCTGTCTCGTTCGAGAAGGCCCAGGGCAACAACCGCCTGTTGATCGGGTTGGCCGAGAGGATCGAGGGCAAGCCCGCGAGCTTCGACACCTTCTTCGGCAAGAGAAGGCGCGACTAGGCCCACGCCCTTTAAGCGCCGCTTAAGCTTGTGAAGGTTTATGAGCTTTAGCGAGCCCGCCGCGCCCGCGGACTGCCGCCGGGAGTAAAAGTGAGACGACCGATACGCACTGAAAGGTGTCCTTTTACGTGATTTGCCCTAATTGCCACTCAGAGATCCCCGACGGGGCCGTTGACTGCCCCGTCTGTTCTTCTCAGCTGGGCCTGACCCAGGTCATCAACCTCCAGGACGCCAGCTGGTGCCCCAACTGCGGCGCCTTGATGGCGGCCGGCCTCACCGTCTGCCCCAAGTGCCTCACGTTGGTGGGGGAGAAGGACGAGGGTGAGCCCGCGGAGCGAAGCCTTCGAGACATCGAGCTGCCCAACATCGACGACATCGACGCCACCTCGCAGATCGGCGTGCCCACCGTGCCCTCGCTCGACGCCCTGCAGCGCAAGCACGAGCCCGAGCCCGCCCGCGACGAGGCGGTTATCGAGAGCGCCATCCCCGCCGCCGGCGCCGACGCCCCTTCCGCCTCCATGCGCCACGACAAGCTTCCCAAGATCAAGGACCTGGTCTTCGCCGGTGTCTTCGCCGTGCTCGTCGTGAGCGGCCTGGCCCTTCTCGTCACGCACCCCTGGGACCCCAACAACACGAGCTCGCGGGCAACGACCCCGATCGACACCTCGACCGCCGGGTCCCCCGGCAATGTCGAGACCCTCACGGGCCAAGACGGCGTCAAGGCGACCTCAGCCTCAGACAAGCTCTTCGAGACCCTCGAGAGCGACTACACGCGCCTGGGCGAGCTCGCCAACCAGGTCAACAACAACGAGTCGTCGATCTTCTCGATCGGAATCTCCTCCGATCTCTCGGCCCGCCAGCAGGGGCAAAGCGATCTCTACGCGATCTCGATCGAGGTCTCGAACCTCATCTCGTCCCTCTCGGGCCTAGACGACGGCGCGGGCGCCTACGCCGAGACGATCTCGAACCTGACGACCTTGGGCAACTGGCTGCGCAACCGCTGCGACTCGCTCACCGAGGCCTGGGCGCTCTCCGTCGACTCCGCGGACCCGGCGGCCGACGCCTCGAGCATCGAGTACCCGGTGACCAAGACCTACCAGACCTCCTCCAAGAGCTCCTACCAGATTTTGTTCGAGGAGAACTACGAGAACTGGAAGCCCGTGAAGGCCGAATAGCCGCCCGTTCGCGCTGCCGATTATGTGAAACGTCCCAACTGCTGTTAGAATTACATGGTTATAAGAGCCGCGTGCTCGTTTGATTTCTCGACTTTGGAGGGGATATGGGTTTCATCGCCGATCCGCTTTACACTCCTGATTACCAGGTCGCAGGCGACGAGGTCGCCGTCTTCGATACGTCTTGCGGCACCATCCGCGTGGCTCTCGACGGACAGGGCGCCCCGGTCCACGTCGCCAACTTCTGCGAGTTGGCCATGGGCGGTTTCTATGACGACCTCAAGTTCCACCGCTACGTCCCCGGCTTCGTCATCCAGGGCGGCTGCCCCAACACGCGCGAGATGACGTCCGAGGAGGTCGCCGCCGGCCGTCTGGGCCCTTACGGCCGTCCCGGCACCGGTGGCCCCGGTTACCGCATCAAGGAGGAGTTCTCCTCCAACCCCAACAATTCCCACGTCGACGGCGCGTTGGCCATGGCCCGTTCCATGGACCCCAACTCCGCGGGCTCGCAGTTCTACTTCTGCCTGGGCCCCCAGCACAGCCTCGACTCCGGCTACACCGTCTTCGGCACCACGCTGGAGGGCATGGACGTCATCGCGCAGCTGCGCGCCGGCGACGTCATCAACTCTATTCGCATCGAGCACGCGGGCGCGTAACTCCTCGCGCCTGCCCTTACATCGGAGGGTACCGTGAACCAGCAGGCATTTGAATCGGGCAAGGCCGCCTACCAGTCCGGCGACTGGTTCGGCGCCGTCACCCAGCTTTCGGCTGCCAAGCAGCCCGGCGAGTCCGTGGGAGCGATCGACCACCTCATCGGCAACGCCTACATGAAGCTCGGCCAGTTCGCCAACGCGGCCGCCGCCTACCAGTCTGCCCTGGCAGACACGTCCTACGGCAAGCGCGGGGCCTTGAGCTGCAACCGCGGCCGCGCCCTTCTCGCCGCCGGCATGACGCAGGACGCCATCGCCGCCTTGACCGAGGCCGTCCAGGACAGCTCCTATGCGACGCCTTACAAGGCCTACCTGGCTCTTGGCAGCGCATACGAGAAGATCGGCGACGTGCGCAACGCCGGCACCGCATACCGCAGCGCCGCCATCGACGAGTCCAACCCCTCGCCCTCCGGCGCGCTTTCGAGCCTGGGCAGCTGCTTCATGCGCCTTGGCCGCTCGGTCGACGCCATCGAGGCCTACCGCACCGCCCTTGACTTCACGACGCCGCTCGAGAGCCAGGCGCAGATCTACTGCGACCTTGCCATGGCCTACGTCGCGGCAAACCGCATGTCCGAGGCCGTGGACGCCTTCGCCCACGCCACGTCCGACCCCGCCTTTAGGCTTTCTCCCGAGGCGCAGGCCTCCTACGACGCCGCACGCCGCGCGCTTGCCGCCGTCGCTTCCAAGCGCCCCTCCGAGACCGACGCCTTCCTCGAGGCCGCCGGTTACGGCAACGGCTTCTCCGACCCGCTTGACCCCACCGGGGCCTCTGGCGAGCTTATTCCTTCTGCCGAGGACACCGGCTTCTTCTCGGTCACCGAGGAGGACATCATGGCCGCCGACCGCAAGGACCGCAAGTCCAAGCGCAAGCACCGCCACACGGGCCTCAAGGTCTTCATCGTCATCTTGATCCTGCTCATCGCGGTCGTGGGCGCCGGCATCTTCGCCTACACCAAGGGCTACGGCTGGCCCACCCAGGAGTCCGTCGTCTCGAGCGTCTTCGAGACCGCCAACAACGGCGGCGACATCGCGCCCTACGTCGCGAGCTCCGCGACCGGCCAGCTTCAGTCCATGAGCGACTCCTTGGTCAAGGGCTCCACGCCCGAGGTCAAGGGCATCGACCGCTCGATGACCGAGTCCACGGTCTACGTCACCGCCAAGCTTTCCCAGGGCGGCGAGCAGGACTACACCATCAAGATGGTCCGCGACGGCATCTCTTGGAAGGTCTCCTCGCTCGAGACCACCTACACTTCGCAATCCTCTAACTAAGGGACTGTTCTGACCTATGTCTTTTCTCGACTCATTATTCGGTGAATACGGCGGCGACTTGGCCATCGACCTGGGCACCGCCAACACGCTCGTGGCCGTGCGCGGCGAGGGCATCGTCATCAACGAGCCTTCCGTCGTCGCCATCGACAAAAGCGAGAGCCGCGTTCTGGCCGTCGGCGCCGATGCAAAGCGCATGATAGGCCGTACGCCCGGCTCCATCATCGCCGAGCGCCCCCTGAAGGACGGCGTCATCGCCGACTTCGACGTCACCGAGGTCATGCTTCGCTACTTCATCGAGAAGGCCCGCGAGCGCCGCTACCCCTGGAGCCCGCGCCCCAGGGTCGTCGTCTGCGTCCCCTCGGGCGTCACCTCCGTCGAGAAGCGCGCCGTGTTCGAGGCCACCATCCAGGCGGGCGCTCGCCAGGCGTACCTCATCGAGGAGCCCATGGCTGCCGCTATCGGCGCGGACCTTCCCATCGAGGACCCGACGGGCTCGATGGTCGTCGACATCGGCGGCGGCACCACCGAGGTCGCCGTTATCTCGATGGGCGGCATCGTCGTCTCGCAGTCCATCAGGACCGCCGGCGACGAGTTCGACGCCACCATCCTGCAGCACGTGCGCGACGCCTACAACCTTTCCATCGGTGAGCGCACGGCCGAGGACATCAAGATCAAGGTCGGCTCGGCCGCGCCCTTGGCCGAGGAGCTCGACGTCGAGGTCAACGGCCGCGACGTCATGAGCGGCCTGCCCAAGACCGTGCGCATCGAGAGCGAGGAGATCCGCCGCGCCCTCGACCGCCCCCTGGACGAGGTCACCAAGGCCGTCAAGGACGCGCTCGACGTTACCCCGCCCGACCTTGCCTCCGACCTTATGTACTACGGCATCCTCTTGACGGGTGGCGGCGGCATGCTGCGCGGCCTTGACCAGCGCCTTCGCGAGGAGACGGGCGTGCCCGTCAACGTCAGCCCCACGGCGCTCGAAAACGTCGTCAACGGCTGCGCCAAGGTGCTTGAGGCCAACGCCTTGTCCGGCGGCTTTGTTCAGAGCACGGGTCAGTAAACGTGGCTTTGTCTACGCCTGGCCGGCACAACGCGCCGACCTTAGGGAACAACAACACAAGCGGAGGCGGCAAGCAGCTCATTGTCTGCGTTGCTGTCTCTCTTGTTATATTCACGGTGAGCTGCCGCATGGGTTCGTCGAGCCCCCTTGAGCTGGTGCGCGGGGCCTTCCAGACCGTCGCCTCGCCCGTGCGCTACCTGGGCTCGACCGTCTCGGCTCCCTTCCAGGGCCTTGGCAACATCATCACGAACCTCACCACCGACCAGCAGACCTTGTCAGATCTGCAGGCCGAGAACGAGCGTCTCCAGGCGAGAAACGCCGAGCTCGAGGAGGCCGAGCAGACCGCCTCGCGTCTCCAGAGCCTTCTTGATTTGCAGGACAGCTATAGCCTGCAGTCGACGGCGGCCCGCATCATCTCGAGCTCGAGCGACTCGTGGACCTCGACCGTGACGATCGACAAGGGCTCTACCTCGGGTCTCACCGTCGGCATGCCCATCATGGCCTCGAACGGCGTTATCGGCCAGATCATCCAGTGCAACCCCACGACCTCGGTCGTTCGCTTGGTCAAGGACGAGTCCTCGTCCATCTCGGCCATGGTGCAGTCGAGCCGCGCCCAGGGCATGCTCACGGGGTCCGCCACCGGTCAGATTACCCTCGAGCTTATCCGCACCGGCCAGAGCGTCGAGGTCGGCGACGTCGTCGTCACGAGCGGCTTGGGCGGCGTCTTTCCCAAGGGCCTGCCCCTGGGACGCGTGACCTCGGTCGAGAACAACCCAGGCGCGCTTTACCTCGACATCGTCGTCGAGCCTTTCGCGCGCACCGAGAACAACGAGGAGATTTTGGTCATCACCTCGCTCACCGAGGGCCAGGAGGCCTCCGCTGAGGACATCGCCGCCGCCGACGCGCAGGAAAACGCCGGCAAGACCACCTCTGCCGATGCGTCCGCGACCACGGACGGCTCGGCATCCACCACGGAATAGGACGGGTCCTCACCCATGCAGATAGCCGATAAACACAGGGACTTCAAGGGCACGGCGATTCTCGCCGTCGTCTGTCTCGTCTTGCAGCTGGCGCTCGCGCCCAACATCGGCCTGGGAAACGGCCGCGCCAACTTCGCGCTGGTCTTCTCCGCGTGCTTCGCCATGACGCAAGGCGGGCCGCGCTCTGTCGTCGTCGGCTTCTTCTCGGGCCTCATCTTCGACCTCTCGGGCACCACGCCGATCGGCCTTATGGCGTTTTGCCTCACCGTCTCGAGCTATTTCCTTGGCGCCGAGGCGCGCAACCGCATGTCGGGCGACTTCGGTGGTGCCGTGATTCTGGCAGCGCTTGCGTCCTTGGGCACAAGCCTTGTCTACTGCCTCGGCATGTTCTTTGTGGGCCAGACGTCGTCCTTCGTCGACGCGGTCGTCCTGCGCGCGCTGCCGATGGCGCTTCTTACCCTCATCTTCTTCCTGCCGTTTGCCTATTACTACTCCCGCATCCGCACCTCGGGCCCCAACCTGGGCGCGGGCGGCGGCCACTTCTCTAAGCGGGGCCTGTAGTCGCACATGGACCTCTCGCTCGTCATCATCATCGTTTGCGTCGTTTTGGCGGCGGTGCTTCTCGCCCTGTTCTTTGTCTTTGGCAGGGAAGAGGCGCACTTCACGCTGGACATCGGCGGCGGAGCCCCGCGTGCGGCGGGCGGCTCCGACGAATCCGGCGAGAAGAGCATCTCGTCTCGCCTCGTGGGCTTTGGTGTCGTCATCGGCGGCGTCTTCGCGGCCCTGGTCGCGCGCCTGTGGTCGATGCAGCTCGTCTCGAGCGACGAGTACGCCGAGCTCGCCGAGTCAAACCGCACCCGCACCGTCACGACGGCCGCCCCGCGCGGCCGCATCCTCGACCGCAACGGCAAGGAGATCGTGACCAACCGCCCGTGCCTTACCGTCACCGCGACCTCCGACGTCGTGGACGACGAGATCGAGATGACCCTGCTCGGCAACCTGATCGGCATGCCTATGCAGGCCGTTCGCCGCAAGATCCAGGACACCTCGCAGGGCGCCCAGAGCGCGCGCACCGTCTCGGTCGACGTCTCGCGCCGCGTCGTGGCCTACATCGGCGAGCATCCCGCGCTTTTCTCCGGCGTGTCGGTGGAGGAGAGGACCCAGCGCAGCTACCCCATGGGATCTCTTGCCGCCCACGTCGTGGGATACACGGGCACCGTCACGGCCGAGCAGCTCAAGTCCAACTCCGATGACGACGACGCCGTCCAGTACAAATCCGGCGACGTCGTGGGCCAATCCGGCGTCGAGCTCATGTACGAGAGCGTGCTTCAGGGCATCCGCGGCGAGCAGACCGTCTACGTCGACGCGAGCGGCAACGTGCTCGATACCTCGACGACGATCGACCCGCAAAGCGGCAGCGACCTCTATCTCACCATCGACGCCGATGTCCAGGCCGCGGCCGAGGCCTCGCTCGAGAAGATCGTCAACATGTGCAAAGAATCCGGCTACGACTGCACAGGCGGCTCCTGCGTGGCCGTCGACTGCACGAACGGCGAGGTCATTTGCCTGGCGAGCTACCCCACGTACTCGCCCAACATCTTCGTTGGCGGCATCTCGTCTGCCGACTGGTCGGCCTTGCAGGACGAGAACGCCAACTACCCGCTGATGAACCGTGCCATCGCCGGTCAGTATCCGTCTGGCTCGACCATCAAAGCCTTAACTACTTTCGCGGGTCTCGACTACGGCATCGTCAGCACCGACTCGTCTTATTACTGCACCGGTTGGTGGACCGGCTTCGGCGAGAACTACGGCATGAAGTGCTGGCTCACCTACGGCCACGGCGCCGTGAACCTCTCGACCGGCCTCACCAACTCCTGCGACATCGTCTACTACGAGATCGGCAAGGGCTTCTTCTACTCCGAGAACAGCGAGGGCCTGCAGGAGACCTTCCGCCGCTACGGCCTGGGATCGACCACCGGCATCGACCTGCCCGGCGAGGCCTCGGGCCGCGTGCCTGACGCCGAGTGGAAGTGGAACTACTTCTCCTATCTGCCCGACGACCAGCGCTCCTGGCAAGGCGGCGAGAACTGCAACATCGCGATCGGCCAGGGCGATCTTCTCGTCACGGTGCTTCAGATGGTGCAGGCGTATTGCTCCATCGCCAACCAGGGCCCCGTTTACAAGCCGCACGTCATGAAGAGCGTCAAGAGCCGCCTGGGCTCGGGCTCGGTCATCGACTACAGCGTCTCTGAGGTGCGAAACGTCGAGGAGAACCAGGTCTATCGCGACATCGTGAAGTCCGGCCTGTACGGCGTGGTCTACGAGGAGTCGGCGAGCCAGGCCGTCCACTGGACGAACCTCGACGTCACCGTCAACGGCAAGACGGGCACGGCCGAGCAGACCACCAAGGGAGACCCCTTGGGCTGGTTCGTGGGCTATGCCCCGGCGGATAACCCCAAGTACGTCGTGGGCGCCAACGTCGACGGCGTCTCGGCGGGCGCGACCTCGGGCATGTTCGTGGTGCGCGACATCTTGGGCCAGATCTATGGCCAGCCCGACGACGTCGACCAGACCATCGGATCATCCTCTACGAGAGACTAGGCGAGATAAGAAAGGAGGTGCCGAGGCTATGGCACAGGAAATGACGGGCGTGGGCACCGCGCAGGGCTTCTTCTCGTCCATGGGAAACCGCGGCACCTCGCGCGGGCCCGCCCATTCAAGCGTCAAGAAGAAGACGGGCTTCTCGTCTAAGCTCTACTTCTCGCAGCTCATCCCGGCGGCGCTTCTCGTCATCATGGGCACCGTCACCATTTGGTCGGCCTCCCTCACGATCGACGAGGCCAACTTCATGAGCCATCTCTTTGGTATCGCCCTGGGTCTTGTGGGCGCGGCGATCGTGTGGCGCTACGACTACCGCAATTTCGCGAACCTCACGACGGCGCTTCTCATCTTCGACTGCATTCTCATGGTGATGCCGCATATTCCGGGCCTGGGCGTCTCGGCCAAGGGCATGACGGGCTGGGTGCAGATCCCGCTTATTCGCTTTAGGTTCCAGCCGTCCGAGCCCTCGAAGATCGTGACGATTCTCCTCATGGCGTCGGCGTGTGCCCAGTACAACGGCAAGATCGAGACCTTTACCGATTACGCCAAGCTCTGCGGCACGCTTCTTTTGCCCCTGGGCCTGCTCGTCGTGACCGACCTGGGAACGTCGCTCGTCATCTTGTTCCTTGGCGCCACGGTCATCATCTGCAGCGGCGCGCCCATGAAATGGGTCCTGCCCACGATCGGTCTGATTGTGGGCGTGGTCACGATAGTCGTCGTCACGTCGCTGACGGACGGTCTGCCGCATATTCTCAAGGAATACCAGCTCAAGCGCCTGATCGTCTTCGTCGACTCGTCTGTCGACCCAACAGGGGACGGCTATAACCTGCAACAGGCAAAGATCGCCGTCGGCTCGGGAGGTTTTTTGGGCAAGGGCATCGGCAACGCGACGCAGGCGGGCACCGGCTTTTTGCCCGAGGCCCACACCGACTTCGTCTTCGCGCTTTTTAGCGAGGAGTTCGGCTTCCTTGGCGCGATGGTGCTTCTCGCCGTCTTTGCCTGGATGATCTTCGCGACCCTGCTTTTGGCCATGAAGCTCGACAATCCCTTTGGCAAGCTGGTCTTGGTCGGGTGCGCCGCGATGTGGCTTTTCCAGGTGCTCGAGAATATCGGCATGTGCATCGGTATCATGCCGATTACCGGCATCCCCCTGCCTTTCATCAGCTACGGATCGTCCTCGATGGTTTCGCAGCTCGCCGCGGTGGGTATGGTTCAATCGGTATGGAGACACAGGCAAAGGGCCGCATAAGCCCCGCCTTTAGGAAGGATATTTGCGCATGGCTCGAAACAAGAGTGGTGCTAGGAAGGGCTCGGTCTTTTCTGTGGCCAGCGTCGTCGACGCCGTGGCCTCGGCGCGCGACAGCTTTCGCAGCGCCGACGAGCCGCTGCTGATCCGCGTTCACGTCGACCCTGGCTGTCCCCGAGAGGTCGCGCTGGCCATAAAGGCCGCCCTTGTGCCCAACAAGCCGCAGGTCACGGTTGAAGTTCGCGGACTTTCCCTCTACCCGGGCGACGCCTCCGACTGCGACCTGGTGCTTCTTCTCGCCGCGCCCGACTGCGCGGAGTGCGTGAAGCTTGCCCGCGGTTACGCGCGCGTGGGGACCGCCTGCGCCCTGGTCGTCGAGTCTGCCGTCGACATCCCGTCCTTGGGCCTGCCCGAGGAGCAACAGGCGCTCGTCGGCTGCGTCGCCGCCTCCTCGCCCGAGGCGCTTTTGCCCAAGCTGGCCTGCTGGATGGTCTCTGCAACCGAGAAGGGCGTCGCCGTCGCCGCGGCGCTCCCGTTTTGCCGAAAGGCCGAGGTCGAGTCGCTCGTGACCGAGTGCGCGTTGGAAAACGCCGTCATTGGCGCCGTCGGCTTTGTGCCGGGCGGCGACTTCACGGTCATGACCGCGAACCAGGCCAAGATGGCCTTTGACATCGCGGGCGCTTACGGCATGACGGTTACGTTTGACCGCGCGCTCGAGATCGCGGGCGTCGTGGCGGCCGGCCTTGGCTATCGCACGCTGGCCCGCACCTTCGCGGGCTTCGTGCCTGGTTTTGGCTGGGTGCTCAAGGCGGGGATCGGCTACGCCGGTACCGTGACCACGGCAAAGGCCCTCGAGAACTGGCTCACCCGTGACGAGCGTAAGAAGACCGGGCCTGTCCCTGCTCCCGTGCCGGCCGACGCCGTGGCCCAGCTGCCCGTGAAGGTCGGCTCGCCGCATAAGGCAAGGGCCGCCAAGGCCGCGGCTCCTAAGGCCCAGGCCGAGAAACCCGAGGCCATCGAGTATCTCACTCTGTAGTTTCTCGCCAACAAAACAGCGTTTTAAACCCCTGACCCGAAAGGAGCCCGCGCACCGTGCGGCAGCCCCGAGAGAACCTTTTTCACCTTATCGAGCCCTACCTCGACCGCGTCGAGCACCCCTCGCGCTACCTCGACCACGAGTGGGGCGCCTGCGAGGAGCAGGACGGCCCCTTCCACCTGTGCATGGTTTACGCCGATACCTACGAGATCGGCCAGCCCAACCTCGCCGTCTCGATCATCTACAACACGATCAACGCCCAGGAGGGCATGAGCTGCGAGCGCGCTTACCTTCCCTGGAAGGATATGTGCGCCTACATGCGCGCCGACGGCGTGCCTATGCTCTCGCTTGAGGGCGCAGCCCCTCTCGCCAGCTTCGACGCGATCGGCTTCACCTTGGCCCACGAGCTCATCGGCACAAACGTGCTGGAGGCCTTGGACCTCGCCGGCATCGCCGTCAAGTCCGCCGACCGCGACGAGGACGACCCCTTTATCCTGGGCGGCGGTCCTTCTGTCTGGAACTGCGAGCCTCTTGCCCCGGTCTTCGACGCGATCATGCTCGGCGACGGCGAGGAGCTCATCGTCACCGTCTGCGAGACGATCCGCGACCTGCGGGCCGCGGGTTCTTCTCGCCAGGAAATCCTGTATGCGCTGGCGGCGATCGACGCGGTTTACGTGCCCGGCCTCTATGAGGTCGTGGTCGACGAGACCTCGACGCGCTGGGGCTACGCGCGCCCGCTGCCCGGCACGCCTGCCAAGGACGTCGTCACCAAGGCCTGCATCCCCGACCTTGCCGCGACGCCTCCCGTCGCCCAGAAGATCGTGCCGTACATGGGCATCGTCCAGGACCGTATGTCGCTTGAGATCCTTCGCGGATGTGCCCGCGGCTGCCGTTTTTGCCAGGCCGGCATGACGTATCGCCCGGTTCGCGAGCGCCCGGCCGAGCAGATCATCGAGGCGGGGGAGCGCGGCCTTCTGGAGAGCGGCCACGACGAGCTGTCCTTGACCTCGCTCTCCACGACCGACCACTCGCAGTGCGCCTTTATCCTCAACTCCCTGCACGAGCGCCTCTCCAACAAGGGCATTCGTGTGTCGATCCCTTCTCAGCGCCTCGACTCCTTTGGCGTCGATATGGCCGCGGCCGTGGGCACGGGCAAGCGCGGCGGCCTCACCTTCGCGCCCGAGGCCGGCAGCCAGCGCCTGCGCGACGTCATCAACAAGGGCGTCACCGAGGACGACCTCGAGAACGCGGCGAGAAACGCCTTCAAGATGGGATGGCGCCGCTGCAAGCTCTACTTCATGATGGGCCTTCCGACCGAGACCGATGCCGACATCGTGGGTATCGCCGAGGCCGCCCAGCGCGTGCTGGACATCGGCCGCGAGGTCGTGGGCAGGGGAGTGAAGTCCGGCATCACGGTCTCCATCTCTGTCGCGGTCTTCGTGCCCAAGAGCTACACGCCCTTCCAGTGGTGCCCCCAGCTCGAGCCCGACGAGGTGCGCCGTCGCCAGCAGCTGCTCTTGCATTCCTGCAAGGACCGCTCGATCCGCGTGGCCTACCACGACTCCGGCACCTCCCTTGTCGAGGGCGCCCTTTCCAAGATGGGCCGCGACGGCTTCGACCTCATGTACGAGGCCTGGAGGCTGGGCTGCTGCTTCGATGCCTGGACCAGCGAGTTCAACTTCGACCTGTGGGAGCAGGCCGCGGCAAACGTGGGTGTTGACCTGCAAGACGTTGCCTGCGAGCAGTTCGACCTCGACGCGCGCCTTCCCTGGGACCACACGTCCCCCGGCGTCTCGAAGGGCTTCCTTCAGCGAGAATGGCGCCGCGCCCTGCAGGAGGTCACCACGACCGACTGCACCCGCGGCAACTGCGCCGGCTGCGGCGTTTGCCCGACCCTTGGAGTCAAGAACAACCTTTGCGAGGTGCGCGCATGACGGCCCGTCCGCAGCCCTGGGGAGACGCGAAGCCCCAGGATATGTCGATCATCAAGGACCTCGACCGCCTGCGCGTCGAGTACGTGAAGGACGACCGCCTGGCCTACCTGGGCCACCTCGAGGTTCTGGAGACCATCAACCGCTGCATCCGCCGCGCCCAGCTGCCCTTCTCGATCGGCAACGGCTTCGCCCGCCGCATGCGCATCCAGTTCTCACAGGCCCTGCCCGTGGGTGCGTCATCTACCTGCGAGTACTTTGACCTGCGCCTGAACGAGCATGTCGATGCCCAGGAGGCCTTGGAGCGCCTGGCCGCGGCGACCCCGCACGCCCTGGCGCCCCGGCGCGCCGCCTACATCGAGGGCCGCGTGCCCGCGCTCGAGGCCTGGCTCAACCGCGCCTCGTGGGACGTGCGCCTTGTGGGCGCCGGCGTCGACGCCGCACAGCTCGAGGACCTTCTCGCCGCCACCGCGGCCCAGGGAACCCTCAACTACCTGCGAGGGGACAAGCCCAAGTCCATCGACCTCGCGAGCGCCTTGGTGGGTTTCTCGGCCGAGAAGGACGGCGACGACATCGCGCTGTCCCTCGAGACCCGCTCGTCAAACGAAGGCGCGCTGCGGCCCAAGATCTTGCTCGACGCCGCCCTGTCGTCGGTCGATCGCCCTTACCGAGCGCTCAAGGTCGCGCGCGTCGCCCAGCGCCACGAGGACGCTGATGGGCATCTTGTGAATCCTCTCTAGATGTTGTGCCATTCACGCGCTTTACCACTATTCTTTTCAAGGTTGCAAACACGCTTTGATGCATGAATGTCATTTCTGTTTCCCTGATGAGATTCGCAGGTCACGCCAGACTTGGTCATTGACGCGTTTTTGTGCCGTAGGTAGAATTAGTGATTGTTGCACTCACGCCAGCAATGAAGGGTTCTAAAAAATGTACGCAATCGTAGCAACTGGTGGCAAGCAGTATAAGGTTGCCAAGGGTGACGTCATCGACGTCGAGAAGCTCAATGCGCAGCCTGGCGACAAGGTCGAGCTCCCCGTTCTTCTTCTGAACGACGGCGAGAAGACCATCGTTGGCTCTGCCCCTCTTCAGGACAAGAAGGTCACCGCCGAGGTTGTGGAGCAGTTCAAGGGCGAGAAGCTCCTCGTCTTCAAGTTCAAGAAGCGTAAGCGCTATCACCGCGCCAACGGCCACCGTCAGCAGCTGACCAAGATTCAGATTGTTGAGATTCCGGCTTAGTCTCTTTTTGAAGCAAGATCATCTTCACCACCAGAAGGCAGGTAAATTATGGCTCACAAGAAAGGTCTCGGCTCGTCTCGTAACGGCCGCGATTCCAACGCTCAGCGTCTTGGCACCAAGCGCTACGGCGGCCAGGCCGTGAAGGCCGGCGAGATTCTCGTCCGTCAGCGTGGTACCCACATTCACCCCGGCGAGAACGTCGGTATCGGCAAGGACGACACCCTGTTCGCTCTCGCTGCCGGCACCGTTGAGTTCACCAAGGGTGTTCGCCACATGGTGCACGTTCGCACCCAGGCATAGAGCCTCTAAACTTTGGCTTGTTGGGGACCTCGTTTGACGGGGTCCCTTTTTGTGTATTTCCCGGCACGGCTATGAAGGAGCGTCTTCGTGGACACCTTTACCGACTTATCCCACATCAACGTCAAGGGCGGCGACGGCGGCGCCGGCTGCATGTCCTTTAGGCGCGAGGCCTTTGTCCCCAAGGGCGGCCCCGACGGCGGCGACGGCGGTGCCGGCGGCTCGGTGGTCATCGAGGCCGACGCGCAGCTCTCGTCCTTGATCGACTACCGCTACAAGCACCACTTCAAGGCCGAGCGCGGCACCCACGGCCAGGGCGCGCGTCGCCACGGCCGCGACGGCGAGGACCTTATCCTGCGCGTCCCGGTGGGCACCGTCGTGCGCGAGCTCGACGCCCTCACCCAGACCCCGGTCGAGACCTTGGCCGACCTTACCCAGCCGGGCGAGCGCGTCGTCGTGGCGCCGGGCGGCATGGGCGGCCGCGGCAACATCCACTTCGTGACCTCCGTGCGCCGCGCCCCCGCTTTTGCCGAGAAGGGCGAGCCTGCCCTTGAGCACTGGATCGAGCTCGAGATGAAGCTCATGGCAGACGCGGCCCTCGTGGGCATGCCGTCCGTTGGCAAGAGCTCCATCATCGCCCGCATCAGCGCCGCCAGGCCCAAGATCGCCGATTACCCCTTCACGACCTTGATCCCCAACCTGGGCGTCGCGCGCGCGGCCAACGGCCAGTCCTTCGTCGCCGCAGACGTCCCCGGCCTCATCGAGGGCGCGAGCGAGGGCAAGGGCCTTGGCCACCAGTTCCTGCGCCACATCGAGCGCACGGCTTTGATCCTGCACGTCGTCGACCTCACGGGCGGCTTCGAGGGCCGCGACGTGATCGAGGACTACACCACGATCAACGCCGAGCTCAAGGCCTATGCGTCCGAGCTTTCCGATCGCCCGCAGGTGGTCGTCGCCAACAAGTGCGACCTGCCCGGGACCGAGGAGGCCTGCGAGCGCCTGCGCGCCCAGGCCGAGGCCGAGGAGCGCCCGTTCTTCGCCGTCTCTGCCGCGACCGGCCAGGGCTTGGACGAGCTCGTCTCCTACGTCGCCGCCCAGGTGGCCGAGATCCGTAGCCACATCGAGGCCACGGCCCCCAAAGAGGACCTTTCGGCCAAGTGGGAGCAGAACCGCCTGCGCCGCGACAACGCCGTGCGCATCCAGCGCGAGGAGCGCCACGCCTGGCGCGTCTCGGGCAACTCCATCGAGCGCATGGTCGTCCAGACCGACTGGGAAAACGACGAGGCCGTCGCCTACTTCCAGCACCGCTTGGAGCGAAACGGCCTCGACGCGCGTCTCGCCAAGGCGGGAGCTGTCAACGGAGACGAGATCCGCATCTTGGGCTTCGCTTTCACCTACGAGGGCGAGGAGGCCCCGGCGCCTGCCGCCGAGGAGCTCGACTTCGTCGACGAGGCCGAGGACGCCTCCGCGGTCGAGGGGGAAGAGCTGTAATGGCTGCCCCGCTTTTGGTCTTCAAGATCGGCTCCTCCACGCTGGTCGATAAGGACGGCGCCCTTGACCAGGCCTTCATTGCCACGCTCTGCGACCAGGTCGTCGAGCTGAGGCAGCTGGGCTGGAACGTCGTCGTGGTGTCCTCGGGCGCGGCGGCCGCGGGTCGCGATGCCCTGGGCTTCACATCTCGCCCCACCGACATCGCCGACCTTCAGGCCTGTGCCGCGGCCGGTCAGGCCGTTCTCACCGAGGCTTACGCGCAGGTGCTGCGCGACCGTGGAATCTCCTGCGCCCAGGTCCTGTTGACCCGTCGCGACGTCGTCGACCGCGACGGCTACCTCAACGCCCGCAACACCTTGTGCCGCCTGCTTGAGCTGGGCGCCGTTCCCGTCGTCAACGAGAACGACACGGTCTCGGTGGCCGAGTTCACCTTCGGCGACAACGACATGCTGGGCGCCATCGTGGCGGGCCTTGTGGCGGCCGACCTCTACGTCATCATGTCCGACGTCGACGGCCTCTACACCGCTAACCCCCAGAAGGACCCCACGGCCAAGCTGATCGAGCGCGTCGAGCACATCGACGAGACCATCTCGGCCATGGCGGGCGACAGCGCCTCTGCCTACGGCACGGGCGGCATGTCCTCGAAGGTCCGTGCGGCGCGCGCCATGATGGCGGCCGGCATCCCCACGGTCATCTGCGAGGGACGTCGCCCCGGCGTTCTTCTCGACGTGGTGGGGGAGAAGGGCGTGGGCACGCGCTTCGAGCCCGCGGCCGACGCGGGTCACGAGAACGGGCGCAAGCTCTGGATCGGCCTGGCCGAGGTCGTGCGCGGCACGCTCGTGCTTGACGACGGCGCCGCGAAGGCCGTTCTCGACAAGGGCGCGTCCATCCTGCCCGTGGGCGTGGCGTCTGTTGCCGGCGAGTTCGCCTCGGGCGAGGTCGTCAACGTTACGAATCTTGACGGAAACCTGATCGGCCGAGGGGTCGTGCGATACTCTTCCGAGGATATGCAGCGTGTCCGCGGCCTCAAGCTCGACGTCATCGCCCGATTCCTGGGCGAGGCGGCGGCCGTTCCCGCGGTTCACCGAGACGAGCTTCTCGTTTTCTAAGGAGGGCTGGCCATGGGTCAAGCCATCGATAAAGCAACGCTCGCGCACGGGGTCGCCGGGCAGGTCGCCGCGGCTCCCGCGTCTGTGCGATCGGCGGCGATCAGCCGCGCCGCCGCGCTGATGCGCGAGCAGGCCCCCGCGATCGTCGAGGCCAACGAGGCGGACCTCGCGCGCGCCCGTGACAACGGGATGAGCGCGCCCTTGCAGGACCGCCTGGCCCTTTCCGCCGAGCGCATCGAGGGTATCGCCCAGGCACTCGAGAGCATCGCCGCACAAGACGACCCGCTGGGGCATGTCCTGGGCGGCCACAGGCTCGATAACGGCCTGGCCATCGAGCAGGTCCGCGTGCCTCTGGGCGTCGTCGCCATCATCTACGAGGCGCGCCCCAACGTGACGGCCGACGCCTTCGCCCTGTGCCTGCGCTCGGGCAACGCCTGCGTGCTCAAGGGCGGCTCTGCGGCCGCGAAGACCTGCGAGGCCCTGGTCGCGATTTGCCGCCAGGCGCTGTCCGACACGGGCCTTCCCGCGGACGCCGTCCAGTACGTCGTGGACGACGCCGGCCACACCCAGACGGCCGAGCTTCTCGAGGCCACGGGCCTTGTCGACGTCGTGATCCCGCGCGGCGGGGCCGCCCTTATCCGTGCCTGCGTGGAGGGCGCCAAGGTCCCCATCATCGAGACCGGAACCGGCAACTGCCACATCTACCTGCACCGCGCGGCCGACGCCGCCAAGGCCGCCCAGATCGCCGTCAACGCCAAGACCTCCCGTCCCGGCACCTGCAACTCCGCCGAGTCCCTTCTCGTCGACAAATGCGCCGCGGCAGAGCTTCTCCCCGCCACCTTGTGTGCTTTGGCCGAGAAGGGCGTCGAGCTTGTGGGTGACGAGCTGGCCTGCGAGGTCGCGGCCGGCTGCGGTGTCGCCATGGCGCCCGCCACCGCCGACGACTGGGGCACCGAGTACCTCGACCTCAAGATGAGCGTCTGCTGCGTCGAGGACATCGACGAGGCGATCGCGCACGTCAACCGCTACGGCACCAAGCACTCCGAGGCCATCGTCACCGAGTCCTACGAGGCGGCCGAGAAGTGGCTTGCCGGTATCGACGCGGCGGCCGTCTACGTCAACGCCTCGACCCGCTTTACCGATGGCGGCGTCTTTGGCCTTGGGGGAGAGATCGGCATCTCGACCCAGAAGCTTCACGCGCGCGGCCCCATGGGCGCCTCCGCCCTCACCACGACGAAGTACGTTATCCGCGGAAACGGGCAGACCCGATGAGCCGCGTGTACACGGGCGCCTGCGACCTGCCCGAGCTTGGTGCCGACCCCAACCGAACCTATCGCCTGGGTATCATGGGCGGTACCTTCGACCCGATCCACAACGGGCACCTCGTGGCCGCCGAGCAGGCCTTCGATGACCTTGAGCTCGACGTCGTCGTCTTCATGCCGGCGGGTTCCCCTGCTTTCAAGCAGGACAAGAAGGTCACCTCTAAAGAGGACCGCTTTGCGATGACCTTGCTCGCGACGTCCAACAACCCGCACTTCTTGGCCTCGCGTTTCGAGGTCGACCGCGAGGGCGTGACCTACACGGCAGAGACCTTGCGCCGCCTGCGCGACCACTACCCGGATAACGTCGAGTTCTACTTCATCACCGGCGCCGACGCCATCAACGAGATCGTGACCTGGACCGACGCGGCCGATATCGCCCGTCTCGCCCATCTGGTGGGGGCGACGCGCCCGGGCTACGACCTTGACAAGGCTTGGGAGACTATCGAGGCATCTGGTTTAGATTTTGATGTGACCTACCTCTCGGTCCCCGCGCTCGCCATCTCGTCGAGCTACCTGCGCGACCGCGTTGGCAAGGCTCAGAGCCTGCGTTACCTCGTTCCCAACTCCGTGGCCGGCTACATCCAGAAGAAGGGCCTCTACGGCAGCGACCCGTCGAACTTTGGGCACACGGGAAGGGTCATCGTATGAGCGCCTCTTTGCCCACGATTCCCGCGAGCTTCTCGGCCGAGCAGACCGAGGTTGTCCGCGGCCTCATGCGCGACCTCAAGGAGCAGCTCGCGTCAAAGCCCAAACGCTTCACGCACAGCCTGGGAGTCGCGCAGACGGCCTATGACCTGGCCGTCATTTACGGCGTCGACCCTTACGGCGCCTACGTCGCCGGGCTTCTCCACGACTGGGACAAGGCCGTGCCGGCGGCAGAGCTCGTCGAGCGCGCGAAAGCCCTCAATATCGACCTGGGCGTCGACTATGCGCTGGTGGAGCCCTTGCTCCACGGCATGGTAGCCGCCAAGGAGCTCTCCGGGCCGTATCCCTGGCTCTCGCCGGAAATCCTGCGGGCCATCGCCGTCCACACCACGGCCGCGAAGGAGATGTCTTCTCTCGACATGGTCCTTTTCGTCGCCGACGGTATAGAGCCCAACCGCAAGGCTTCCCCGGGCATCCAAAAGACCCGCGACCTTGTGGGCAAGGTGAGCCTGGCCGATCTTTTCTGGGATTCTTTTAGCGGCGGCGTCGTCTATGTTATTCAGACGAACCGCTACCTTTGGCCTGGTACTATAGACATCTACAACAGCTGGGTGCAGCTCCGCGCCCGAAGCTAACGAACCGTCAATCAACCGTTTAGTTGGGAGTTTTATCTATGGCAGCAACTTCTTTGCAGATCGCCCAGGTGGCCGCCGTCGCCGCCGACGACAAGAAGGCGACCGATATCTGCGTGCTTGACCTCACCGGCAAGACCGATGTCTGCGACTACTTCGTCGTCTGCACCGGCTCCAACAACCGCCAGGTAGACGCTATCGTCGACGAGATTCGCGAGAAGGTCTCCAAGAACTTTGGGATGAGCCCCTTGTCCTGCGAGGGCCGCGAGGGCCTGCGCTGGGTCCTTATCGACTACGGCTCGGTCGTGGCCCACGTCTTCACGCCCGAGATGCGCGACTTCTACCGCCTCGAGCGCCTCTGGGGCGACGCCCCGCGCGTCGAGCTCAACCTCGAGGGCGCCATCGACGAGGCCGGCGTCGAGTATGAGGCCGAGCCTTCCCGCGTCGACGAGGACGCTGAGTAAGCGCAGCTCGTCAGCCTTTCGTTAGTCCTTGTTCTGGGGCGCCGTGTCCGAGGTCTTCTCGCTAAAGCGAAGTTCACGACCTTGCGACACGGCGCCTTCTCCAAAGCGCTCGCGGATCTTGTCCGTGGCCTTCGAGAGGCCCGACGTGTCGCGCTTGGGCGCGGCTGCCGTCTTGCCGGCGTCGTCAATGTCGCCAAAGAGCGCCATCTGCTGCACGGCCGGCGCATCGAAGTGCGACAGGCCCACGCCCACGAGCCGCACCGTCATCCCCGTGGACCAGATTTGGTCCAGCAGCTCGATCGCCTTCGGGCAAAACACGCGCTCGTCGTCTGTTGGGGCGCCAAGGCGCGTCTGCGCGGTTTTTCCGTGGCAGGCGTCGTACTTGATCTTGAGGGTGAGCGTGGTCCCCGCCAGGCCTTTCTTACGCAGGCGACGACCGCACAGGGTCCCCACGTGCCAGATCGCGGCCTCGATGTCTCGCCGGTCGAGAAGGTCCTCGGTAAAGGTCCTCTCGTTCGAGACGGACTTGGTGTCATCGGGTTCCCAGGCGCTCGCGACGGCGCTCTCCTCGCGACCCTGCGCGCGCAGCACCATGCGAGGCCCCACGACGCCGAACTCCGCCTCCATGCGGCGCACGTCCGCGCGGGCCAGCTGACCCAAGGTCTTGATGCCCATCGTCGCCAGGCGAGACGCGCTGGCCTGGCCGATGCCGCTCATCGCCTTGACCGGCAAGGGCGCCAAAAACGTCGCCTCGCAGCCCGGCCAGACCACGGTAAAGCCGCGGGGCTTCTCCTTCTCTGACGCGATCTTGGCCACCGTCTTGTTTGTTCCCAGCCCGATCGAGCAGGTAACGCCCAGCTCGCGCACGCGCGCCTGGATGCGCTGGCAAATCTCGACGGGGCTCTCCGCGGAATAACGCCCTGGCGTGACATCGAAGAAGGCCTCGTCGATCGAGACCTGCTCGACGTAAGGCGTCTCGTCCATGAGTATGGCCATGACCTGGGCAGATAACTCGCGGTAGCGGTCGAAGTGGCCCTGGGTCCAGATGGCTTGCGGGCATAGGCGCTCGGCCTGCGCCGAGGGCATCGCCGAGTGGACACCGAACTTGCGCGCCTCGTAGGAGGCCGTGGAGACGACCCCGCGCTTGTTTGCCGACCCGCCCACGATGACGGGCTTGCCGCGCCACTCGGGGTGGTCGAGCTGCTCGACCGACGCGAAGAAGGCGTCGAGGTCAAGCAGTCCGATCGCCTTGCCGCGCCAGGCAAGGGCAGGGGAGGGCGCGGGTCCTGCGGCGCCGGCGGCGGGTTGTGTCGTCTTAGGTTCTCTCATGTCCCCCATTATAGGAAGACGTGGAAGGTTGTCCCCTCGCTGGCCGAGCTGGTGGCCCAGATTTTTCCGCCGTGGGAGTCGACGATGCTCTTGGCGATGGCAAGGCCCAGCCCAAAGCCGCCGGTCTGCTGGCGGGTGCGGGCCTCGTCGGTGCGGTAGAAGCGGTCGAAGAGGTGGTCGAGGTCCTTCTGCTCGATGGCCGGGCCGGAGTTGTTGACCTCGAGCGTCGTGTTCTTGCCCGTTTTTCTCAGCGTCACCTTGACGGGCTTGCCCTTCTCGGAGTACTTGGTCGCGTTGTCGAGAAGGGTCTTGGCCACGCGCTCGAGCTGAACCTTGTCGCCGTTCACGGTGACGTTTGGCTGCAGGTCGGCCTCGATCGAGCAGCCGCGCTCGAAGGCCAGCGCGTCGAACTCCAGAACCGCGCTGTCCACGGCATCGGTGAAGTTGAAGTCGACCATCTGGGGCTTGGGCGCCGT
>CAVAUD010000004.1:34953-39356 GCA_963591565.1 bacterium
GGCTTCACGGCCCGCTTGGCGAGCGCCCGCACGACGAGCCACAGGGCGATCATCGAGCAGACGAAGATCACGGCGTCGATGGCCAGCTGCTTGAAGAATGTCGTGTCTCGGCCGCGCGTGTCGCAGATCGCGATGCGGTAGCCCCACGACGTCTCCTTCTTCTTCCACGCCAGGTGGTGCTCGTAGTCGGTCCCCTGGTCCTCGGTTGAGCAGGAGGCCCTATAAAGCAGGTCGCTGAGAAGGTCGTCGTCGATGTCGATGGGGGTGTCGCTCTTGCTCAGCATGATGCCGCCGGCGTTGGCGTCGACGGTGATGACGAGCATGCTGTCGGCGCCTCCCGGCCCCAGGCCCGACTCGCCCATGCGGGCGCTTCTCGCATAGCCGTCTGCCAGGCTCTTGCTCAACAAAGCCCAGGTGGTGGACGTTTGGGTGGTCCAGTTGGCCACAAGCGTCGAGCCTAGGGCAAGCACCAGCACAAGGCCGGTCAAGGACATGGTGATGAGCGTCAACTCACGCTGGAGCTTTTCAAGCATGCGGGCCTCTGGAGGGTAGCTGGCGAGAAGGACAGGGCAGTGGTTTCAAGGCAGGGAAGTGCCGCGGCGGGCGCAGGCGCGCTACTCCTCGGCGGTGTCGAAGACCTCGAGGCGGTATCCCAGCATACGCAGCGTGGTGACCTGGACCTTCGAGCCGATGTGCGCGAGCTTCTTGCGCAAAAACGAGATGTAGGCCTCGACGGAGTTCTCGGAGGCCTCGGCGTCGGCGCCCCAGACGCGGGTGAGAAGGTCCTGCTTGGACACGACGCGCGAGTTCGAGCTCATAAGGGTGCTCATGACCTCGAACTCCTTGCCCGAGAGGTGCACGCTCTTCTCGCCACAGGAAAGGTCGTGGGTAGAGAGGTCGAGCGTGATGTCGGCGAAGGTGACCTCGTCGATCACGACGTCGCCGCGACGACGAGTAAGGGCGCGCAGGCGGGCGAGAAGCTCGGGCGCGTCGAAGGGCTTGGTCATGTAGTCGTCGGCGCCGGCGTCGAGGCCCTGGACCTTGTCGGCCGTGGAGGTCTTTGCGGTGAGCATGAGGACCGGGGTCGAGACATCGGCGTGGCGAAGCTCGTTCACGACCTCGTAGCCGTTCATCTGGGGGAGCATGACGTCCAGGACAATGGCGTCGTACAGGCCGCTCTTGCCGCTCATGAGGCCGGCCTTGCCGTCATAGACGGCCTCGGCGTTGTAACCGTCGTCCTGCAGGATCTTCACGATAGCGTCTGCCAGGTTGCGCTCGTCCTCGACAACTAGGATATTCATGGGAGCCCTCTCTTTCAGGTTACTGATAGACGATGAGTCAATCGTACCCAGCGGGACTTAAATCCGCCTGAACCTTGGGCCCGGGGCGGGCGCGAAGGCCCAGCATTCACAAAAACTGCACCTTGCCAGCAGCGCGAACAGTCGTAAACTGTATGACTGTTCTGTGGCTTGCGGTGCGGCCTACCCAAATACTACGTGCACCGCCCGTATGGAGGAGTTTTAATTGGCAGTCAAGATTCGCCTGGCCCGTCACGGTGCCAAGAAGCGCCCGTACTACCGCGTCGTCGTCGCTGACGGCCGCATGCCCCGCGACGGTCGCTACATCGAGCTCGTTGGTCGCTACAACCCGCTGACCAACCCCAAGACCATCGACATCAACATCGAGAAGGTCGACGAGTGGATCGCCAAGGGTGCCCAGCCCACCAACACCGTTGCCCACCTGATCGACATCGCCCGTGGCGACAAGCCCGCTGCCGAGAAGAAGGCCAAGCTCTCCAAGAAGGCCGCCGCTAAGGCCGCTGCCGCCGCCGAGGCCGCCGCTGAGGCTGACGCCGAGTAGTCTGCGTGGTCGATTACATGGAGACCACACAGGATACCGAGCTCGTCGCCGAGGAAGAGGAGATGGCCTCCGACAAGGTCGCTGACCTCGTCGAGTACATCGTCTGCGGACTCGTCGACGACCAGGACGCGGTCTCCCTTGACGTGACTGACGGCGAGGAGGGCTCCCTCATCGAGGTGAGCTGCTCCGAGGCCGACGCAGGCCGTGTCATCGGCCGCAAGGGCCGTACCATTAAGGCAATCCGCACGCTCGCCCGCGCCTTGGGCCAGCGTGTCGGCACCGACGTCGAGGTTGAGGTCGTAGGCTAGCGCCATATGCAGCAACGCTTTAAGTGCATAGCCCGTGTGGAGAAGACCCACGGGAGAAAAGGGGAGGTCGTGACGGTTCCCGCCTACGGCCTTCCCTCACTTATGCGTAAAGGCATGACGGTGGCCGTGGTCCCGCCCGCCCTCAAGGGCTCGCGCTGGCACGAGGTGCTGCGCGTCGAGGACGACGACCGCGCGGGTTCCTTGGTCTCGCTTTCGGGCGTGGGCGACATCGCCTGCGCCGAGGAGCTTGTGGGCAAGTACGTGCTCGCCTGTGTGGACGACCTGCCCGAGGACCTCACCCTTCACGACCCGCGTGCCCTTATCGGCCGCGAGGTCAATCACGTCACGGGGCTGGCCCTGGGCGAAATCACCGAGGTCATGTGCGGCCCGGCCAACGACGTCTGGGTCATCGAGGGCGAGCTCGGCGAGGTTCTTCTCCCCGTCATCGACCAGGTTGTTGTCGAAGTGCCCGAACAAGGCGCAATTACCGTTGACGCCACCGGATTTCTGGGAAAGGTTGATCTTTGATGCACTTTGAGATCGTCTCGACCATTCCGCAGGTATTTGCCCCTTATTTGGACACATCCATCCTGGGCCGCGCCCAGAAGAAGCAGGTCTTCACCTACGAGGCCTATGACCTGCACGAGTGGTCGCACGACAAGCACAAGAAGGTAGACGACTACACCTTTGGCGGCGGCCAGGGCCTTCTTATGAAGCCGGCGCCCATCTTCGAGGCGGTGGAGGAGATCTCGGCCTCCAAGCCTACTAAGCCCTGCGTCGTGTTTTTCTCGCCCGTGGGAACCCCCTACACGCAGGCCTGCGCCGAGCGCCTCTCGCATGAGGAGCGCGTCATCTTTGTCTGCGGCCGTTACGAGGGTATGGACGAGCGCGCCTACTCGCTGGCAGACGAGGTCTTCTCGCTGGGTGACTACGTCTTGACCGGGGGAGAGCTGGCCGCCATGGCCGTCATCGACTCGGTCGTGCGTTTGCTACCGGGAGGCCTCGGCAACGACAAGAGCGCCGAGGACGAGTCCTTCTCCGACGGCCTTCTCGAGTATGCCCAGTACACGCGCCCGGCGAGCTTTCGCGACATGGACGTGCCGGAGGTCCTTCTCTCCGGCAACCACGGCGAGGTCGACAAGTGGCGCCGCAAGAGCCAGATCGAGCGCACCGCCAAGTGGCGCCCCGACCTACTTGAGGCGGCCGAGCTCACGCCCGACGAGCGCGCCTTCGCCGATTCTCTTCTGTCCCAGGAATCCTAGGGAGGCCCGCCATGGCACAAAAGGGTGAATCCCGTGGCCGCGGGGTCCTTGAGCTCATCTTATCCATCGTCGTCGCCATCGGCATCGCGATTTTCCTGCGCACCTTCGTCATAGGCGTCTACCAGGTGCCCACCGGCTCGATGCTCGAGACGATCCAGGAAGGCGACCTGTTGGTCGGCGAGAAGGTCTCGCTTCACGCGTCGAGCCCCAAATACGGCGACGTCGTCACCTTCGACAGCCCCATGAACCCGGGGACGACCCTCATCAAGCGCGTCATCGCGACGGCGGGCCAGGTCATCGACCTGAAGGACGGCATCGTCTACATCGACGGCCAGGCCCTGGACGAGGCGTCCTACACCTTGGGCAAGCGCACCGACTCGCTTTCCAACTACGACGGCGCGGCGGGCATCACCTACCCCTACACCGTGCCCGCCGGCTGCGTCTTTGTCATGGGAGACAACCGCACCAACTCTTTGGACTCGCGCTACTTTGGACCCGTCTCGGTGAGTGCGGTAACATCGAAGGCGCTTTTCATCTACTGGCCTATCAGCGACGTTCGAACTTTGTAAGCCACACGCTTTGGCAAAGGGGAGACCTCTATGAACAAAAACGCCCTCACGTTCCAAGACATGATCTTAGAGCTTGAGCATTACTGGGCAAAGCAGGGCTGCACCGTCATGCAGCCCTACGACTCCGAGGTGGGCGCGGGCACCTTCCACACCGCGACCACGCTGCGCAGCCTCGGGCCCGCCGCCTGGCGCACCTGCTACCCGCAGCCCTGCCGCCGCCCGGCAGACGGCCGCTACGGCGAGAACCCCAACCGCATGCAGCACTACTACCAGTTCCAGGTCATCCTGAAGCCCTGCCCGGTCGACTCGCAGGACCTCTACCTGGGCTCCCTTAAGGCCATCGGCCTCGACCCCGACGAGCACGACGTGCGCTTCGTCGAGGACGACTGGGAGAGCCCGACCCT
>CAVAUD010000005.1:0-20402 GCA_963591565.1 bacterium
ATGGTGGATCGTCAGGGGTTCGAACCCTGGACCTTGGGATTAAGAGTCCCCTGCTCTACCAGCTGAGCTAACGATCCATATCCAATTGTAAATGGGGTGGGTGAAGGGTCTCGAACCCTCGACCTACGGAGCCACAGTCCGTCGCTCTGCCAACTGAGCTACACCCACCATTTTTGCTTCCCTCACAGGCAGCTCGTCTATTATGCAAAGACGGCGCCTAACTTGCAAGAACTTTTTTGCGCAAATCTCAAAAAAGTTTGTTTTGCGGTGACAGACAGAGCCGCGTCATGTGCAAAACACCAGCTAGACGCCGAGAAGACCAAGCAGGTCCTCCTTGGAAAGAAGCGCGGATTTGACTTCCTCGCCGGAGAGAACCGTGTCGGCGAGGTCGCGCTTGGTCTGCTGCATCTTGAGGATGCGCTCCTCGATGGTGCCCTCGACGATGAGCTTGAAGACGCTCACGTCGCGGCGCTGGCCGATGCGGTAGGCGCGGTCGGTCGCCTGGTCCTGGGCAGCCGTGTTCCACCACGGGTCGTAGTGGATGACGACGTCGGCCGCGGTGAGGTTGAGGCCCACGCCGCCCGCCTTGAGCGAGATCAAGAAGACGGAGTTCTCGCCGGCTTGGAAACGCTTGACCAGGCGCTCGCGTTCCTCCTTGGACGTGGCGCCCGTCAAGGTGAAGTAACCCACGCCCTCCTTGTCGAGACGCGCCGCGATGATCGAGAGCATGCTCGTGAACTGCGAGAAGAGAAGGACGCGGTGACCAGCATCGATGGCCTGGGCGAGAAGCTCCATGCAGGTGTCGAGCTTGGCCGAGCCCCCGTCGTAGTCGTCGAAGCAAAGCGAGGGGTCGCAGCAGAGCTGGCGCAGCTTCGTGAGCTCGGCCAGGACCTTGAGCTTGTCGCGCTTGAACTCGCGCTCCTGGACATGCTGGACCTGCAGGGCCAGGCGGTCCTGGGTGGCAAGGTAGAGCTTCTTTTGCTTGGCCTCCATCTGGGCCACGACGACGTTCTCGGTCTTCTCGGGAAGGTCGGCCAGGACCTCGCGCTTGAGGCGGCGCAGGACAAAGGGGCCGATGGCGCTGCGAAGAAGGCGCGACGAGTCGAACTCGCCCGCCTCGACGGGGCTCTCGAAGCGCTTGGCAAAGCCGTCGCGGGCGCCAAGGTAGCCGGGCATGAGGAAATCGAAGATGCTCCAGAGCTCCTGCAGGCGGTTCTCGATGGGCGTGCCGGTCAGGGCAAAGCGCGAGCGGGCGTCAAGGCACTTCACGGCCTTGGTGACCTGCGCCTTGGGGTTCTTGATGTACTGGGCCTCGTCAAGGACCACGCGGTCGAAGCGAACGTGGGTGTAGGTCTCGATGTCTTTTCTCAGCAGGTCATACGAGGTGACCAGGACGTCGTGGGTGGCCGCGCCGCCGATGAGCGCCGTGCGGCGGGTCTTGGTGCCGAGAACCGCCACGGCGTCGAGGCCCGGCGCGAAACGGGCTATCTCGCTCACCCAGTTGTAGACGAGAGACGCGGGGCAGACGACCAGGGTGGGGCCCGGTGCGCCGCCGGCGGCCTCTGCGGCCTCCTTCTGGCTCAAGATCAAGGCGATGACCTGCAACGTCTTGCCGAGGCCCATGTCGTCTGCGAGGATGCCGCCAAAGCCAAAGCGCTCGAGCGTGGCCAGCCAGCGGAAGCCGTCCTCCTGGTAGGAGCGAAGGGTCGCGTCAAGGCCCGCGGGCACGTCGATGTCGGCGTCCGAGAAGTTCTCGAGGTCGCGCACAAGGGTGCGGAACTCGCCGTTGCGCGAGAAGCGCACGCCGTCGGCCTTGCGAAGAAGGGCGTCGACGAGAAGGGCCTGGCGGCTGGAGAGGCCCACCGCGCAGTCGACAAGCCCGTCGACCTCCACGCCCAGGCCTTGCGCGAGGGCGTCCGCCACCTGCAGGTTGTTGCCGATCTGCACGATGTCGCCCGAGGAAAGGCGCACGAAGCGCTGTTTGCGCTTGAAACCGGCGAGGTACTCGCGCAGCTCGCGCTCGCTCATGCCCGAGGCGCCGATCTCCAGGTTGAGAAGGTCGCTCTTGAGGTTTGCCTGGACGCTTAGGTTGGGAGCGGGGCGCACGTCGATGGCGCGCAGGCGCTCGGAGAGCAGGACCTCGCCCAGCTCGGACAAATCCCGCAGGCCGTCGGTCAGAAGCGAGAAGAGCAGCTCCTCGTCGGCCTCCTCAAAGCAGTAAGCACCGTCTTGTAGCTGGAAATAGTCCTCGACGACGTCGAGCACGTGGTACTCGGCCGCCATGTCGCGCGCGGGCTGGGTGCGTTTGTCCTCCTTCTCCCCCACCGTGCCCTTCCAGTCGCCGTAGGCAACCGTGGAACGGCAGGTAACAAGCCCGTCGTCAAGGCCTACTGAGAAGGAGAACTCCGGCTCGACGGGCTGAAGCTCGGCAAGCGATGCCGCGACCTCGAGCTCGGTGCAGGCGCGCAGGGCCGGCAACAACGAACGGCAGAGGTTGGGGGCGTCGGCCGCGCTCACGTGGCGGCCGCCCTCCCCCGCCTCGAGCAGCCTCTGCAAAAGAGGCGCCGCCGTGCGCGCGAACTCCGCGTCCTGGCGAAGGAGCTCGCCGCGGCCCGCGACATAGGCGCGCTCGCCGTCGCAAATAACGCGCAGGTAGTCGGGCAGCTCAATCTCGTAGCCGCTGTCCGGCGACTCGACGATGCGACACCCGATGACCACGGGCTTCTCGCCTACGACGTATGCGCTCGTCTTCTTGGAGGCCGGGCGGTAATAGTAGCCGTAATCGTCGTAGTAGCCGCGCGCGTCCTCGAGCTCGACCGTCTCGCCCTGCATGAGGTCGAGGATGTCGCAGATGTTGTTGGGGCCCAGGGGCAGCTCCTTGACCTCGGTGCCGCGCCCGCCGTCGACGTAGTCCCAGCGCGAGAGATAGAGGGCCTGCTGGGTATCGACCACGTCGGCGAGAAGATCGAGCAACCGGCAGGCACGCTCGTCGAAGCTCGACGGCACATGACGAAGGGAGATCTTGGGGCCGTAGCGAAACTCAGCGCGGGAGCGCCACGCGTCCACGACCTGCCCGATGTTCTTCACGATGTACTTGGCCTTGCCCTGGTGCACCGTGAGCTTGAGCGCGAGCTGCGTGTAGGAAGCCGCTCGCGCAGGGCGCACAAAGGCCACGGAGAAGCTCGCCCGCTCGTCGGCGGCATCGGCGCCCAGGCGGCCCCGGCGCGCGGACGTCGCGCGGTCGAGGCGCTGGGCGTCCGAGTCGCGCAGAAGCTCGGTGATGACGGTGCTCGAGCCCCTCACGTAGCGCGGCTGGGGCTCGGGCTCTGCGGCCGCGGTCATCTCGCCAAGGAAAGCGGCGAGAAAGGACAGGCCAAGGGCAATCTCATGCTTGCACATACCCGGGAAGTTGACAGACGCCTGGCAGGTGCAGGAGTAGTCGACAACCTCGCCCGTGCCCATGTCGAGGTCGACGCTCGTCGAGTAGTAGTTGCCGTATGAGCCCTCGACCTTTCCCGTGACGTGCAGGCACGACCCGATCGAGCCGTTGAGAAAGTCCAGCTGCGAGACGGCCAGGGAGCGCTGCAGCTTATAGCCCTTCTCAAAGGTGGTGGAGAGGGCCGCCTCGGCCTTGAGATTCTTGATGATCTGGTCGACGATCACGTGCGTCCTTTCGTGGGGTTTAGGCAGGGCCCGGGCGTAGGTAGCGGCGAGGGCCGCGGGCAATGCCGCCTAAAGAATGCCCTCCAGGTCGCCGCGGTTATAGGCCTCCTCGAAGAGATGGACGAAGACCTTGGAGCCGTGCAGGCCGTCGTGCTCGAACTCGTTGGTCACCCAGGCGTGACTGTTGCCCACGCGGCTTAGGGTGTCGAGCTGCAGGCCCGAGTCGACATATAGATCGTCGAAGTAAACGGCAGCCTGGAGCGGCACCTCGTTTGCAGCAAGCTGCTCGGTGTCGTAAAGGGCGCCAAAGCTCGTGTCCGCCATAAGCACATCCATAGCGGCCGAGAAGGGCTTCAGGGCCGGGTCCTCCTCGAACATCCACTTGAACATCGCCTCGCCAAAGCACATGAGCGGGCGGGCGTCCTCGCCAAACTCCGGGCGCGAGGCGGCCTCGGCCTGAGCGGCCCAGTTGATAGGCTGGTCCATCTCGCCGTCCGCGTAAATGAACTCCTGCAAGGTCCAGTACAGCGGGTTCGAGGGCGTGGCCGTCTTGTTCATGACGTCGTAGAGGAAGCCGAGCGAGACCTTGACCTTGGCCGGGTCTCCGCCCGCCGCGGCAAGCGCGGACTCGGCGGTACCGTCTCCCTCGACGAAGGCGGTGTCGAGAAGGACGTGCAGGCGCTCGGGCGCGGGCTTCATGCCCAGGCCGCCGCCCAGAAGCTGCAGGCGGCGCACCGAGAGCGGGCTGCCATCGGGAAGCTTGAGATCCTGCGCCACCGCGACATCAGCCAAAAGGCTCATGCGCTTCTCGTCCTCGGGATAGCGCTTGTACCAGGCCTTCGTCTTCTCTACCATGCGCGGGAACGTGTGCGCGTAGACCTCCGCGGCACTGGCCGGGACATGCGGGATACCGCCGCAGGTAAAGGAGGCCGCGACGCCCGACGGGAAGGTCGAGAGGTTGCACAGGGTGAGAAAACCGCCGTAGCTCTGGCCCAGGGTGACCCACTTCTTGCCGGCAAACTCAGTCAGGCGCAGGTACTCGAAGTCGCGGACGATCGAATCGGCCAGGAAGCGCTTGAGGTACTCGGCCTGCAGGGTCGCGGCGTCAAGGCCTGCCTCTTCCGCCTCGGCCGCCACGGCCTCCATGCGCTGGCCGTCGACCGCGTTGGAACGGCCGGTTCCGCGCTGGTCGGGCAAGACGACGCGAAAGTGCTTGAGGGCCTCCTCGATCCAGCCGTCCGAGGTCGCCGACTGCACGCGAGGCCCGCAGCCGCCGGGGCCTCCCTGCAAATACACAATGAGCGGCAGGTCGCGGCCCTTGTTCTCGGGCAGGCAGAGCGTGCGATAGAAGAGACGGATGGTCTTCTCGGCAAAAGCAGGGTGGGGCTCAAGGGCGGCCGACGCAGCGGAGAGACGCGACGGCGCCACGTCCTCCCCCGTGGCGAGAAGGGCCGGGGTGGTCCCGCGCCAGTCAAGGGGCACGTCAATCGCGTGGTCCTCGACGTAGAGGCCGGGCAGGTAGCAGGAAGAGAGAAGCGCCATGTGAGTTGCTCCTAACGATGATGTTTTAGACGGCCACCATGATACAACGTGGGCCGGACAATAAAGAAGAAGCCCCCTTCACGTGAAGAGGGCTTCCGGGGACGCGATTGAGCGCAGGCCAGTCGCAGGCCAGCTAACCTAGACCAGGTACTCCGCGATCTGCACGGCGTTGGTGGCAGCGCCCTTGCGGATCTGGTCGCCGCAGCACCAGAAGGTGAGCGCGTTCACGCCGTCGGGGGCAGAAAGGTCGCGACGGATGCGGCCGACGTAAACCAGGTCCTGGTCAGAGGTGTCGAGCGGCATCGGGTACTGCAGCTGGGCCGGGTCGTCGACGACCTTGACGCCGGGGGCCGACGCCAGGATCTCGCGAGCCTCATCGGGGGTGATGGGGTTCTCGAACTCGGCGGTGATGGACTCGGAGTGCGAGCGCATGACGGGCACGCGCACGCAGGTGCAGTTCACGCGGACCTCGGGCAGGTGCATGATCTTGCGGCCCTCGTTCTGCATCTTGAGCTCCTCGGACGTGTACATCTCGTCCTTGAAGCCGCCGATCTGCGGGATGAGGTTGTAGGCCAGCTGGTAGGCGAAGGGAGCGGTGTCGCCGATCTTTTCACCCTTAACCAAGGCCTCGCTCTCGCGCTCGAGCTCCTTCAAGCCCGGCATGCCGGCGCCGGAGGCGGCCTGGTAGGTCGAGACGATCAGGCGCTTGAGGCCGGCCTTCTGGTGAAGCGGCCACACGGGCACGAGGCCGATGATCGTCGCGCAGTTGGGGTTGGCGATGATGTTGCGGGGGTGCTCGGCGATATCGCCGGCGTTGATCTCGGGGACGACCAGGGGCACGTCGGCGTCGAGACGGAAGGCGTGCGAGTTGTCGACGCAGACGGCGCCGCGCTTGGCGGCCTCGGGGAGAAGCTCCTTGGCGGTGGCGTCGCCGGCGGCGCCCAGGACGATGTCGACGCCCTCGAAGGCATCGGGCTCGGCCAGGACGACGGGCACCTCCTGCCCGCGGAAGGTCACGGTCTTGCCCACCGAGCGGGCCGAAGCCAGCGGGACGAGCTTCTCGACGGGGAAATCGCGCTCCTCGAGGCACTGCAGCATCTGGGTGCCAACAACGCCCGTGGCGCCAAGGATTGCGACGGTCTTACCAGCCATGGGTTTCTCCTTAAGGTTAAAAGCTTGATGTCAAGCCAATTGAACGGTTGATGCGCGTTAGAAGGCAGCGGCAGCCGCGGTCTTCTCGCCGCCTACTGCTGCTCGGCGGCCTGGGAGGCCTGGATGAACTCGTCGCGCACGAAGCGGTCGTAGATGACCTGGATCGCGCGGTCGAAGTCCTCGTTGTTGACGCCCATGATGATCGAGATCTCCTGCGAGGACTGCGTGATCATGCGGATGTTGACGCCGGCGTCGCCCAGGGCACCGAAGATCTTGCCCGAGGTGCCGCTTCGCTTGGACATGTTGCGGCCGACGACCGAGATCAGGGCCAGCTTGTCGACCATCGAGACGTCGTCGGGCTGGATCTCCTTGCGGATGTCCGAGATGATCGAGTAGATCGAGTCGCGCACGTCCGCCCCGTTGACCACGACGCCAAAGGAATCGACGCCCGTGGGGATGTGCTCGACCGAGACGTTGTAGCGCTCGAAGATCGCCAGCGTCTTGCGCACGAGGCCGACCTCGCCGGACATGTGGGCCTTCTTCACGTGGACCGAGATGAAGTCGCGCTTGCCGGCGATACCGGTGATGAGGTGCTCGTCCTCGCCCGCCTCGGCGGACTCGCGGATGATCGTGCCCTCGTCGCCGGGGCGGTTGGTGTTCTTGATCTGGATGGGGATGTTGACCTCGCGCACCGGGAAGATGGCCTCTTCCTGGAGGACCGAGGCGCCCATGTAGGAGAGCTCGCGCATCTCGTCGAAGGTGATGCGGCGGATGGAGCGGGGGTTATCGACGATGCGGGGATCGGCCGAGAGGAAGCCCGAGACGTCGGTCCAGTTCTCGTAGAGGTTCGCGTCGATGCAGCGGGCGAGAATGGCGCCGGTGATGTCGCCGCCGCCGCGGTCGAAGAGCTTGATGCGGCCGTCGACGGTCGCGCCGTAGAAGCCGGGCAGGACGAAGCAGCCCTTGCGTACCATGACGTCCTTCAGGCGGCTGGCGGTGCGCTCCATGTCAACGGAGCCGTCGTGGTGGAAGACCACAACGTCGGCGGCGTCGACGAAGGGCATGTCCAGGTACTCGGCCATGAGGTTGGCGGTGAACCACTCGCCGCGGCTCACGACGTACTCGGGCGAGTGCTTCTTGATGTTCTTGATGAAGGACTCGAACTTGTCGGCCAGCGGGTACTTGAGGCCGAGCTCGTCGCAGATGTCCTGGTAGCGCTGCTGGATGTCGCCGAGAAGACCCGTGCAGTCGACGCCGTACTTGATGTGGGCGTTGACGAGAAGCAGCAGGTCGGTGATCTTGTTGTCCCCGCTAAAGCGCTTGCCGGAGGCCGAGACGACGACGAAACGGCGGTCGGGGTCGGACTCGACGATGGCCTTGACCTTCTTGAACTGCTCGGCGCTCGCGACGGAGGAGCCGCCGAACTTCGCGATCTTGATCATATGAGTGGGTTCCAAATCTGTGTGGGGTTAAACGAGTGCAACCATGAAGCTCGTGGGGTCGGCGGCGAGGGCCTCGTCGAGAAGCTTCCTCGCGGCGACCGCCGTGATATCGCGCACGAGCCAGGCGCCGGGAGCGTAGGCCTCCGCGCCGGCCGGCGCGCTGGTAGTTCGCAGCACATAGTCCGCGGAGAGGAGCGCGGGGTCGTACTCGATGCCGCGGGTGAAGTCGTAGACCGGGCGGCGGGCACCGGTCGCGCAGTCAAGGACGTCCTGGACGATGGCGTTGCCCGTGGGCAGGCTGCCGGCGCCCTGGCCGTAGAACTTGAGCTCGCCCACGGTGGCGCCGTCCAAGGTCACCAGGTTGAAGTTGGAAGGCACGTTGGCCTCGAGCGAGTGGACGGGCACGGCCACCGGCTCGACGGCGACGGCGTAGCGGCCGTCCTTCTCGACGCCGCGGCCAAGGAGCTTGACCGTGAGGCCCTTCTCGCCAAAGAGGTCGAGGTCGGCCTTGGTGAGGTTGCGGATGCCGGAGACGGGCAGGTCGTGGGTGCAGGCCACGTCGAAGGCGACGGAGGCCGTGATGATCGTCTTGTTCTTGACGTCGATGCCGTCGATGTCGGCCGAGGGGTCGCGCTCGGCGTAGCCCAGCTCCTGGGCCTTTGCCAAAACGTCGGCGAACTCGGCGCCCTCCTTGAGCATCGAGTCCACGATGTAGTTGGTGGTGCCGTTCATGATGCCGGAGAAGGACGAGACCGCGTCGATGCGGCGGGCCTTCTCGAGTCCGGCGATCCAGGGGATGCCGCCGCCGACGGAGGCCTCGATGAAGAGGCTCACGCCGTTTGCCAGCGCGGTCTCGGCGAACTCGGCGAAGTACTCGGCGACGACGGCCTTGTTGGAGGTCACGACGTGCTTTTTCGCCTTCAGCGCGCCCATAATATAGGTGTGCGCCGGCTCGAGGCCGCCCATGCACTCGACGACGAGCTCGATCTGCTCGTCATTCAAAATGTCGTCATAGCTCGACGTCATGCGAGGCTCGCAAATGCGGTCCGGCAGCTCGAGGATACGTGCCACCTCAACCGTGTCGACGCGCTCGTCAATGATCTTGACGACGCCGCGACCGACCGTACCGTAACCGAGGAGCGCAATCTTCATGGGCATCCAATCTTTCGAGTGTGTGTCCTTATGACCCAATCACATACACCACAGGTATCATACTTGCACAAGACGGCTATAGGTCCACCTAACGCAAGGAGTCCGCAGTGACCATGTTCTACCACAGCACGCGCAGCTCTCTCGAATCCGTAACAAGCAAGCAAGCAATTCTTACCGGAATCGCCCCCGACGGCGGTCTGTTCGTCGCGGATTGGGTAAGCGAGAAGACCGTTGACCTCGCCAAAGTCTGTTCCCAGGGCTTCCTCGACAACGCGAAGCTCGTTTTGGGCACCTTGTTGCCCGATTACACGGCAGATGAGATTTCCGCCTGCGTCGAGGCCGCCTACGGCAAGCAGTGGGACACCGAGGCCGTCTGCCCGGTCACCCCTCTTGGCAAGGACTGGCTGCTCGAGCTCTACCACGGCCCCACCTGCGCCTTCAAGGACGTCGCCCTGCAGATGCTGCCGCAGCTCATGAGCGTGGCGCGCGCCGGCGACGGCCGCGACATCATGATCGTCACCGCCACCTCCGGCGACACCGGCAAGGCCGCGCTCGACGGCTTCGCGGGCGTTGCGCACACCGGCGTCACCGTCTTCTACCCCGACGGCAAGGTCTCTGACGTGCAGCGTCTCCAGATGGTGACCCAGGTGGGCACCAACGTGGCCGTCTGCGCCGTGCGCGGCAACTTCGACGACTGCCAGTCCGAGGTCAAGTCGATCTTCGCGGACGCCGAGCTCAAGGCCCGTCTCGCCGAGAAGAACGTCGTCTTGTCGAGCGCCAACTCCATCAACGTCGGCCGCCTGGCCCCGCAGGTCACCTATTACTTCGACAGCTACGCGCAGCTCGTGCGCGCCGGCGCCATCACGCTGGGCGACGAGGTCACCTACTGCGTGCCCACCGGCAACTTCGGCGACGTGCTCGCCGGCTACTACGCCAAGATGCTCGGCCTGCCCGTGCGCCGCCTGGTCGTGGCGTCGAACTCCAACGATGTTCTCTGCGACTTCATCCAGACGGGCACCTACAACCGCCTGCGCCCCTTCAACAAGACGATCAGCCCGTCGATGGACATCCTCGTGTCCTCCAACCTCGAGCGCCTTCTCTACTATGTGAGCGGCGGCGACTGCGAGCTGGTCGCGTCTTTGATGCGCGACCTGGCCGAGAAGGGCTCCTACACCGTGCCCGCCGAGGTCCTGGCCAAGATCCAGGAGACCTTCTCGTGCGGACGCGCCGACGACGCGGCGACCGAGGCCAAGATCCGCGAGACCTGGGAGGACCTGGGCATCCTTATCGACACCCACACCGCCGTGGCCAAGTGCGTGCTTGACGAGGTTCCCGCCGACGGCAGCGCCCGCGTGTGCCTGTCCACCGCGAGCCCCTACAAGTTCTCCTCCGACGTGCTTGCCTCCCTTGGCACCGACACCTGCGGCATGAACGACTTCGCCTGCATGGACGCGCTGGCCCACCTCACCAAGACCGAGGCGCCCGAGCAGCTCTCTGGCCTGCGCGCGGGCACCGTCCTTCACGAGGACGTCTGCGACCGCGAGAAGATGGGCGCCTTCGTCGAGGGCTCCTGCGCGAGGGTCTTCCTCTAATGGCGGCAGACGAGAAGAACAAGCCGATGGTCATCGTTCGCGTGCCCGCCACCTCGGCAAACGTGGGCGTGGGCTTCGACTGCCTGGGCATCGCGCTGTCGCTTACCGCGACCTTTTTGATGACGCCCGCCAAGGAGCTCAAGATCGAGGGCTGCGAGGAGCGCTTCCGCGGCGAGGACAACCTCGTGTGGCAGAGCTACCTCAAGGCCTGCGAGACCCTGGGGCTCGAGTCCCAGCCGCTGCACATCACGATCCTCTCCCCCATCCCGCTGTCTGGCGGCCTGGGGTCGAGCTCTGCCTGCGTCATCGCGGGCGTCGCCGCCGCGCAGGCACTCTCACCTGCGGGTTATTCGCGCGAGACCTGCCTTGAGATCGCGACTTTGCTCGAGGGCCACCCCGACAACGTGGCGCCCGCCATCATGGGCGGCCTCGTGAGCTCCTTCATCGAGGGCGACGAGACGACCTCGACCGCCATGAGCATCGCCGACAACCTGCGCTTCATCGCGATCGCGCCGCCCTACGAGGTGCGCACCGCCGACGCCCGCCGCGTGCTTCCCACCGAGGTCTCCCTTGGCACCGCCGTTTGGCAGATGGGACGCTGCGTGGCGGTCGTGCGCGCGCTGGAGACCGGCGACGCCGAGCTTCTCGCCAAGGCATCCCACGACAAGCTGCACGAGCCCTACCGCTCCAAGCTGATCGCCGACTACGAGCCCCTGCGCGAGGCCGCCCTCGGCGCCGGCGCCGCCGCCTTCCTCATCTCTGGCTCCGGCTCCACGATGCTCGCCATCGCCGACGGCGACGAGAAGGCCGCCCAGGTCCACGAGGCCCTCTCCGCCACCGCCCCCACCTTCTGGCTCCAAACCCTCACCGCCAACTCCTTAGGGACCACCGTCGAGCTCATCAACTAGCCAGCGCCCTAACGCCCCGACCCGCAAAATCAGGGCTTGTCTGATGCTCCCTCATCAGACAAGCCCCTTTTTTGTAGGCAAATCGTCAGACAACCCAACATCCTGCAGCCGAGAACCCAAAAATCTATCAGACAAGTCATTAAATTGCAGATGAGCGGTTGAGCCGCAACCGCCCCTCCCGATGCAAAAGCGACCTTCTGCCAGGGAGGGCGCCCCAACCCGCGAGGCGCGCTGTAAAGCCGCGCCCCACATGCCCGTCCCTCCAACTCATCTCCAGGCGAGTTCCGCAGAAAAGCCCTTCTCCTCATTGAGGAGAAGGGCTTTTCGAGGACTGTCTGAGCCTGGAGATGAGTTGGAGGGACCGGGGACCCGGATCGACCATCAACCCGTCCCCCGACCCGGATTCGCCTACCCTCCCAGGTAGGCCTTCCTCACGTCGTCGTCGACGAGCAGCTCCGCGCCCGTGCCAGACTTCTTGATCGTGCCGATCTCGAGGACGTAGGCCCTGTCCGCGATCGAAAGCGCCATGTTCGCGTTCTGCTCGACCAACAAGATCGTGGTACCGGCCTCGTTGAGCTCCTTGATGATGTCGAAGATCTCCTGGACCAGGATCGGCGCCAGGCCCATCGAGGGCTCGTCGAGCATCAGCAGGTCGGGCTTGCTCATGAGCGCGCGGCCCATCGCCAGCATCTGCTGCTCGCCGCCGGACAAGGTGCCGGCCATCTGGCCCATGCGCTCCTTCAGGCGCGGGAAGCGCTCGTAGACGTGCTCGAGGGTCTCCTTGTTCTCGGCGTCGTTGCGGGTGTAGCCGCCCATCTCGAGGTTCTCGGCCACGCTCATCTGCGAGAAGACGCGACGGCCCTCGGGGCACAGGGCCATGCCCTGGGCCACGATCTTGTGCGCCTTGACGCCCACGATGTTCTGGCCCTTGAACTCGACCGAGCCCGCATCGGGGCGAATCAGGCCCGCGACGGTGTTCAGCGTGGTCGACTTACCGGCGCCGTTCGCGCCGATCAAGGTCACGATCTCGCCGGCGTGGATGTCGAAGGAGATGCCGCGGACGGCCTTGATGGCGCCGTAGCTCACATGGATGTCCTTGACGGACAGCAAGGTCTCTGTTTTGTCTGCCATGCTAGTTCACCGCCTGCTTGCCGAGATATGCCTCAATAACCCTGGGGTCGTTCTGGATCTGCTCAGGCGTGCCCTTGGCGATGATGCGGCCGTAGTCCAGGACGCCGACGGCCTCGCAGACGCCCATGACGAGCGACATGTCGTGCTCGATGAGCAGGATGGCGATGCCGAACTCGTCGCGGATGCGGCGGATGTTCTCCATGAGCTCCTCGGTCTCGGCCGGGTTCATGCCGGCCGCGGGCTCGTCGAGCAGCAGGACCTTGGGGCCGGTCGCCAAAGCGCGCAGGATCTCCAGGCGACGCTGGGCGCCGTAAGGAAGGTTTCCGGCCTTGGCATCGGCGTACTTGCGCATGTCGAAGATGTCGAGAAGCTCAAGCGCCTTGTCGTGGTACTCGGCCTCCTGCTTCCAGTGGGCGGGCAGGCGCAGGACATCGGTCAAGAGATTGGTCTTCATGGAGCTGCCGTAGCCCACCAGGATGTTCTCCTCCACCGTCATCTGGGTGAAGAGGCGGATGTTCTGGAAGGTACGGGCGATGCCCATGCGGTTGACCTCGGTGACCGACTTGCCCGCGGTCGCCACGCCGTCAAGCATGATGGAGCCGCGCGTGGGCTTGTACACGTTGGTCAAGAGGTTGAAGACCGTGGTCTTGCCCGCGCCGTTGGGGCCGATCAGGCCCGAGATCTCGGTGCGGCCAAGGGCGATGGTGAACTCGTCGACGGCGGTCAGGCCACCGAAGTCGATGCCGATGTTGTGGGCCTCGAGGACCGGAGCCTTGCCAAAGTCGCGCTCGGGGATGAGGTTCACCGACTCGGGCTGGACAAGCACGCTCTTGTTGGGGTCTTTACTCACGGGAAGCCACCTCCTTAGCGTCCTTCTCGTCCGCGGCCGCGCCGGCCTTCTTTTTCCAGGCAAAGTCACCGTTCATGACGCGCTCGATGATGCGCGACAGCGAGAAGTCGTAGCTGCCGAGAAGACCCTGGGGACGGAAGATCATGACGATGATCAAGACGACGGCGTAGACGACCATACGGTAGGTCGCGAAGGCGCGCAGGGCCTCGGGCAGGATCGTGAGGACGGTCGCGGAGATGACCGAGCCCAACATCGAGCCCATGCCACCCAGGACGACCATGACCAGGATCTCGACGGACTTCATGAAGCCGAACTTCGAGGGGTCCATGACGCCGATGCAGCCGGCGTAGAGGGCGCCGCCGACGCCCGCGAAGAAGGCGGAGACCACGAAGGCCAGCGTCTTGTAATAGGTGACGTTCACGCCGGACGCCTCGGCCGCGATCTCGTTGTCGCGGATGGCGAGAATGGCGCGGCCGTGGCGAGACTTCATCATGGTGTGGATGAGGAAGAGAACCGCAGCCACGGTGAGGAAGACGCGCAGGAAGCTCGTGTAGCTCGGGATACCCGAGAGGCCCTTCGCGCCGCCGGTGAGGTCGAAGCCCAGGACGCCGTCGATGTTGTTGATGACGACGCGGATGATCTCGGCGAAGCCCAGCGTGATGATGGCCAGGTAGTCGCCCTTGAGGCGAAGCGCCGGGATACCGATGATCAGGCCGCACAGGGCCGCGCACAGGCCGCCGAAGATAAGGCCCAGGATCAGCAGCAGGATGGCCGCGGGGTTATCGGCCGCCATGGTCTTGGCCGTCAGGCCAAAGACCGGCATCATGTGGATGATGAACAGGGCGCAGGAGTAGCCGCCCACGCTCATGAAACCGGCGTGGCCCAGCGGCAGCTGGCCGAGGTAGCCGGTGGCGATGTTGAGCGACACCGCCATGATGATGTAGATGCCCACCTGCTCCAGCACGCCGGTCTGGTAGCGAGAAACCACGCCGCCAGAGACCATGGCCTGGCCAACAACCATAAAGACCAGGACAAGCACGGCGTTGATGGCGTAGCGGACGGGCATGGGCAGCGTGCGGTAGGCGCCCGAGACGGACCCGATGCCGGTGGTGATGACGGGCTTGGAATCGGTCTGGTTCACGTTCTTCTCTTTCATGCCGCGCACCTCCTAGACCTTCTCCGTCATCGGGCGGCCGAGAAGTCCGGTCGGCTTGATGACGAGCACGATGATGAGCAGCAAGAAGACGACGGCGTCCTGCCAGACGGAGAGACCCACGGCAGAGACGGCGACCTCGGCGAGGCCGACGATCAGGCCGCCGATAACGGCGCCCGGGATCGAGCCGATGCCGCCGAGAACAGCGGCGACGAAGGCCTTGGTGCCGAGCATGATGCCCATCGTCGGGGTGATCTGGGTGTAGGCCATGCAATAGAGCACCGAGCCGATGCCGGCAAGCGCGGAGCCCACGGCAAAGGTGAAGGAAATGGTGTGGTTGACGTTGATGCCCATGAGACGGGCGGCGCCCATGTCCTCGGAAACGGCGCGCATGGCCTTGCCGAGCTTGGTCTTCTGGACCAGGAAGGTAAGGATGAGCGTGGCCGCCGCGGTCACCACGATGGTGAGGATCGAGGAGCCCTTGAACGTCACGTCGGCAAAGGTCAGCGAGCCAAAGTCACCGAAGGACGGGACGACCTTGGCCGCGGCGCCAAAGACGAGCTGACCGCCGTTCTCGAGGAAGTAAGACACGCCGATGGCGGTGATCAGGATCGACAGGCGCGGGGCGTCGCGCAGGGGCGCGTAGGCGATCTTGTCGATGAGGACGCCCAGGAGCATGCAGCCGCCGACCGACATGAGAACCGCGAGCGCGGGGTGCAGGCCCAGGACAGACAAGGCGATCCAGGCGAGGTAGCCGCCCACCATGATGATGTCGCCGTGGGCGAAGTTGAGGAGCAAGATGATGCCGTACACCATGGTGTAGCCCAAGGCCACCAGTGCGTAGATGCTGCCGAGCGACAGGCCGTTGAGCAGCTGCGTTAAAAACGTCACGACACACACATCCCTTCTACAACGAGTCCGATAGATACAACACAGGCACCGAAACACCTGTTAACGAGGGGTTTCGGTGCCATGGGTTTAAAGGAGCAGGGCCAATCGCTTAGGCCTCGATGGTGTCGAAGATCTCCTCGACGCCGTCCTTGAAGGTGATGACCAGGGTGGACTTCTGGGGATCGCCGGTGCCGGAGTAGGAGATGGTGCCGGTGACGCCCTCGACCTTAGCGGCGGCGATGCCGTCGATCACGGCCTGCTTGTAGTCGTCGGAGCCGGGGGTGCCGCCCTTCTCCTCGGCGGCCTTGAGGCCGGCGGCCACGATGGCGGCGGCGTCATAGCCCAGGGCGTTGAAGTTGGTGGGGGCGTCGCCGTACTCGGCCTTGAAGTCCTCGATGAACTTCTGGACGGAAGCGTCGGGGTTGGAGGCGACGAAGGAGGAGCAGTAGTAGCAGCCCTCGAGGTCGGCAGCGCTGGCGTAGTCCTGCTCGCCGCCGATGATGCCGGACCAGCCGTCGGCGCCCATGATGGCACCCTTGAAGCCGAGCTGGCGGGCCTGGGTGACGATCAGGCCGTCCTCCTGGTAGTAGTTGGAGGAGAGGATCGCGTCGGGGGACTTGGCGATGATGGCGGTCAGCTGGGCGTTGAAGTCGGTGGAGGCGGAAGGATAGCCCTCTTCGTCCACGACCTCGATGCCGGCGGACTTGCACTGCTCGACGAAGGCCTCGGCGACACCGGAGGCGTAGTCGTCGCCGGAGTCGAAGATGGTGGCGACCTTGGTGTAGCCCTGCTTCTTGGCGAACTCGCCCATGACCTTGCCCTGGAACGGGTCGGTCACGCAGGCGCGGAAGTAGTTGTCGCCGTAGGAGATGACGTCGGCGGTGGTGGCGGAGGCGGTCACGCAGGGCATGTTGTCCTCGACGGACTTCTGGGCCACGGCGATGGTCGGCTTGGAGGTGACGTCGCCCACGATGGCGGTAACGCCGTCCTCGACGAGCTTGTTGTAGACGGTGACGGCCTCGGTGGCGTCGCCCTTCTCGTCCTGGACGTCGGTCTCGACCTGCTTGCCGTTGATGCCGCCGTCAGCGTTGAGCTGCTTGAAGTAGAGCAGCGCGCCGTCGCGGCAGGCGACGCCGTACTGGGCGACGGAGCCGGTGAGCGGGCCCATGATGCCGACCTTGATGGCGTCGGACGAAGAGCTGGAAGAAGAGCCGCTGTCGGAGCTGCCGGAGCAGCCGGCGAGGCCGAGGCCCGCGGCAACGATGCCGGAGAGTTCGACGAACTGGCGACGAGAAACGTTGTTGAGCATAAAGATCTCCTCCTTCAAAAGCCACTTCCTGTGTGAAAGTGAATGAACAGAGGTTAGCTTGCCGCGCGCTCAAGCGGCGCAAATAGTGCCCAACCTTAAACCGGGAGAAACAAAAAGAATCAATTCAGAAACAGTTAAGGCCAAAAACCTATCGTTTATTACGTGTTTTGAGCCATTTGCCGATTTTTGCGGCAGCGAGAAACACAAGCGCGCCAAAAAGCATGCCCGATAAATCGAGAAGGACATCGCTCACCTGGCCGCTGCGATCCGGGGTAAAAAGCTGGATCGACTCATCCATTACCGGGACAAGGGCGGCGAGAAGGGCCAGCCATCGGGTACGCAGGCGCCCGTCCGCCGAGAGCGACCTAAAGAGCGCGTGGGCCGAGAAACCCAGCACCGCGTACTCCGAGAAGTGCGCGGCTTTTCTCACCAAGAAGGTCATGAGGGAGCGGTCGCTCACGCCGAGACGAACGAAGACGTTGTAGAAGAGGTCGACGAAGCGGCTGCTCTCGGCACTGGAGTCGACACCTGGGACCAGCGAGTGGCCCCAGATGAACGCGACCCACAGGATAAGGAAGATGGTCCAGCCGCGCGTCGCGCACGAGCGGCTGGACCCGGGGTGATTCCGCATGGTTTTATGCCTCTTTGGCCTTTGTCGCCGGGGCGAAGTGCTTGCCCACGTAGAGGGCGGGGGCACTGCCCGAGGTCGCGTCGTGGCGACGGGCGGCTCCGGTCTTGCCGGGCTGGGTACCTCCCTGGACCAGGCGCAGGAAGTTCTTGGAGCTCACGCGGGCGGCCTTGGAGGAGTTGCGCTTGAACTCGTCGTCGATGAGGTAGTCGACGTAGCTCTCGGCGTCGTGGACCTCGGGGTGGCCCGCAGGGTTCTTGAACATGAGGAACGAGGTCGGGGTCTCCATGTTGTCCGGCTCGTCGAGCGTGTCGACGTCGCCGATGTTGTCGAAGAAGGCGGCGTGCACGGGAGCGGCGGCACCGGTCTCGGAAGGCGCGGTGACGACCTTGGCAGCCCCCGACTCGGCGGCGATCTTCTCGTCGATGGAGCGAAGCGAGGTGGCCCAGGCGTCGGCCTCGGCGCTGAGGTCGGAAACGCTGCGGCGCTCGGGGAAGGCGCCCTCGTCGATGTAGGCGATGCGCTCCGAGATGCTCACGCCAGAGGTCTTCTTGGCCGCCTCGGTGAAGAACTTCTCGGCGCCGGGGTTGGTGAAATCAGAGGGGATCTCGAGCGAGCCCGAGTCGTCGGCGTAGCCCTTGTTGGCCGAGATGGCCTCCTGGCCCACGGCGGCGGTCCACCAGCCGGTGCCCACGTCGCCCACCGAGCCGTCGGCGCGCGTGATGACGGGCATGTCGCGCATGGACTCGGCCTCGATGCGGGCGCGCAGGGTCTCGGCGACGCCGGCGGCGCGGGTGGCCATGCGCTCCTTGAAGGTGTTGCGGCCCACGTAGTTGGTCGCGATGTCCTCGTAGTCGGTCGCGGCGTGGGCCTTGCGGGCAGCGGGGGCCGCAGCCTGGCCCTGCTTGGGTGCAGGGGTTGCGGAGAAACGCGCGGCGCGCTGCGGGGCCGCGGCATCAGCGGGTTTCTCGGCTTGGAACTGTGCCTCGCGAGCTTGCGCATGCGACGCAAAGGTGAGCTGGGGGACGTCGCGCTCGCGGCGCCTCTCGACAAGGGTGCCGATGCCGCCCGCGACGGCCACGGTTGCCGCGCAGCACATCACGCCGCCCACGAAACCGCACACCAGCGCGGTCTGCGGCGAGGCGTAGACGAACTCGGAGACTTCCTGGAGAGGCAAGGCCTGGGCGGTTTGCGGGACCGCGACCGCACCCGCGGCGACCAAACCTGCGACCACCGCCGGATTGACGCGCTCAGCCATGGCTTGTGACCTCCTCCATAAAACAGCGGCGGAAGCAAAGCGATGACCTCAGAAACCTGGATGGCTCTATACCAAAAGAACCGCGCGGCGGCGGTGAATGGTGTCTGCGGAGGGCATCGTTTTATCTTCATTGACCGCGTGACACATCTAAAAGGTGAAACTAGAAAAACTATACCTGCATTTCGACGAGTTTCAAGAGTCGTTTTGTTAAATGATTGCCACGTCAACAAATGTGTGGGGCCCGAGTCGAATGGACCCGGGCCCCAATTTGGTGTCTTGGCGAGAAGTTCGCCGAGATGTGCGCCGAGAAGCGCTGGATGCGCGCGCCGCAGGCTAGGCGATGTAGTCGCTTTGCTGGGCCTTCTTGGCGCTCTTGATGAGGAACTCCTTGTTGTTGTCGGTGCCCTTGAGGCCCTTGACCAGGGCGTTCGCGGCGCGCTCGACGTTGTTCATGTTGGCAAGCACGCGGCGGATGCCCCAGACGAAGGGCTGGTACTCCGGCGAGACGAGCAGGTCCTCGTTTCGCGTGCCCGAGGAGACCGGGTCGATGGCCGGGAAGATGCGCTTGTCGGCCAAGTCGCGGTCGAGCTTGAGCTCCATGTTGCCGGTGCCCTTGAACTCCTCGAAGATGACCTCGTCCATCTTGGAGCCGGTGTCGACCAGGGCAGAGGCGATGATCGTGAGCGAGCCGCCGTTCTCGATGTTGCGCGCCGCGCCAAGGAACTTCTTGGGCGGGTACAGTGCCGCCGAGTCGACGCCGCCCGAGAGGATGCGGCCGCTCGCGGGCTGCGCGAGGTTGTAGGCGCGCGCCAGGCGGGTGATGGAGTCGAGGACGACCACGACGTCCTGGCCCATCTCGACCAGGCGCTTGGCGTGCTCGATCACGAGCTCGGAGACGCGGGTGTGGTTCTCGGCCGGCATGTCGAAGGTCGAGGCCACGACGGTGCCCTTGATGGAGCGCTGCATGTCCGTGACCTCCTCGGGGCGCTCGTCGACGAGCAGGCAGAAGAGGTGCACCTCGGGATTGTTCGAGGCGATGGACTGGCAGATCTTCTTGAGCACGGTGGTCTTGCCGGCCTTGGGCGGGCTGACGATAAGGCCGCGCTGGCCCTTGCCGATGGGGCTCACCAGGTCGATCGCGCGGCCGGTGATGGAGTCCTTGCCGCATTCCATGGTGAGACGCTCGTTGGGGTAGACCGGCGTGAGGTCGCGGAAGCGCGGGCGGGCCTTGAGGTTCTCGGCGGGGCCGCCGTTGACGGTGGTGACGCTCGTCACGGGCGGGTACTTGGAGTTGCCGCGGCCGGGCCCGACGTTGCCGGTGATGTAGTCGCCGGGACGAAGCCCCAGGCTGCGAACGATCTGCTGGTGGACAAAGGCGTCGTTGTCGCCCTCCATGTAGTTGCCGGTGCGCACCCAGCCGTAGCCCTCGTTGGACATCTCGAGGACGCCCTCGACGGTGCGGAAGCCCTCGGCCTTGGCCGCGGCGGCGTAGATGGCCTCGACAAGGTCGGGCTTGCGGACGCCGACGTACTCGACGCCCAGCTCGGCGGCCTTGGAGCGAAGCTCGGCCACCTTCATCTCGGCGAGCTCCTCGCGAGAAAGGCTGGGGGCCGCCTGGACATCCTGGCCGCGGCGGTTGCGGTTACGGTTGCGGTTGCGGCGCTCGTTGCGGTCGAAGCGGCCGTTGCGCTCTCCCCTGTCGCCGCGGTCGTTGTCCTTGCGCTCGGCCTT
>CAVAUD010000005.1:20463-37481 GCA_963591565.1 bacterium
TCGCCGCGGTCGGCCTTGTCGCGCTCGCCGCCGTCCTTGCGCTCGGCCTTCTCGGCCTTGAGGCCCTTGTCGCCGGGGCGGCGACGGCCCTCCTTAGCGGGCTTCTCGGCAGCGTCGCCCTTATCAACGGCGTCGATGACCTGCGAGGGCATGGGGGTGGGCTCGCTGGAGGCCTGCGTCGCGGCCTCGGTGACGCGCGTCATCTCCTCGACGGAAGGTGCCTCGGTCGCGGCGTCCTTGCGGGCGCGGCGGCGACGGGGCTTTGCGGGCGCCTCGGCGTCGGCGGGGGCGGCCTCGGGGGCGACAGGCGCGAGGACCTCGCCCTCTACCTGCGCCGCCTTGGGCTTACGGCCACGACGGCGGGGCTTTACGTCCGCGCCTTCCTCGACGGGCTGCGCGGGCTCGGTCTTCTCGCCGTCCTCGGCTGCCGCGGCCTTCTTTGAGACGCGCTTCTTACGGGCGGGTTTCTCGGCTGCGGGAGCATCGACGGGGGCCTCTGCGGCGTCAACGGCAACCTTGGGCTTACGACCGCGGCGAGCAGGTTTTTTCTCCTCGACGGGAGCGTCGCCGGCGGCAGCGACCTCCTCGACGGGCTTCTTGCGGGTGCGCCTCTTGGGCTTCTCGGCCGCAACGTCTAAGGTGAGCTGCTCGGCCGCGGATGTCTCTTCGGACATGTGACACCTCTCTGTGTTGGCGCGCGAAGGCGCCGCTTGTGACATGTGAAAAACGGCGCGCCGAATCGCGCCGGGTCAAAACAAGATGCCTACGACGGCAAATTTTGTTTTAGCAAGGGAAAAAAGTTAAGCAACCGCTTAACTTGCACAAAAGATAGCACATTTGACAAAAACGTGTCATCGGCGAGAAATACGCGTGCGCTACACAGAGAAATCTTCCCATAACCGAAGCCCGATTTCACGTTTGCCCAGGATTGGGCGATTCACGGGTACGGTTATGGGAAGATTCACATTCTTACGCGCTGTGCGTCTTACGCCTCACCACGAGATTCGAGATCACGTCTCCCAGCTCACCTGCGGTCTTCTCGCCGGCTCGGGTAAGCTTGAGCAGCGGCGCGCGGCCGCTCCCGTTGCCGGTAACGCGCTCGATCAGCCCCTCTTGGACCAAGCCCGAGACCGACATCGAGACCGTGGGCTGCAAAAGACCGAGCGCCTCGACGAGCCCCATGATCGTGAGCTCGCCCGTCTCGGAGCTCAAAAGGCCAAGAAGCACCAGGTCGGACGCTTTGCAAAAAACCGAGCCCATGGCGTCGACGTACTTGCACATGCGCTCGGAAGAGGTGCGCGAAAGGGCCTTGCCGGTGGGGATCTGCGCGCGGGTCTTGTCGCAAAGCTCGCGCAGGGCGGCGGAGCCCTCGGGCGTGATGGCGCACACGACGTTGCGGCGGTCCTCGTCGCCCTCGGTGCGCTCGATGTAACCCAGATTAGCGAGGTGGCTCGTGCGATGGGTCATCGTGGGACGAAGGGCGCCCTGGTACTCGGCGATGACGGAGGTCTTGAGAGGGGCCGCGGCGACCTCGAGCCTGCACAGGACGGCAAACTCCTCAAAGGTCAGGCGCATCTCGCCGGAGGCCATTTGCCTGACGATGTTGTATGCCCTGCGGACGGACATGAACTCCCTTAGGTCCATATACGGCTCCTGTGCCCTCTTCAAAGAAACAGACCTCTGGCGCTGTGCGAAAACAGCCCTAGTTAGGAATGAAGTATACCTAAAACAAAACGGCGCTGAGCCAACAGCGCCGTTCTCGTACATAAAAGTGTTACATAGTGGGCATTACCATTACATGCTTTGAGGTGCGGCAACGCCGATCATGTTGAGCGTTAGCGCCAACACGCGCCTCGTGGCGTCGCAGGCGGCGAGACGGGCGCGGGAGAGCTCGGGGTCCATCGGGCGCGTCTCGCTTCCCAGGACCTGGCAGGCGGCGTAGAACGAGTGGAACTCGGCCGCCAGCTCCTCGGCGTAGTGCGTGAGGCGGAAAGGCGCGCGGTCGCGGGCGCAGGACTCGACCAGGCCGGCGAACTCGGAGAGCTTACGGGCCAGCGACGCCTCGGCCGCGTCGGTGAGAAGACCCAGGTCGTAGGTCTCGCCGATGGCCCTGCTCGCCACCTCGTCCATGCCCAGCTCGGCGGCCGCCTCGACGTCGACGCCGGCGGCGCGGCGCAGGATCGAGCAGATGCGGGCGTGGGCGTACTGCACGTAGTAGACCGGGTTGGTGTTGTCCTGCTTCTTGGCCTGCTCGATGTCGAAGTCGATCATCTGGTTGTTGGACTTGGCGACCAGCGTGTAGCGCGTGGCGTCGGCGCCCACCTCGGCGAGAAGCTCGTCGAAGGCGACCATCGTGCCCTTGCGCTTGCTCATGCGCACCGGCTCGCCGTTGCGAAGCAGGTTCACGAGCTGGCCGAGAAGGACCTCGAACTGCGTGGGGTAGCCCATCGCCTCGCAGACCGACTGCACGCGCTTGATGTAGCCGTGGTGGTCGGCGCCCCAGATGTCGATGACGTGGTCGACGCGGCAGAACTTGTTCCAGTGGTAGGCGACGTCGGAGGCGAAGTAGGTGTACTCGCCGTTGGTCTTGATGAGGACGCGGTCCTTGTCGTCGCCGAAGTCGGTCGAGCGGAACCACAGGGCGCCCGCCTCGTCCTTGTACAGGTAGCCCAGCTCCTCGAGCTTGGCGAGCGCGCGGTCGACGGCGGAGAGGCCCTCGGCGTCCTTGTCGTAGAGGCTGCGCTCAGAGAACCACACGTCGAAGTCGCAGCGGGCCTCGTGGCAGGTCTCGCGGATGGACTCGAGCATCATCTTGTAGCCGCGCTCGCGGAAGCTCTCGCAGCGCTCGTCCTCGGTGGCGCCGGCAAGCGCGTCGCCGTCCATCTCGACGAAGCGGGCGGCCAAGTCGACGATGTAGTCGCCGGCGTAGGCGTTGCCGCCCAGGGCCTCGTTGAAGGCGTCGGTCAAGGGGTGGGTCTCGGGGTGCTCGTCGCCCTCGTCGGCGACGTAGGCCTCGCGGTCGGCGAGAAGCGCGGCCACGGCCTCCTCGCAGGTCTTGCCCTCCCCCATCAGCTTAACGAGCTGCAGGTAGCGCATAGAGATCGAGTGGCCAAAGACGTCCATCTGCGAGCCGTGGTCGTTGATGTAGTACTCGCGCTCGACGTCGAAGCCGGCGTGCTCCATCACGCGGCACAGCGAGTCGCCGAGGGCCGCCCAGCGGCCGTGGCCGATGTGCAGAGGGCCCACGGGGTTGGCCGAGACGAACTCGACCTGGACCTTCTGGCCCGCGCCCAGGTTGGAGCGGCCGAAGTCGGCGCCCTCCTCGCGCACGCGGCGGAAGACGTCGTTGGCCGAGGCGGCGTTGAGATAGAAGTTGATGAAGCCGGGGCCCGCGACCTCGACCTTGTTCAGGCTCTCGTCTGCCGGCATGTGGGCCACGATGGCCGCGGCGATCTTGGCGGGAGCCATGCGTGCGAGCTTGGCCGAGCGCATGGCCACGGTAGAGGACCAGTCGCCGTTTGTGGGGTCCGCGGGACGCTCGAGGCCGAGGTCGGCGACCTCGAAGGCCGGAAGGTCGCCCGCCTCCTGCGCGGACGCGATGGCGGTGCGGACAAGTTCTTCGAGGTTGGCAGACATAGGTCTTCTCCTTGGATGTGAAATAAAAACCCGGGTGCCAAGGCGGCGCCCGGGTTGTAAGTCTAGCAGATACGCACGGCCGAGAAGGGCCGCGCGCAGGCGTCCCGCCTAGTCGAGGACCGCTCGGCCCGAGGAGGCGCGCTCCTCGTGCGCGAGGTCGTGGCGAAGCTGCGCCAGGCCCAGGTCAAGGCCCACGGGATAGGTCTGCGGGTTGAGGAAGCGCGTGATCGCGGCGTCGAGGTGCATGATCGAGTTCTTGCAGCGCTCGCGGGCCTGCTCGATGGTGCCGCCACCCACGCCCTGGCCGTGCTCGACGACGCGCTCGAGGAGCTCCTTGGGCTCGCCGGACACGAAGTAGGAGCTGTAGGTGTCCAGGATGTCGATCATCTCGTTGGACTGGGGCTGCTCGCCTTCCTGGCAGATCATGTCGCCGGTGGGACATCCCGCCTCGTCATAGAAGCGAAGGACATGCTGGATGCCGGGGATGGTGCGCTTGTAGGCCTGCTCGGAGAGCTTGATCACCGGGCGCCAGGGCTCGTCGGCCGCGGAGCGGATGGCCGAGAGCTTGTACACGCCGCCCAGCGACGGCTGGGGATCGCAGGTCGCGAGCTTGGTGCCCACGCCAAAGGAGTCGATGGGGGCACCCTGCGCGAAGAGCGACTGGATGGTGTACTCGTCGAGGTCGTTGGAGACCGAGATCTTGACGTAAGGCAGCCCGGCCTCGTCGAAGGCCGCGCGGGCCTCCTTGGAAAGGCGCGCCAGGTCGCCGGAGTCGATGCGCACGGCCGCGAGCTTCTCGCCCGCCGCCTCCATCTCCTTGCCCACGATGACGGCGTTCTTGATGCCCTGGTGGACGTCGTAGGTGTCGAGAAGAAGGCAGCAGTTCTTGGGGCTCGACTTGGCGAAGGCGCGGAAGGCCTCGAGCTCGGTCGGGAAGGCCATGACCCAGGAGTGCGCGTGCGTGCCGAAGACCGGGATGCCGTAGATCTTGCCGGCGAGCACGTTGGAGGTCGAGGACGCGCCCGCGACATAGGAGGCGCGGGCGACCGCCAGGCCGCCGTCGGGGCCCTGGGCGCGGCGCAGGCCGAAGTCAGAGACGGGGTGTCCCTCGGCCGACTTCACGACGCGGGCGGTCTTGGTGGCCACCAGGGTCTGGAAGTTCACGAGGTTGAGAAGGGCGGTCTCGATGAGCTGGCAGTCGATGACGGGGCCCATCACGCGCACCATGGGCTCGCGCGGGAAGACGACCTCGCCCTCGGGCACGGCGTCGATCGTGAGGTCCAGGCGATGGCCGCGGAGGAACTCAAGGAAGTCGGGCTTGAACATCTTGCCGCCGCCGGGGGCCTCAAGCGAGGCCAGGTACTCGATGTCGACGTCGTCGTAGACGAAGTTCTCGACAAGGTCGGCGATCTGGCCCGTGCCGCAGGAGATGCCGTAGCCGCCGCCAAAGGGGTTCTCGCGGAAGAACGCGTTGAAGCAGGCCTGGGCCTCCGTCAAGCCGGACTCCCAGAAGCCCTGCGCCATCGTGAGCTCGTAGAGGTCGGTGTTGAGACAAACGTCGGTGGGTTTGGTGCGGTCGGTCAAGGACATGGTTATCGCCTACCCAAAAGTTGAAGGAGGACCATCACGACCGCCACGAAGGCGACGATGCCGATGACGACCTTTTGCCCCACGGGCATCTTAATGTCCTCGTCGTCCTCGTCGGGCTCCATGAGCTTGCGGCCGCGCTCGCGCTCGGCGGCGATGCGGGCGGCCTCGGCCTGCTCGGCCTGGCTGCGGGCCGCCTCGGCTTTCGCGCGGGCCTGCTCGGCGCGCAGGCGCTCGAGCTCGGCGCGCTCGGCCGCCTCGGCCTGGGCCTGCTCGCGCGCGGCCTTCTCGGCACGCAACTGCTCGAGCTCGGCGCGCTCCTCTTCGCTCAGGGTGGGTTGGTCTGACATGGTTCCTCCATGGCGTGTGCCGCGAGGGAATAGCCACCCGGGCGCGGCGTTTACAGACAAGGTGACTATACCCTTAAATCTCCCAGCTCATCTCCGCAAACTCCCGTGGCGTCGAAAGCGGGAACGAAACTCTCGGACACAGTGCCGCCCTCCTGCCACCAGAGATGCTCGAAGCCCAGGTCATCGGCGTGGCAGAGAACAACCTCGTACTCGAGGTCGTCGAGGGTCTGGGCAAGCGCGCCGCCGCGGCGGCGGCACTCGGCGTTGGGGGTGTACTGGTTCATGACCGAGAGGTCGACGCGGTTTTGGGCGATGTCCCACACGCGGTCGAGGACCGCGCAGGAGTCGTCGGCATGCGTGGGCAGCACGAGGTGGCGCACGATGATGCCGCGCTTCATGAGGCCGTCCTCGCCCATAAGGCGGCCGCCACGGGCATCGACGGCGGCAACCATGGCCTCGAGGGCGGCGGCTGCGACCTGCGGGTAGTCGGGCGCGCCGGAGAGGGCGCCGGCCAGCTTGGGGTCGGCGTACTTGAAGTCGGGAAGCCACACGTCCACGACGTCGGCCATGTACTCGATGGCGCGCGGCAGCTCGTAGCCGCTCGTGTTGCAAACGACGGGCAGGTCAAGGCCGGCGTCCTTGGCGGCGAGAAGGGCCTCGCGCACCTTGGGCGCATAGTGCAGGGCGGTCACCAGGTTGATGTTGTGGGCGCCCTGGGCCTGAAGCTCGAGCATCGCCGCGGCCAGGCGAGACACGCTCACCTCGCGGCCAAAGCCCTCGGACGAGATCTCGTGGTTCTGGCAAAAAACGCAGCGCAGGGGGCAGCCCGAGAAGAACACCGCGCCCGAGCCCTTCTCGCCAGAGATCGGCGGCTCTTCCCAGAAGTGCAGGGCCACGCGGGCCAGGCGCAGCTCGGCCGGAACGCCGCAGACGCCGCGCTTGCCCGACGCGCGGTCGACGCCGCAGCGCCTGGGGCACAGCTCGCAGCTGGTAAAGGGGTCCTTCTCGGCCACAGCCATGGGCTAGCGGCCCGTCTTGTGGTGGTGGGTCTCCTGGCGCTCGGCCTCTTCCTCGAAGGCCTCGTCGGAAGGCGTGATGAGCTCGTCCTCGCCGGTCTTGGGGTCGATGTGGTGCAGGAGCACCGGCTCGAACAGGCGCAGGCGCTTGGCGATGAACATCGAGACGGCGAAGAGCAGGCAGAAGATGCCGATGCGCGGGACGGGCTGGACCTGCGTCATGACGATGGCGCCGGCGCACAGAAGGGCGGTCCAGGCGTACATGACGAGCACCGCCTGGCGCTGGTCGTAGCCCTCGTCCATCAGGCGGTGGTGGATGTGGCCGCGATCCGCGTGGCCCACGCTCACGTGCGCGCGGGTCCTTCTCACGATGGCCGAGAAGGTGTCCAGGATGGGCACGGCGGCGATGACGAGAGGGACGATGATCGTCGTGAGGCCCGCCACGCGCGTGACCGAGAGCAACGACGCGCAGCCGAGCGCGAAGCCCAGCGTAAGCGATCCGGAGTCGCCCATGAAGACCGACGCCGGGTGGAAGTTGTAGCGAAGAAAGCCCAGGCAGGAGCCAACGACGGCGATGGAGAGCGCCGCCGAGTCAAGGCGTCCGGCGGCGATGGCCAGCACAAACGTCGTGAAACTCGCGATGGCCGAGATACCCGCCGCAAGGCCGTCGAGGCCGTCGATCAAATTGATGATGTTGACGTAGGCAACCAGGTAGATGACCGTGATGGGATAGGCCGCCCAGCCCAGCGAGATGAAGTCGCCGGTGGCCGCCGGGTCCGAGATGTCGCCGATCACAAGGCCGCCCATGACGGCGATGACCGCGGCCAGGATCTGACCCGCGAACTTTTGCTTAGGCGAGAGCGAGAACTTGTCGTCGAGAAGGCCCGTCAAGAAGATGACGACAAAGGCCAAGACCAGCATCCAATAGTTGACCTGCATCTTTGGCGACGGCACAAGAACCACGGGCCAGCCAAAGAAGGTCGTGCCGACGTACTGGATGATAAAGGCGCAGACGATGCCCGCGAACAAGGCGATGCCGCCCATGCGCGGGATGGGGCTCTTGTTGACGCGGCGCGGGCCCGGCTGGTCAACGGCGCCAAGGCGAATAGCGATCTTGCGGGCAAGGGGCGTCATGGCGAGGGCGGCGAGAAAAGCTGCGAGAAAAAGACCGGTGAACGGCACCCAGTCAGGAACCACCCTTGGCAAAACGACACCTCCCTAATCAGCCCAAACGACAAAACAGCCGATAGACGACTTCTGATTCTTTGTCATGATACAAGATTAGGGCGCGGTGGCGAGAAACTCGACTGTGCGCACACCTATGTTTCAAGCATCGGTGGGCCTCATTTCAAAGTCAAGACTGTAATTTGGGTTTCGACTTTTGGATAATGAGCTCAACGTCTCCCTGCGGAGCAAACTGGGTGAACCGACAAGCGTTACTTGGGGGTCCTATATCTCGTGTTCAGTACGGGTATTCTCCGTTGATGAGAAAGCCGGAACGCGCGATGCGGACACCCACCTTATGGAAGGTGGGTTCATGAACGCAACCGCAGGGGACGTTTTTTCTTTGGCTAAAGCGCGCAGTAACCTTCTCGCGTAAAGCGCCCCCTTAAAACAAGGGCGCCCCCGACGCGAAGGGAGGCGTCGGGGGCAACAAGGAAAGAAGGTACTGTGTATTTACCTCCTCTCCCCGGCCTTCAATCAGGCGCAGGTCAAGTGCACAATCTCGCCATTTCTCCAACACAGTTGGACCACATTTTTTAAAGTAAGCCTCAAGGGGTTAAGATAGACGGACTTGACCCAAAGGAGAGGCATGGCAAAGCAAGGCGCGCGCGAAGACAACAAAACCCAGGTAAAGCACTGCGGGGTCCCCCGAGAGGCCTTCCTGCCCGTGAGCCGGGCCGACATGGACGCGCGCGGCTGGGAGCAGTGCGACTTTGTCTATGTGTGCGGCGACGCCTACGTCGACCACCCGAGCTTTGGCATGTCCATCATCAGCCGCACGCTCGAGGCCCACGGGTTCAAGGTGGGCATCATTTCGCAGCCCGACTGGAACGACCCTTCGAGCATCGCCGCCCTTGGCGAGCCGCGCCTGGCGTTTCTCGTCTCGGCGGGCAACATGGACTCGATGGTCAACCACTACACCGTGGCAAAGAAGCACAGGTCAAAGGACTTCTACACGCCGGGCGGGCGCATGGGCGCGCGACCCGACCGCGCCGTCGTGGTCTACTCGAACCTCATCCGCCGAACCTTTAAGCACACGCCCATCGTGCTGGGCGGCGTCGAGGCGAGCCTCAGGCGCCTTGCGCACTACGACTACTGGTCCGATGCCCTTAAGCGATCCGTGCTGGTGGACTCTGGCGCCGACCTTCTCCTTTACGGCATGGGCGAGACGTCCATCGTCGAGATGGCCGAGGCCCTGGACTCGGGCCTGCCCATCGACCAGGTGAGCTGGATCGCGGGCTCGGTCTACAAGACCAAGGACCTGGGCGAGGTCTACGACTATGAGCTTCTCCCCTCTTTCGAGAAGCTCAAGGAGGCGCGGAGAAACTACGCGGAGAGCTTCGCCGTGCAGTACAAGAACATGGACTCGATTACGGCGCGCCGCCTGGTCGAGCCCTACGAGGCCGATAACCTCTACGTCGTGCAGAACCCGCCCTCGGCGCCTTTGACAACGGCCGAGCTCGACGCCGTCTATGAGCTGCCCTACGCCCGCGCCTGGCACCCCGACTACGACGAGGCGGGCGGTGTTCCGGCCTTCGACTTCGACGAGGTGCGCTTCTCCATCGCGGCCAACCGCGGCTGCTTTGGCGAGTGCAGCTTCTGCGCCATCACCTACCACCAGGGCCGCGTTGTGCAGGTGAGAAGCCACGACTCCATCATGGAGGAGGCCCGCGCCCTCACGCGCGACCCCCACTTCAAGGGCTACATCACGGATGTGGGCGGCCCCACGGCAAACTTCGGCCGCTCGGCCTGCGACAAGCAGGCGACCCACGGCGTGTGCACCAACAAGCGCTGCATGTGGCCCACGCTCTGCCGCAACATGGTGGTCGAGGAGGACTCCTACGCAGACCTTCTGCGCGACCTGCGCCAGCTGCCGGGCGTCAAGAAGGTCTTCGTTCGCAGCGGCGTGCGCTTCGACTACACCTTGGCCGACAAATCCGACAAGTTCTTGGACGAGCTGATCCGCCACCATGTCTCGGGCCAGCTGCGCCTGGCGCCCGAGCACGTGAGCGACCCGGTCCTGGCCGCGATGGGCAAGCCGCCGCGCGCCGTCTACGACGCGTTTTGCCGTCGCTTCGAGAAGGCGACGCAGGCGGCCGGGCTCGAGCAGTACGTCGTGCCCTACCTCATCAGCTCGCACCCGGGTTCCACGATGAAGGAGGCCGTCGAGCTGGCCGAGGCCGTGCGCGACATGGGCTACATGCCCGAGCAGGTCCAGGACTTCTACCCCACGCCCTCGACGATGAGCACCTGTATGTTCTACACGGGCCTGGACCCGCGCAACATGCAGCCCATCTACGTGCCGCGCGACCCGCACGAGAAGGCGATGCAGCGCGCGCTAATCCAGTACCGCAAGCCCGAGAACTGGCACCTCGTGCGCGAGGCGCTGCTCAAGGCCGGGCGCGGGGACCTCATTGGCATGGGGCCCAAGTGCCTGATCCGGCCGTACCCGCCCAAGGCAGCCGGCGAGAAGGGCGCCGCAGGCGGCCGCGGGGCCGGCAAGAAGGGCGGCTCCGGGAAGGGCGGCGCGGGCAAGGGCTCCAACAAAGGCCAGGTCAAAGGTGGCCGCGGGGACTTCGCGGGCAAGAAGGGCGGCTCGCCGGCACCCGGCATGAGCCGCGCGCAGAACACCGCGGCCAGAAACCGCGCGGCGCAGGGTCGCCAGGGGGCGAACAGCCGGCGCGGGCACCGGTAAGTCGGGGCGGGCGCCGCGGGGCGCGGCGTTTGTCTCGCCAGTTAAGTAAATTGTGCGGCAGAGAAAATCCGCGGGGCATGGGACACGTGGGCGTGGTTGAATGGTGCCCCGCAATGTCTAGCCTCTAGAAAGGCCCGCCCCATGGTCCGAGATATCGTCCGCTCTCCCCTGCTGCTGCGCGTCCCCAGCGAGCCCGCCATCCCCGGCTCCATGGCAGACCGCGAGATAGGCCGCGACCTTCTCGACACCTTGGCCGCCCACGCGCACGAGTGCGTGGGGATGGCGGCCAACATGATCGGCGAGAGGCGCCGCATCATCGTGGTGTCCAACGGGGCGCGCCACATGCTGATGTACAACCCGCAGATCCTCGAGGGCGTCGACGAGTACGAGACCGAGGAGGGGTGCCTGTCGCTTGACGGCACCCGCCCCTGCCGCCGTTGGCGCCGCATCAAGGTGCGCTACCTCGACGATTCCTGGACCGAGCGGACCTTCACCTTCACCGGCTACGTCGCCGAGATCATCCAGCACGAGGTCGACCACTGCGACGGCATCGTGATTTAGCGCGCGGCAAAGGCGTTTAACGGGCAGACCGGGACCTCACAGAAGAATCCCCCGCTCTTTCGGTCAAAATCAGCGTCAAAACTGACCGAAAGAGCGGGGGATTTTGTTATCGCGATCGGTTTGGAGCGAAAGAGCGCTTAGGCCTCGAGCTCCTTGGCGATGAGGTCGGCCAAAACGTCGCCCAGCTCATGGCCGGCGACGCGCATCATCTGCGGGAAGCGGCTGTAGTAGGTGAGGCCGGGCGTGGAGTTGACCTCGTTGAAGACGACCTCGCCCTCGGGCGTGACAAAGAGGTCGACGCGGGCAAAGCCCTCGCAGCCCAGGGCCTCGTAGACGCGGGTGCCGGCCTCGCGGACGCGCTCCATGACCTCGGGCGAGAGGTTCGAGGGGCAGCGCAGCTCGGTGTTTTGGCCGGGGTTCTTCTCGAGGTGGATGCGGAAGAAGCCGCCGCCGGTCACGACGATCTGGTCGACCTCGCCCATGAAGGTGCCGTGGACGGCGTCGCCGGTGACGGCGCAGCCCACCTCGTCGCCCACGATGGCCTCCTCGACGGCGACCTTGCGGTCGAGCGCGAAGGCGGCGGCCAGGGCCTCGTCGTAGCTGGCCTCGTCGGTCGCCTTCGAGACGCCGATCGAGGAACCGCCGCGGGCAGGCTTCACGAAGACGGGGAAGCCGCCGCAGGCCTCGACGGCCGCGGCCTTCTCGGCGTCGGAGCAGCCACGGTAGAGGACCTCGCACTTGGGCGAGCGAACGCCGGCCGCGGCGGCCAGGCGGTGCGACGCGTCCTTGTCCATGCAGACGGCGCTGGCGAGAACACCGCAGCCCACGTAGGGCATACCGCACATCTCGAGGGCGCCCTGCAGGGTGCCGTCCTCGCCGCCCTGGCCGTGCATGACGGGCAGGGCCACGTCGACGTCGAGGCGGGTGAGCTGGCCCTCGCGCACGACGTAGAAGCCGCCCTGGCCGCGGCCGCCGGGGACAAGCACGACCTTCTCGGTGTCGTGGGACTGCCAATCGCCGGTCACGTCGGCGGCGTCGCCGGTGTAGTGGAACCACTCGCCGGCCTTGGTGATGCCAATGAGCACCAGCTCAAAGCGGTCGTTGAGGGCGGCGATAACGTTGTCTGCGCTCTTGCAGGAGATGTCGTGCTCGGTGGAGATGCCGCCAAAAAGAATCGCGACCTTGGTCATTGTTCTCTCTTTTCTCGTCGTGGTGCGGTGCGGGTGTCGTGCGGTTTGCGGTGCAGGGGTGGTGCGGGTGTCGTGCGTTTTGGTGCGGGTACGGCGCGGGCGCGGCGATTTAAGCCAGGTAGGCGTGCTCGATGCGGCCGATGTACATGGTGTGGTAGTCCTTGTCGGGGTAGTTGGCCTCGTCAAGGCCCAGGCCCGGCTCGAAGCCCTCGGGCCCCAGATAGGCGCTGTAGAGCTTGCGGCAGACCAGGGTAAGACGGGCCTCCTCGAAGGTCACGGTGCCGTCGACGGGCAGCGCGGTGAGACCGGCCTTGGCGATCTTGTCCTCGTCGCGCCCCGAGACGCGGCCCAGGTAACCCAGGGCCTTGCGGTACTTGGCCGGGTCGTAGAACGACAGCGTAAAGAGGTCGCTCTTGTCGACGAACTCCTTGGTGTAGCGGCTCTGGCGAATGTAGCAGGTGGCGACGTTTTGCGACCACAGCACGCCCAGGCCGCCCCAGCTGGCGGTCATGGTGTTGTGCGAGGCGGCGTCGCCCGCGGTGATGAGCATCCAGTCGTCGTCGATGGCGGCGAAGGGGTTGATGTCGAGTTTCTTCACGTCGATCTCGGTCAAGGCCATGGTTTCTCCTTGGGTCGAGGCGGGTCTTGGATTGAGCGTCAACCATTGTATGCGCGCCGGGCCGGGCGCGGTGCCCAGACCCGAGCGATTCCAAAGGCGACACAAGACTTGGCGAGAAGTGCGCGGCGGGCCTCGGGCGGTAACGCAGGCGACAGGGATTTCGCGCGGGCTTGCCGCTCGCGGGCAAGAATCGCGCCGCCCGCCGAGGGGCCGCCGCGAGGGCCGCGCTCTTCTCGCCACGTCTACCTGCGGCTTTTCGCGAGTGCAAGCCAGCTGGAAGATTGCTGCAAGGTTCGTGGAAGCTGGCCCCGGTAGAGTCCTTCTCGCCAGCAAAACAACCGATGCGAGAAGGAGCGGGACATGGCTATGTACTGGGACAAGGAACAGGTCGCGATCGAGATCATCGACGACGAGAGGTTCGTGAACGGCAAGTACCCCAAGGGGACCCTCGTGTACTTTGTGGGCGCGAACCAGGTGAACGACGAGGACCTGGTGAGGTGTCTGCGCCGCCTGGTCGTCGAGCGCGGCGTCGACATCGAGGGCGACGGCGAGAAGGACGAGGAGGAGGCGCGGCGAGAGGACCTGCTCTGGGAGGCGGAGCTGCAGCTTGCCCGCAACCTCACCGGGATAAACGACCCGTCGGGCTTCTCGGGCCCCGGCGCCCTGCGCGACGATGAGGACTGGGGCGAGGACGGTGGCGAGGGTGGCGACCCCGACGCGCCGGACCGCGAGCTCGAGGGTCTCTTCTCCCACCTCGGCTACCTGGGCTGCTACCCGTTCAACCCCGCGCACCTGGGCGCGAGGAAGGTCGTCATCGGGAACTGCCGAGAGGTGAACATCGGCTAAGGAAGGCCGCCCGGCCTGCCGCGGCTCTCCCAACAGGCCCCGCGCCGCCCACCGGCCGTCCGAAAACGCCCGCCGCAAATCATGCCCTCAACAAAGCCGATTGTGTCATGGATGCACAAAACCAAAAACCGCGCGCCTATCATCAAAATCGTAAGGATAGGCTCATCAGGCTTGGCCTCCATGAAAGGTCTCACATGAAGCACGAGGACATCATCAAGAAGCTCTCCCTAGAGGAGAAGTGCGCGCTGCTGCAGGGCGCGACCACCTTCGGCAGCTGGCCCAACGAGCGCGCCGGCATTCCCGCGATCGAGTTTTCGGACGGCCCCAACGGCGTTCGCCACCAGGCCGGCGCGGCCGACCACCTGGGCCTTAACGGCTCCGAGCCGGCGACGTGCTTCCCCACCGCCGTTACCGTGGCAAACACCTGGGACCCGGCGCTGGGCGAGCAGGTCGGCGCGGCGATGGGCCAGGAGGCGGCCTCCCAGGGCGTCGACGTCCTTCTCGGACCCGGCCTTTGCGAGAAGCGCAACCCCCTTTGCGGGCGCAACTTCGAGTACTTCTCGGAGGACCCCTACCTTGCCGGCAAGATGGCCGCGGGCTACGTGCGCGGCATCCAGTCCAACGGCATCGGCGCCTGCCCCAAGCACTACGCGGTGAACAGCCAGGAGACCCGCCGCCAGGCGTCCAACTCCGTCATCGACGAGCGCACCATGCGCGAGCTTTACCTCACCGCCTTCGAGATCGTCGTGACCGAGGCCGACCCCAAGACCATCATGAGCTCCTACAACCTGGTCAACGGCACCTACGTCAACGAGCACGAGCACCTGCTCAAGGAGATCCTGCGCGACGAGTGGGGCTTCAAGGGCGCCGTCGTCACCGACTGGGGCGGCTCCAACGACCACGCCGCGGGCGTGGCGGCCGGCTCCACCTTTGAGATGCCCGCCCCCGGCCTGGGCTCGGTCCGCGAGCTCGTGGGTGCCGTCAACAACGGCACCCTCAAGGAGTCCGACGTCGACGAGCGCGTCGACGAGGTCATCGACCTGGTCCTGGACGTCCACCCCAAGGTACTGGCGGCCGAGAAGACCTTCGACGCCGAGGCGCACCACCAGCTGGCCCGCAAGGTCGCGGCCGAGGGCGCGGTGCTTCTCAAGAACGACGCCGTCGAGGGCGAGGCGCTGCTGCCGCTGGCCGCCCAGACCAAGGTCGCCCTTATCGGCGACTTCGCGCAGACCCCGCGCTACCAGGGCGCCGGCTCCTCTGCCGTCAACTCCACGAAGGTCGACTCGCTTCTCGACATGATCGACGAGACCGAGCTGTCCCTCGTGGGCTTCGAGCCCGGCTTCGAGCGCCACGGCGAGGCCAACGCCTCTAAGCGCGACGCCGCCGTCGACCTGGCCAAGCGTGCCGACGTCGTCCTTCTCGCCCTGGCATTGGACGAGATCGCCGAGTCCGAGGGCGCCGACCGTCTCAACATGAAGCTCAACGACAACCAGGTCGAGCTCCTGCGCGCCGTGGCCGAGGTCAACCCCAAGGTCGTCGTGCTTTTGAGCGCCGGCTCCTGCGTGGAGAGCGACTGGATGGCGGATGCCCCGGCCGTCCTTTACTGCGCCCTTGGCGGCCAGGCCGGCGCCGGCGCCGCCCTCGACCTCGTCTGCGGCAAGGTCAACCCCAGCGGCAAGCTCACCGAGACCTGGCCGTATCGCCTGGCCGACGTGCCCTCCTCCGCGAAGTTCCCCTCCGACGACTGGAAGAGCGAGTACCGCGAGGGCATCTACGTGGGCTATCGCTACTTCCAGACCGCCAAGAAGCCCGTTGCCTTCCCGTTTGGCTTTGGCCTTTCCTACACGACCTTCGAGTACTCGGACGTTAAGGCCGGCGAGTGGGACGTGACCTTCACCGTGACCAACACCGGCAAGGTCGCCGGCACCGAGGTAGCCCAGGTCTACGTCGCCAAGCCCAACCACGAGGTCTTCCGCGCCGAGCAGGAGCTCAAGGGCTTCGTGCGCGTCGAGCTTGAGCCCGGCGAGTCCAAGACCGTGACCGTCAACCTCGGCGACAAGGCCTTCCGCTACTTCAACGTGGCCACAGGCGCCTGGGAGGTCGAGGGCGGAACCTACGAGCTGCGCATCGGCGCCTCCTGCGAGGACATCCGCCTGACCGCCGAGGTCCAGATCGCCGGCTCCGGCGCCCCCAACCCCTACGAGGGCCGTGATATGTCCGCCTACGAGACGGCCGACGTCATGAACGTCTCCGACGCCTCCTTCGCAGCCCTTCTCGGCCACGAGATTCCCGCCGAGAAGCCCGCGATCGATCGCAACATGTGCTTCCGCGACCTCAACCACGGCCGCTCCCCCATCTTCTGGATCGTGTGGCTGGTCCTTCGCGCCATCAAGACGAAGGCCGACAAGTCCGGCAAGCCCAACCTGAACGTCCTCTTTATCTGGAACATGCCGCTGCGCGCGCTGGCCAAGATGACCGACGGCATGGTCAACATGCGCATGGTCGACGCCATCGTGATGGAGATCCGCGGCTTCTGGATCATCGGCATCCTGCGCCTGATCGTCGAGTTCATCGTGAACCTCGTCCAGAACGCGAGCCTCAAGGGCAAGATCGACGCGGCTTCGAAGGCCTAAAAGCACGACGGGGCCGTGACCAGGCCCTTCTCACCAACGGATTAACGCCACGCGCGAGAAAGAAGGTATCGAACCATGAGCTTCAAAACCTGGACCGAAGAGCACGAGGCCCTGTGGCAGTTCATCAAGTTCAACGTCTTGTCGAACATCTCGACCATCACCCGCATCGTCTGCGCCGCCGCCGGCGCCGCGGTCTTCGTGAACATGATGGGCCTGACCGACCCCTTCCAGTTCCTGATCTTCAACTACACCGCGCCGTCGACCAACGGCCTGGGCGGCTTTTTGACCTTCCTGGTGGCCGAGGTCCTGGCGCAGGTCGTCAACTTCTTCGTCCAGATGAAGTGGGTCTTCAAGTCCGACGCGTCCTACAAGGACAGCGCCTGGAAGTACGGCGTGCTTGCTGTGATCATCGTCGTGGTGAACCTCGTGCTGCCGAGCTACGTCGTGTCCTTCTGCCAGGGCACCTTCGGCATGGACGCCGCGCTGGCCTCGACCATAGCGTCTGTGGTCAACACCCTGCTCGCCGTCATCGTGAGCTTCCCGCTGCTCAAGTTCTGGATCGCCCCGAGCAAGTAGCGGGCGCGCTGCGGCGAGCAGCGCCGCGCAACAGGCAAGACCCCCTTTCCACGGGCGCCGGCATTGGTCGGCGCCCGTTTTTGTG
>CAVAUD010000006.1:0-36087 GCA_963591565.1 bacterium
GCAACAACCCCATGGTCGGCGCCACCGTCGCCTGCGCCGTTGCCGTCAACGCCGCCCTTAACGCCTAAGTTCTTCTCGCCTAATCGCGAATTGGACTAGCAAGGCCGTCGCCCACTCGGGCGGCGGCCTTTTTGTTGCGACATGCCGATTAAAAATGCGATATTGGGTGTCCAGGTCGGCATGCGGTCGTCTTCTTTCTGCTCTCGATTTCCCTGACCTGCGCTTTTGCCGGCGAAACGTAGCCGCTGCTCGATAAACGCGACTTTGGCTTCCCAATATCGCAATTTCTTCCTTACGCTAGAGCGAAACATGCCGTCGTTGGATGGGAACACCATGGATTTGACTCTTTGCGGGATCAGCGCTTTTCGTTTTCATCGCACTCCGCCCCAGGTCCTGGCTTTTTACCCTCCGATCAAGACGGAAAGCATCGGCCGCAACCATCGTTCGATTGCCACCTCAATAACCACGGCCGAAGTGTTAGGGTTGCCGCTTCAACGCCTGGTTTTCGACCAAAACCAACGTCATAGCTCAGGCCTCTACAACACCAAGTACATCAAATACGAGCTGCCCTTCGGCTCTGTCCAAGAGACGGACTATGGTTTTAGCGTCACTTCTCCGGCCGCGACGCTGCTTACCATGGCCGGCCAAGTATCCCGCAATCACCTGCTGATGGCAGCCTACGAGCTCTGTGGATCGTTTGCCGTATTCAACCCCTGCAAGCGGGTTGAATACGATCTCGAAGCCGCTTATGACCAGGGCTTCATTCGTCCCGGCGAGGGATGGCGGCGCGTGGAGAACGTCGATGGCATGGGGACAAGCCTCTGGAGCAGGAAACCTCTTCTTACCCCCGAGGAGCTCAAGCGCTTTTGCGAACAGGTCAGCGGCTTCCAAGGCGTAAAGGACCTGCGGTGGGTCTTGGCCAACCTCACGGGAGTCACCGCATCACCTTTCGAAGTCCAGGCATCGATGTTGCTCGGCCTTCCCAGGGCATACGGTGGCGAAGGCCTGAACATCCTCAACAACCAGCGCATCCAGCTGTCGCGCTCCGCCAAGACCCTCTACCCCTACGATTCCTGCTATGCAGATATCCTTATCGAGGGAAAGGGTAACAATGCGGGCGTAATCGTCGAATGCCAAGGGCGCTCAGTCCACGCCAGCGAAGCGGCGGCCATTTCTGACTCCGACCGCACCACGGCGCTCATAAGCATGGGCTACGAGGTCATTTTAATGACCTACGACCAAATAACCAGCCCGAGATCCTTCGAAACCGTGTTGGATATCATCGCAGAAAAAGCCGCGACGCCAATCCGCCCCAAGACAAAGCGCCAGCTTCAGGCACAAAACGAGCTTCGCCGAGAGATCTTTATCGATTGGAACACCTTGGGCGCGTAGCCCAGGGTCCCCGGGAAATAAAAAGAACGATATTGTGTGGCAAATACCCTCCGCAGCCTCAAACAACAGTCATGCCATAACAAAACCGCAGGTCGCTTGAAGAAGAAATTGCGGCTCTTCAAACAACCTGCGGTTTAGGTTCCCAATATCGTGTTTTTTTACGCTGTGGCCGCCTGTTTAGGCCTGCTGGCGGCGAACGAGATCGGCGAAGAGGCCGTCTTTAGCGATAAGCTCGTCGTAAGTGCCGTCCTCGGCGATACGGCCCTTGTCGATCAGGACGATGCGCTCGCAGTGACGGATCGTGGACAAGCGGTGCGCGATAACCAGGCGCGTGCACTTGAGGCTGTCCAGGCTCTCGCTCACGATGCGCTGCGTCACGTTGTCAAGCGCGCTCGTGGCCTCGTCGAACATGAGGATGCGGGGGTGGCCCGCCACGGCGCGGGCGATCATCAGGCGCTGGCGCTGGCCGCCCGAGATTCCGCCGCCGCCCTCGGTGATCATGGTCTGCATGCCCATCGGCATCGCGCGGATATCGTCGGCAAATCCAGCCAGCTCGGCGGCCTTCCAGGCCTCCTCCTCGGTAAGCCCGGGGCAGCTGATGGCGATGTTCTCGAGCACCGATCCGCCAAAGAGCTTGCCGTCCTGCAGCACGACGCCGATGTTGCGACGCACGCTCTTGACGTCCAGGGACCGCAGGTCGCGCTTGTCGTAGAGCACGGCGCCGCGCTGCGGCTCCTCGAAACCCAGAAGCAGGCGCATGAGGGTCGACTTGCCGCAGCCGGTCTTGCCCACGATGGCCACGTAGCTGCCGGGCTTTACAGAAAGCGACAGGTCGTTGAGGACCGGCGCGCTGCCGTCCTTGTACGCGAAGGTCACATGGTCGAGCTCGAAACCGCCGCCCAGGCGACGGATCGTCTCCTTGCCGCAGGACGGCTCGGGCACGGCGTCCAGGATGGGGGCCGCGCGCTCGAGGTTGGGCTTGATCTGCGCGAGCTGGCTCGCCACCGAGGTCAGCGACGAGAAGGCGCCGCTGACCATACCAAACGCCGAGGTAAACGCCATGTACTCGGACACCGTGACGTTACCGGCCAGGGCACACGAGTAGATCGCCAGCGTACCGCCCAGCGTGATCGCCAGGCTCAGCGCGCCGGAGAGGCGCGTGATGACGGGGCCGTTGTAGGTCAGCCACGCGAGCTTGGCGTAGTCGTTGGCCCACTTCGAGAAGGCGCGCTTCTCGGCGCCGGAAAGCTTGATCTTCTGGATGCCGCTGATCAGCGAGTACTCCCACGCGCCCAGGGTGCCGGAAAGCTGGAGCAGCTCCTTCGAGCGCACCTGCTGCACGAGGCACACCACGATAGAGAGCGTCGTGGAGGCGAGAAGAACCAGCAGCGACGGCGCGACCAAAACCGGCGCGAAAGCCGCGATCTGAAACACGTAGACAATCGAGAAGACCGAGGTCAGGGCAGACGAGAAGACCGTGCTCTGCAGCACCGACGCGATCGTCGAGATGCACGAGAGCCTCGAGCTGAGCTCGCCGGTCTCCTTGTCGCGGAAGAAGTTGGCGGGCAGCGACAGCAGGCGCATCATGACGGCCGCCTCGAGCGGAATCGCCAGCTTGGTAGAGATGCGCGAACCCACGAGCGAGCCCACCAGACCCAAGAACAGCTGAGACACGCTCACGCCCAAGAACAGCGACATCGCCGGTATGATGAGGCGCGTGTCCGCGTAGCTGATCACCGGGCCAAAGATCACCTGGTTGACCAGCGGCGTGAACATGCCGAGCAGGGCCGAGGCCAAGTAGGACGCGATGAGAACCGCGTAGTCGCTGCGGTCGAGCGAGCGCAGCGTGTAGAAGAACAGGTCGCGGATCTTGAGCTGGCGAGAAGGAAGCGGCCGGTAGAAACAGTAGGCCTCCTCCTTAAGCTTGAGCTTGGTCGACGCCGCGGACTCGACCGAGCCCGTCTCGGGCAGCAGCACCGAGTACCCGCCACGGGCGCGCGGAAGCAGCGCCACGGGACGGTCGTCCTCGGTGAAACCCACGAAGGCGCCCACGGCGTCCTTGTACCAGCCCTTCGTGAGGCGCACGGGGCGCGCCATGACGCCCGTCGGCGCGATCCAGCGGTCGATCATCTCGGCCATGGACTCGTTGTCCTCTGTGGTGGCGTCCTTGGGGAGCTTCTCGCCGTAGTAGCCAAGGACGGCGGCGACCGCGCCCTCCGCCTGCACCGCGGCATCGGTGCCGCCGCGGTGGATCTTGCCCATGATCGCGTCCGAGATCGCCTGCAGCGACTCCTCGAGCATGCGGTCGTCGGCGCGGCGGCGCTCGTCGATCTGGTTTTCGAACCAACCCATCTTCGTCCTATTCCTGCGAGACGAGGCGCTGGTAGGCGCCGTCTTGCGCATAAAGCTCTTCGTGGGTGCCGCGCTGCACGACCTCGCCGTGCTCCAGCACAATGATCTCGTCGGCGTCGCGCACCGTCGACAGGCGGTGGGCGACGACCAGCAAGGTGATGCCGCGATCGCGCACGGCCTGCATAAGGCGCTGCTCGGTGGCGGCGTCAAGGGCGCTCGTCGCCTCGTCCATGATGAGGATCGTGGGGTCGACGGCCAGGGCGCGCGCGATCTCGATGCGCTGGCGCTGGCCGCCCGAGAGGTCGCGGCCGTCCTCGGAAAGCACGTGGTCGTAGCCGCCGTCGCGCTGCAGGATATCGTCGTGGATCTGCGCGTCGCGCGCGGCCAGGATCACCTCGAAATCCTCGATCGAGGTGTCCCACAGCCGGATGTTGTTGGCGATGGTGTCGCGGAAGAGAATGACCTCCTGGTCGATGACGGCGATCGAGCCGCAGCGCACCGGGCGGGGAACCTCGGCCAGGGGCTTGCCGTCGACGCGGATCTGGCCCTCCCAAGGCTCGTAGAGGCCGGCGACCAGCTTGGCAATGGTCGACTTGCCGCAGCCCGAGGCCCCGACAAGCGCCACGCATCCGCCGGGCTTTACGTGCAGGCTGAGGTCGCTCACGACAGGTTTGCCAAGGCGAGAATAGCCAAAGGAGACGTGGTCGAGCTCAAGCTCGCCGCGCAGCTTGCGGTAAGGGGCGGCATCGGCCGCGTCCGTCTCGCCTTCTGCCGCGTCCGTCTCGCCCTCCATATCGCCGCTGGCCAGAGGGTCGAGCGGGTACTCCATGACGTCCTTCACGCGCTCCATGTCGGTACGCATCTCCTGGAACGTCTGCCCCACCGAGATGAGCGAGGCGGCCGGCGACGCGAAGCGCTGGATCAAAGACTGCATGGCGAGAAGACCGCCCGTGGTGAGGTCGCCCCTCACGATGAGCCAGACGCCCGCCGCCATGATGGACGTGTCGCACAGCAGCTTGACGAGCGAGGGCGCGAGGCCGTAGGTGATGCCCACGCGCTGGAGCTCGATGTTGCCCTTGTTGACGCTGGCCTGGAAGCCCGCCCAGCGGCGGAAGAAGCCGGCCTCGACGCCCTGGGCCTTGAGGGTCTCGATCATCGAGATGCCCGTCATGGTGGAGGTCGACAGGCTCGCCTGGTCGCGCATCATGACGCGCGAGGAGTTGATGCGCTTGGCCGAGATGACGCGCGCGCAAAGGACGTCGATGCCCATCGAGACAAGGCCCACGCACGCGAGCAGCGGCGAGTACTGGAACATCATCACCAGGTAGACGATGAGGGTCGCGAACTGCACCACGATGGGCGCGAGCTGCTGGGTGAGCTGCTGCGAGATGGTGGCGTTGGTCCCCATGCGCTGGACGATGTCGCCCGGCATGCGCTGGGAGAAGAACTCCATGGGCATGTGGAGGACCTTCCACAGAAAACTCGAGTTGGCGGAGGCCGCCATCTTGCCCTCGACGCGCAGCAAAAAGACGCTGTTCAGGACCGAGATCACGACCTGCACCAGGCTAAACGCGCCGAGAAGCACGAGGAACGGCACCGTCCAGTCGGCGTTTTTGCCCGTGAGCAGGCGGTCGAGGAAGACCTGCGAGAAGATCGGCGAGACGATACCCAGAACCGAGGCGATCACGCTGGTCAGGGCGACGAAGACAAGGGCCGCGCTGGCGCCGCGCAGGCGGCTCATGGCGAAGTCCATGACCGAGGCCGGCTTGCCGCCGGGCTCGAAGTCCTCGGTGGGAACGAACTGCAGGATGACACCGGTGAACTCGCGGTCGAACTCCTCGAAGCGCATGGTCTTCTCGCCGCCGGCCGGGTCGTTCACGTAGACCTTGTCGCCCCTGAAGCCGCGCAGGACGACGAAGTGGTTGAAGCCCATGTGGGCGATGCAGGGGAAGATGCCCGTCTCCCTGAGGGCCTCGGGCTCGTAGCGAAAGCCCTTGGCCTCAAAGCCGTAGGACATGGCGGCCTTGACGATGTTCAAGGCCGAGGAGCCGTCGCGCGAGACGCCGCAGTCGACGCGCACCTGCTCGAGCGGCAGCCATTTGCCGTAGTAGGCGCAGATCATGGCGAGAGAGGCGGCGCCGCACTCAAGGGCCTCCATCTGCATGACCTGCGGGACCTTCGCGGCCATCTTTCCCGGTTCGGACGGTTTCTTCTGGGGTCGCTTTACCATGTTGGGTTATGCCTTGCTGCTGGTGTTGCTGGAGGAAGAGGTGGCGGAGCCCGAGGTGGCGGAGCCGGTCGAGCCGCCGGTCGAGCTGCCGGTCGAGCTGCTGGTCGAGCTGCCGGTCGAGCCGCCCGAGGTGGAGCTCGCGGAACTGCTCGAGCCGGACCCTGTGCTGCTCGTGCTATTGAAGAGAAGCGAGGCGGGGTTGATCGACTCGAGGGTCACCTCGGCGTTATAGGTGCCTTCGGGCAGGTCGATCGCAAGCTCGGCCTGGGCAACGTAAGAGATACCGGTGCCCAGCTTGGCACGAACGTCATCGTCAAGCGAGTCGGCGCGCACGGCCTGGGTGCTGACCGAGACCACACGGCCCTCGACGCCGCCCATGTTCACCTGGTCGCCGACGCTAAGGGAGGCGGCGTGCGTCTCGTCGACATAGCAGACGGCCTGGTCATCCTTGACGCGGACGACGCAATCCTGGATGTCGTCGATGCTGCCAAAGACGCCCCAGACAACGGTCCCGGCAAGAAACGCGATGATCGCGGCCAGGATAAGCCAGACGCTGGGATTCGAGACATTAATATAGTCGTCGAGGTGCTCGGGAGTTGCCCGGCGCTCGAGTGCTTTCTTGCGGAAGACCTCAGCCATTTTTAAGCTCCATGGGTGGTTGAGACGGTCAGACCAACGTAACTTTTTATCATAGCCGTTTTGTCACCAAGCTACATTGCGTACACCAAGGTAAAAGACTTTACAGACACGGGGGGGCGGCTGGTGGGCTGCCGCCTGGGCTTGCCTGCCTAACTTGCATAGAGTAGCAACGCTTATTGAATATTCTCGCCAGTTCATGCGCCGAGAAGGGCTTTGCGGTATCGATTCCAGATGCTACCTTATCCACGTCTAAGGACCTTGTTGACCTGCGTAAGGAGACTTGCATGCAACTGATGATGAACGGTGTCGGCGCCTCCGTCGAGAACGACCTCGAGCTTGCGCGCGCCATTCTTTTTGCGACCAAGGGCGCCACGTGCGTCGCGGTACAGGGCGACGACATGCTCGTGAGCTTCGACGCCGGCGTGAAGCCGCTGCTTAAGTGGGTCGCCCGCGGCAAGAGCCTCGCAGGTTACTCCGTCGCAGACAAGGTCGTGGGCAAGGCCGCGGCCCTGCTCTACGCTATGCTCGGCCCCGCGGCCGTCTTCGCGCCCGTCATGAGCGAGGACGCGCGCGCCGTTCTCATCTCCAATCAGATCGCCGTGGGCTACGACACCCTCGTCGAGGGCATCTCGAACCACGCGGGAACCGGCCTTTGCCCCCTGGACTCCGCCGTCGCCAACATCTTCGACCCCTACGAGGCCGAGGCCGCGATCTGCGAGCAGGTGGAGCTGATGGAGCTGGCCGCCGCCCTCGCCTAGCGCGGGATTTGTGAGGGCAAGTTTTACGTCGTGTTACTTTGTTAGGTACATAATGTTCCTAAATCGAGCCAGCCGCGAGCTGGCTCGATTGATATTCACGGGTTTTTGATTCACTTGCAGCCTCAGCATGCAAGAGAAACACGGCGAACGGTCGTAAATATGGGACATACGGTCCCCTAGCGGTAACTCACATGCCTGAGCTATCATCGATGCTTACATGTTTGAGAGGAGATCTCTATGTCGGACTATGTTTTGAGCTGCTGCTCAACCGTCGACCTTACCCAGCAACTGCTCGATGAGCGCCACATCGCGTATGTCTGTTTCAACTATCAGCTTGACGGCGTCATGTTGAAGGACGACTTCGGCAAGACCAACACCCCCACCGCCCTTTACGCAAAGATGCTCGGGGGAGCCAACGCAACGACCTCGCAGGTGAGCGTCGGCGAGTACATCGAGCACTTCACGCGCTACCTTAAGCAGGGCAAAGACGTCGTGCACGTGTGCCTGAGCTCGGGCATTTCGGGGACCTACAACTCGGCCTGCGCCGCTGCGCTGCAGCTGGCCGGCAAGTACGGCAACAAGGTTTACGTCGTCGACTCGCTGTGCGCGAGCGCGGGCTACGGCCTTTTGGTCGACCGCTTGGCCGACCTGCGCGACGGCGGCATGGGCGCGAAGGACCTGGCCGATTGGGCCAACGCGCACAAGCTCGAGGTCCAGCACTGGTTCTTCTCGACCGACCTCACCTTCTTCATCCGCGGCGGGCGCATCTCCAAGGCGGCGGGCGTCGTGGGCGGCCTTCTCAAGATCTGCCCGATGATGGACGTCGAGCCCGACGGAAGCCTGGCCGTTAAGGAGAAGATCCGCACCAAGGCCCGCGCCATCGAGCGCGACATGCAGAAGATGGAGGAGCTTGCTGCCGGCGGGCGCAACTACAACGGCAAGTGCTTCATCAGCCAGTCCGATTGCCTCGAGGACGCGCGCGAGGTCGCCAATCGCGTCGAGGCCGAGTTCTACCACTTGAACGGCCCGGTCCACATCTACGACATCGGCGCCACTATCGGCTGCCACACCGGCCCCGGCACCGTGGCCCTGTTCTTCTGGGGTACCCCGAGGTCCTAGCAAGTACAACGTTGTATCTGCATTGAAAAGCCGCCGCGACCCACTGGCCGCGGCGGCTTTTTTGCGTGTAAGCCCTTGTCGATACAAAAAACGACGAAAGACGGGTCCACTCGAGCGACTCGGCGGGTAAAGGACGGTTTAGAGCTTTCGCCAACTGGGGTTTTGTCGGCGATTTGGACCGGCTACTCGGCGAATCGCAGTAGTGCACCCGTCTATCGCATTTTTTTGGCGAAGGACCCCCTAAAGGGGGCGGGAGAAGAACTCGCGATAGAGGGCGAGCTCCTCGGGGGCGTCCTTGCTGGAGGCGAAGCTCACGCGCCCGGGCTCGTCGCAGGCGGCGAGAAGACCTTTCTCGGTCAGGCGTTTGCGCAGTTGGCGGGCAGTGCCGGAGCCTCCGTCGAAGAAGCGCACTCCCCCGCCCAGGACCTCGTCGATGAGGCCGCGCACGAAGGGGTAGTGGGTGCAGCCCAGGACGACGGAGCTCACGGTGCCCGCGTAGCCGCCCACGAAGCCGCGGATCATCTCGCGAACATCGGCGGCGTCGCAGTCGCCCTGCTCAAGGCGGGCAGCCAGGCCCGGGCACGGGACCGAGATGACCTCGCAGTCGCGCCCGTAGGTACGGGCGAGCTCCTGGTACTTGTCCAGGCGCAGGGTGATGTCGGTCGCCATCACGAGGATCCGGCCGTGGTCGGGGGCCTCGGTGGCGGGCTTCAAGGCCGGCTCGATCCCAATGATGGGCAGGTCGGGGTACTGTTCGCGCAGCGAAGGCGCCGCCGCGGAGGTCGCGGTGTTACAGGCGATCACGACGGCCTTGGCCCCGGCGGCGACAAAGCGGTCGACGATCGCGCGAGAGAGCCCCAGCACCTCTTCCTGGGTCTTCTCGCCGTAGGGGGCGTTGGCGGAGTCGCCAAAGTAGTTGAAGTTCTCATGCGGAAGCTCGGCCACGAGGGCCTTCAAGACGCTGATGCCGCCCACGCCGGAGTCAAAGACGCCGACGAAGCCCGCGTCGCCCGTCGTATCGTTTACCTGGGTAATTGGCTCTCCGCAGCCCACTTAGCCCACCTTCTCTTGAGCGCGCTTGGCGCGCAGGGTGTCGATGCCGTGATGAATGGTCATGGCCGGGTGCTTGAGCAGCATCCTGGGACCAGCATAGCGCATGACGTCCTTGATGGCCTGCCTTTGCGCCGGCGCGTAACAATGGACCTTGCACTGAGAGCAGAAGGTCTTGGTCGCCATAAAGGGACAGCGCGAGATTCGGGTCGAGGCGTACTCGGTGAGGGCGGCGCACTCGTCGCAGAGCTGGCCGGGGGCAGTGCCGTGGTTGCCGCGGCAGTAGACGGCGATCATCTGGGTGACGACCTCGCGCTCGCGGGAGCGCTTGGCCTCTACCTGGGCTTCGTTTAACTTCTTGGGCATCATTGATCCTTTGCGGAGAAGGGCGGGCGGGACGGCGTCGGCCCCGACGAACAGCCGTGACGCGCTAGCTCACGCGGCCGGAGTCCATCGAGTAGGCCTTGTCGGCGATCGCGACGGTGGAGGGACGGTGGCTGATAAGGACCACGGCCCTCTTGCCGCGCTGCTCGTCCAAGGCATGCAGGACCTGGCCCTCGTTGAGCGAGTCGAGGTTGCTCGTCGGCTCATCCAGCAACAGCAGCGGGGAGTCGTGGAGAAACGCGCGGGCAAGGCCCAGGCGCTGGCGCTCGCCGCCGCTCAGGGTATCGCCTAGCTCGCCCACCATGGTGTCGTAGCCCTGGGGCAGGCCCTCGATGAAGTCGTGGATGCTGGCGGCACGGCAGGCGGCCTCGAGCTCTTCCTGCGTGGCATCGGGCTTGGCGATCAAAAGGTTGTCGCGGACGCTGTCGTGGAAGAGATGGGTGTCCTGCTCAACGAAGGCCTCGGTGTCGCGCAGGGCCTTCGTGGGAACCTCGCGCACGTCGGTGCCGCTCAAGCTCACGCGACCCTCGTCGACGTCCCAGAAGCGCATGAGCAGGCGGCACAGGGTCGACTTGCCCGAGCCCGAGCGGCCCTGGACAGCCACGATCTGGCCGGGGCGCACCTCGACCGAGACGTCGTCTAAGATCTTCTCGGCGCCAGCGCCCGCGCCGTAAGAGAACGAGACGTGCTCGGCGGCGACGCCGGTGAAGCCCGGCGCAGGCTCGCCGGTGCCAGGAACCTCTTTTACCTGGGGCTTCTCGTCCAGAATGTCAAGAACGCGGTCGCCGGCGGCAAGGGTCGGCTGCAGGGTCGAGCCCAAGTTGGCCAGCGCGACGAAGGGGCCGAAGGAGCTGAAAGTGGCCACCACAGCCAAAACCGCGCCCTCGGCCGTGACGGCGCCGGCCGCGGCCAAGCGAATGGCCAGAATCATCTGCAGGCAGGACAGAACCATGATGGCGCCCGTCGTGGCCGCCTGGCCCTGGGCCGCAGAGCCGCGCAGCTGGCGCTGGGTCTCGACCAGGTCGTTGCTCTTGCGGTCGAGCTCGGCCAGGCGCGCGGGGCCGGCGCCGTACTGCAGGATCTCGGTCAGGCCGCGCAGGCCCTCGAGGACAAAGCTCGAAAGGTCGGCTGCCTGGTCACGCGAGGCGCGCCCGAGCGAACCGGAGGCCCTCGAGATCAGGACGGGCACCGCGATGCCCACGAGCGCGTAGCTCGCCAGGGCAACCAAGGCCAGGTAGACGTGTATGTTGCCGAGAAAAGCACCCATGACGGCCGCCATGGCGACGGCGATGCAGATGGGGCTGATCGTGTGGGCATAGAAGACCTCGAGCAGCTCGACGTCGGCCGTCAAGGTCGAGATGAGGCTGCCGCGGTCGGCGCCGGCGAGCTTGGCCGGGCACAGCCGACGCAGGGCCGAGAAGACCAGGTCTCGGATGTGGGCCAGCAGGCGGAATGCGATGTAGTGGTTGCAGCGCTGCTCGATGTAGTGCAGCACGCCGCGGGCCACGGCCATGACGGCGAGAAGGGCGATGACGGCCGCAAGGTTGACGGCCGCGCCGGTCGCGGCGGCAACGGCCGCCCACGAGGCCAGCACGGGGATGCCCGTCGCGCAGCAGAAGCCCGCGACACCCGTGACCACGGCAATGACCATCCAGCCCGCAAGCGGCTTGGCAAGCCCCAGCATGCGCCACATGACCTGTGCGTTCGTGCGTTTCTTATCGGCCATCGGAGTCCTCCTCGGCATCGGCATCGGCGTCTTTCTCGGCTGCGTCCCCATCCTGCACGTGCCTCTCCCCCGCCGCGTACGACTCGAGGGCAGACTGCGTCTCCCACAGCTCGCGGTACGTCTCGCATCCGGCAAGCAGTTCCTCGTGGGTTCCGACGCCCGCGACCTGCCCGTGGTTGAGCACGTAGATGCGCTGCGCATCGACGGCGTTGGCCAGGCGGTGGCTGATCAACACGACGGCATGCGTGCGCGCAAGGCGATAGATCGCCGCCATGACGGCCTCCTCGGACTCGACGTCGATGTTGCTCGTCGCCTCGTCGAAGATGTAGACCGGGCTGTTGCGCAGGGTCGCGCGGGCCAGGGCCAGGCGCTGGCGCTGCCCGCCCGAGAGGTTCTGCGCGCCCTCGGTGAGGCGCGTGTCCAGGCCGTCCTGCTCACGCAGGAAATCGGCGAGGTTGGCCAGCTCAAGGGCGCTCCACATCGCCTCGTCGGTCGCATCGGGCGCGGCCATCAAAAGGTTGTCGCGCACGGTGCCCGCAAAGAGGTGCGCGCCCAGGCCGACGGTCGTCACGTAGCGCGAGAGCGCGGCGCGGTTCACCTGGTCGACGTCCTTGCCGCCCAGCAAAAGCTTGCCCGACGTCACCGACCAACGACCGGCGAGAAGCCCCGCGATGGTCGACTTTCCGCTGCCCGACTCGCCGACGATGGCCGTCATGCCGCAGCTGGGGATGTCCAAATCGACGTCGCGCAGGACCAGGCGCTCGGCCGTGTAGCCAAAGGAAGCGCGGCGCATCGCGAAGTGGTCGCCGGCGCAGGGCATGACCGGGCGCGCGGGCGGCTCGGGCAGGGCCAGCAGGCGAAAGATCTTCTCGCTTGCAGCGATGCCGTTCATGGCGACGTGGAAGAAGGAGCCCAGCTGGCGCATGGGCAGGAAGAAATCGGCCGAGACCAGGATGATGAAGAGGCAGCCAAAGAGGTCGATCGAGCCCGCGGCCGTGGCGACCAGGGCCACCGCCATACCCGCGACAGCGCCGCCCAAGGCCACGATGTCCATCACGATGATGGAGTTGAGCTGCATGGACAAGACCTTCATCGTCACCACGCGAAAATGCTCGGCCTCCTTGTTCATGGCCTGGTGACGGGCCTCGTCGGCCTGGTAGATCTTGAGGGTCGTGAGGCCCTGGAGGTTCTCGAGGAAGGAATCGCCGAGGTTCGCGTACTGGTCCCAGTAAGTGCCCAGGATGCGCTTGGCCACCTTCTGGACGGCCACGATCACGACCGGGATCAAGGGCACGCAGACGAGAAGGACGATCGCGGCCGGCAGGCTGATGGGCGCCACGACAAAGAACAGGGTGACCGGGGCCAGGACCGAGTAGAAGAGCTGCGGCAGGTACTGGCCAAAGTAGGTCTCGAGCTGCTCGCAGCCCTCGACGGAGAGCTGGACGACCTCGGCGGTGGGAATCTGCTCGGTGTAGTTGGGGCCAAGCGCCAGGAGCTTCTCGAAGATGCGACGGCGCAGGGTGCGCTTGACGTCCTGCGAGGCGGCAAAGCTCTCGTGCGCAGAGAGGCGCACGCTCACGACGCGGGCCACGATGCCAAGGGCCAGGACCCACAGGAGGTTCGAGCTGAGAAGGGCGCCCGTGAGCAGGGCAGACAGGGCCCGGGCGATGACCCAGACCAGGCAGACGTTGCCGAGAAGGCCGAGCCACTGCCAGGCGACGGTGAGCAGGACGTGGCGCATCGCTTCTGGGACGAGGGCGAGGAGGCGTTTATCCATCATATCCGAGGAGTCTCCGAATCTTGAAGGGTTGCACAGGGGTAACTCTCTCATGGTACCCGAACGGGCACGGATACCCTCCGGTCCCCCTTGGGTTTTCTCTTCATGCTCAAACAGTCCTGATTCGCACGGAGGCGACATTAAGTCGCCTCCGGCTCATGCGGAACTGCGCGTGAAGAGAAAACCCAAGGGGGACCTGCGGTATCGCGGGGGGCGGCTTCGGGGTCATCGCGGGTTCGCGCGAGGCGTGCTGGGCACGCTCGCGCGGGAGGGCCGCGGGGAAATCGGGGGTTCGTCAGTTGTGAGGGAAGAAAGATTTTGATTTGGAAAGAAGAGCGGGCGGGGCGGTGGGGGTGATCCGTCCCGGGGAGGGTGGCTCTGATATACTCGTGGGGTTGTGTCTATGGGGCATAAGGAGGGCGCGATGGGCGCCCGGACTTTTATAAGGAGACTTGAAATGAGCAACGAGGGCAAGAAGGTTAAGGTCCACTATGTGGGCACGCTGGATGATGGTTCTAAGTTTGATTCTAGTCGTGACCGTGATCAGCCGCTGGAGTTTACTTGCATGGCGGGGCAGATGATCAAGGGCTTTGACGCCGCGGTTAAGGAGATGGAGGTCGGGCAGGTCATTGACGTGCACATTCCGGCCGCCGAGGCCTATGGCGAGAAGCGCGACGACCTGATCGTCACCTTCCCGGCCGACAAGGTCCCCAACCTCGACCAGATCTCTGAGGGCGACAAGATGTACCTGCAGGCCCCCAACGGCATGCCCGTCGCCGCGACCGTCGTCGCCATCGGCAACGGCCAGGTCGTCATGGACGCCAACCACGAGCTGGCCGGCAAGGACCTCAACTTCAACATCGAGCTCCTCGAGGTCGAGGCCTAAACCGCAGGCCACAAGCCGCCAGGCCGCGCCGAGAAGCGCGCCAACCCGCACCACCGCACAGCAAACGGGCCGCCCGACACCCACGTCGGACGGCCCGTTTCTTGTCTCGGCTTCACTCAGCCGCGGCACGCCGCCACGGCGCACCGCGGCCCAAAAACCTACTTGCCCGTCTCGCCGGACCAATCGGTCTTGCGCACGATCACGACGACACCGGCCACGGCAGCCGCGCCCACGACCACGTCGAGCGCGATCAGGGCCTTGCCCCACAGCGGGATCACCTGGACGACCTCGGCGTTTGCCGAGATGCCGTTCATCGCGAAGCTGCGCGACACCGCGTACAGGATGTGCTTGGAGGCCTCGCGAAGGTCGCTCATGACGGTCGCGTTGGACTCGTAGCCCTCGATCTGCCAGTTGTCGGTGCCGGAGTTCAGCCAAAGGTCCGTGCCGCCCTCAAGGCCGGCGCGGATAGCCAGCAGCGGGAAGGACTCGGGGTAGGAGGCCTGGTCGGTGATGACCACGCCGTCGAAGCCCCACTCGTTGCGAAGCACGTTGGTCGTCAGGCCCTTGTGGTCGCCGGACCAGCAGGTGCCCACGCGGTTCATGGAGAGCATGACACCCAAAGAGCCCGTCTCGTCGTTGGAAAGGCTCGGCTCGAATGCGGCCAGGTAGATCTCGCGGATGGCCTGCTCGTTGGAGAAGGTCGCGATACGGGTACGGCTGGTCTCCTGGTCGTTCAAGGCGAAGTGCTTGACGAAGGTGATGACGCCCTTCGAGCGCGCGCCCGCCACGGTCGCCGCGCCAAACTTCCCGGACAAGAAACCGTCCTCGGAGTAGTACTCGAAGTTGCGGCCCGAGAACGCCGTGCGGTGGATGTTCATGGCCGGCGCGTACCAGCCAGAGAAGTTGAGGTCGCCCTGGGCCAGGCAGTCCTCGCCGATCAGCTCGCCCATGCGCTGCGCGAGCGCGGTGTTCCAGGTAGACGAGATGACGACCTCAGAGCACCAGGCATAGGTGGACTCGGGACGGGTGACACCGGTGGTTCCGGCGTTGCCCACGTAGGCCGGGCCGTCGACGCACACGGTCGCGGGCGCGCCCACGGAGTTCACGGTCTGGGTCTGGTAGCCGCCCACGCGCACCAGGCTGTACATCTCATCTGCGCTCAGCTGGTCGAGAAGGTCGCTCCAGGACTCGTCGTCGGCGGAGACCTCCTTCATCATGGCGAGCGTCAGGCCGTTCGAGGCGCCGGTCGTGGGCATGGTGGCCTCGGCGTCGTCGGTGCCCTGCTTGACCTCGAGGTCCGCGGCCATCTGGGAATCGGCCACAAGCTGATAGGTCGTGGGGAAGGTGCCCTCCCAGTCGGCGCGGGTGAGGTAGGTGAAGCCCTCGTCGTAGGACTTCATGTCGGTGTCGGCGAACTGGTTGGTAATCGCGGAGCCGGTTGCCTGGGAGGTCGCGTACTTGTCGGTCTCGGCAAGCGTCACGCTAAAGGCCTTCGCGGCGTCGCCGGCCTCGTCGGCGCCCGTCGCGCCCTTGGCGGCCAGGATGTTGTTCTCGGCGTCGTGGGCGTCTGCGCCGATGGCAAACAGGTAGTCGCCGGCCTCGAGGATGTAGGTGCCCTTGCCGTAGGCATCGTAGCTGGCAAGGTCGGCCTCGTCGACCTCGATGGTCACGGTCTGGGTCTCGCCGGGCTCGAGGAGCTTGGTCTTGGAGAAGCCCACGAGCTCGACGGCGGCCTTCTCGACGCCGTTGGCTCGGTCGTAATCGGTGTAGGGCGACTGCGCGTAGGCCTGGACGACGTCCTTGCCGGCCACGTTGCCGGTGTTGGTGACCTTAACGGTCAGGGTCACGCGGCCGTCCTTCTCGGCAGACGAGACGAGCTCCTGCTCGAAGGTGGTGTAGGACAGGCCATAGCCAAACGGGAACTGGACCTCGTCGGCATAGGTGAACGAGCCGGCGTTGCCCTGGCCCAAAACAGCGTCCTCATAACGGGTCTCGTAGTACTTATAGCCAACGTAGATGCCCTCTTGATAGACGACGTAGGGGTTCTCGGACTCGCCGGTCATAGTGTTGGAGCCAAAGTTCTGGACGGCGGGGGCGGCCGTGGGGTCATAGGCGTAGGTGTCCACGGTCTTGCCCGAGGGGTTGACGGCGCCGCTCAAGATATCGCCCACGGCGAGAAGACCGTCCTGGCCGGGGTTGCCGATCCACAGGCAGGCGTCGACTCCGTACTCGGCCTGGTCGAGGAAGGACAGCTCCATGGCGTTGCCCGAGTTGATGAGCACGATGACGCGGCTAAAGTGCTCGTGGGCGTAGCGCAGCAGCTCCTCCTCGGTGGCGGTCAGCTCGAGGTAGTTGCGGCCCAGGTCATCAGCCGAGTCGAGCGGATCGGAGTGGAAGGCGCCGACGTAGCCCTGGATGTCCATGGTCTGCAGGTAGGACTCGTCGTAGGCCACGGGCAAATCGGAGCTCTCGGAACCGGAGCGCGCGAAGGTAACGATGGCCGCGTCGCCGTACTCAGAGAAGCTCGCGGTCTCGGCGTCGGTCAAGAGGCTCGGCGAGGCCTCGTGGATGACGTAGCGGCCGGTGCCGGCGATATCGGCCACGTCCATGCGGATGTCCTTGGCGGCACCCGTGGTGTAGAAGTCCCACATGGTGGGATTGACGCTGTATCCAGCCTGCTCAAGGGCGTCCTTCAAGGTGGGGGCCGTCGAGGTGTCGACCGCGCCCGAGCCGCCTCCGCCATAGAGGATATCTGCCGAGCTCACGCCCAGAAGCGTCACCTTGCCGCTGCTCAGCGGCAGCGCGCCATCGTTCTTGAGCAGGACAAAACCCTCGTCGGCCGTCTCGCGTGCCGCCTGGGCGTCTGCCTCCAGGCGCTCCGACTCGCTCGAGAACTCGGCCTTATAGTAGGTCGTGTCGGTATCGGAATCCTCGCTTTTCACCTCGTAGCTCTTCTGCCCGAGGTAGGTGGTGATGATGGGCGAGTACTTGCTGGCGTAGTAATTGCCCACGCCCAAGCCGACGACCACGGCCAAGATGGCCACGATGCCGACTATGGACTTTCCTTTCTTGAGTTTCTTCATCTCTCTTCCCTTTCTAGGCTTGCCTCTTGGCGCGACGCCGCCGCCTCACGGCGACGCGCCCTTATCCGGCAAGTGTTCTAGAAAAGAGAGGAGTCATTAAGCTTCTGGCAAGTTTCGGCGCGCTTCCGGCACGTTTTGCACGGGTACCGCCAGCTGAACGGTAAAAACCTGGTCCTGAGCGGCGACGCTCAAAAGACCGTCGTACTTCTCGGCGATAAGGCGAACGCTGCGCAGGCCAAAACCGTGGCGAAGGCGGTCGGCCTTGGTCGTTAAGGGCAGGCCCTTCTCCATGACCAGGTTGCCCTCGAAGGGATTGTCGCAGCTCATGAGCACGACGCCCGCGCGTTCCTTGATCGCCAGGCTGATGGCGCGACGCTGCGGGTCCGCGACCTTCTGCACGCCCTCGACGGCGTTGTCGATGACGTTGCCGAGCAGGGCATAGAGATCCGGCGCCGAGAAAAACGACAGGTCGACGTCGCCGATGGAGCACGAGAAGGCGATGCCGCGCCTCTCGCACATAAGGGCCTTCTCGGACAAGATCGTGTTCAAGACCTCGTTTGACGAGAAGACCTTGGCCTCGTAGTCGCGCACGTAGGCGGCCGTCTGGTTCATGTAGTCGCGTCTCTCGCCCGCGGGAAGCTCCTCGAGGGCCGCCAGCACGTGCTTCAAGTCGTGGACCGAGCGGTTGACGTTGTCGATGAGCTCGCGCGATTGCTCCCAGTGGGCCGAGCTGTCGCGAAGGGTCTGCTCGAGCAGGTGCTTCTCCTTGTTGTCGAGAAGGGCGCGCAGGGTCTCGTGCTGCAGGGCAAGGACCACGCAGCAGGCCACCAGGCTCATCCAGACCGCAGGCCCCCGGTTGCCCTCGGCCGCGTGAAAGAGATGCTGGAAGCCAAAGGTGAGGTTAAGAAGGGCCGCCAAGACGACGCCCATGCGCACCGCGGCGCGAGTGTCTTGGCCCATGAGCAGGCCCTCTGCCTGGACAAGGCCCGGGGTGAAGGCGCACCAGAGCAGCAGGTACCACAGGGCCGTGAACCCGGCGGAAAGCAGCGGGTAAAGCCAGAAGAGCTCGCCCGTGAGCTGCGGCAACAGCCACAGGGCCAAGAACTCGTGCACCACGACGTAGACCACGTGCTGCGCCGCGTATCCCGCGATGCCCACGAACAAGACATCGCCGAGCTTGACCTCAAAGCAAAGGCGCAGGTAGCCGAGAAGCCCAAAGGTGAGGGCCAGGTACCACAGAAGCACCGCCCACTGCAAAGGTGCCCCGTGGGCATACAGCAGCCCGGTCATTGGGAAGTAGCCGAGAGAGACAACCGAGAAGAGCGCGAGGCCGGCCGCCAGGCGCACCATGGCATGGGCCTTGGCACGGGCGAGGGGCACGAGGAAAACCAGCACGCCAAAGAAGAGCTCCCAAACAAAGCGCAGCTCCTCGAAGATATCGACCGGCGAGGCGCCCACCCTAGAAACCCCCGGCAAAACGGGCGAAGGCCTCCATAAAAGACGCGCGGCGGCCGCGGCTGATCTTAAGGACATCGCCGCCGATGTGGACCTCGTCGCCGCAGATGCGCTCGATGTGCCTCAGGTTCACCAGGTAGCCGCTGTTGCAGCGGGCAAAACCGTTGCTCGCGAGCTCCTCCTCGGCAGAGGCCATCGTCGCGCGCACGCGCACGGTCTGGCCCTTGGTGTGATAGTCCAGGTAGTGGCGCAGCGACTCCACGTACAAGATCTCCCAGACAGACAGCACGAGGAAGCCGTCCTTGGTCTTGAGGTGCACACCGGCCTCGCGGTTTTGGTTGACGTAGCGCAGGGCCTTCTTCATCTTGAGCGAGAACTCGCTGTAGGTAAGTGGCTTGATGACGTAGTCGACGGCCTCGACCTCGTAGCCCGCCAAGGCGTACTGCGGCAGGTTGGTCACGAACATGAGGACGACGTCCGGGTCGTTCTCGCGGATCACGCGGGCGCACTCGACGCCGTTCATCCCCGGCATATCGATGTCGAGGATGACCAGCGAGAACTGCGATGTCCTTGCGGCAAAGAAGTCCCCGGCGCAGCAAAAGCGCGAGACGTCCAGCGCGACGCCGGTCTCCTCGGCGAACTTCTCCAGATACAAGACGAGCGAGCGAGCATCGGCGTCGGCGTCGTCAACAACTGCAATTTGCATAAAATCCTAAACCATCTGCTCGGGGTGGAAGACCTCGTCGAAGCGCTCGGCGCTAAGGAACCCCAGCTCGACGCAGGCGTCGCGCAGGCTCGTGCCCTCGGCGTAGGCCTTTTTGGCGACCTTAGCCGCGTTCTCGTAGCCAATATAGGGGTTCAGGGCCGTGACCAGCATCAACGAATTGTGGAGGTTGGCGTCCATCTTGTCGCGGTTGGCCACGATGCCGCTCGCGCATCTCTCGTCAAAGGACAAGATGGCGTCGGCGAGAAGATCTGCCGACTGCAGGAAGTTGTACGCGATGACGGGCATGAAGACGTTGAGCTCGAAGTTGCCCTGGCTCGCGGCGAAGCCGATCGCGGCGTCGTTGCCCATGACCTGGACGGCCACCATCGTGACGGCCTCGCACTGCGTGGGGTTGACCTTGCCGGGCATGATGGAGCTGCCGGGCTCGTTGGCGGGAATGGTGATCTCGCCCAGGCCCAGGCGCGGGCCGCTGGCCAGCCAGCGCACGTCGTTGGCGATCTTCATCATGTTGGCGGCCAGGGCCTTCAAGGCCCCGTGCGAGAAGACCACGGCGTCCTTGCCGCTAAGCGCACGGAACTTGTTGGGGTCGGTGACAAATGGCAGGCCGGTCAGGGCCGCGATCTCCTCGGCCACGGCGACGTCGAAGCCCGCAGGCGCGTTCAAGCCCGTGCCGACCGCCGTGCCGCCCAAGGCCAGGCGATACAGGCCCGGCAAGCTGGCCTTTATTTCCTCCTCGGCCCCCTCGAGAAGTCCGCGCCAGCCGCTGATCTCCTGCGAAAACGCGATGGGCACGGCGTCCTGCAGGTGAGTGCGGCCGCTCTTGACCACGCCGGCGTTCTCCTCCTCAAGGCGCTCGAAGGTTGCCTCGAGCTTCTGGATCGCGGGCAGCACGCGCTCGATCAGCGCGACGGCGGCCGCGATGTGCATCGCCGTGGGGAAGGTGTCGTTGGAGCTCTGGCTCATGTTGGCCGAGTCGTTGGGGTGCAAGGGCCGCGGCAGCTCGACGCCCTTCTCGGCCGCGATCTGGTTGCCGCGGTTTGCCAGGACCTCGTTCATGTTCATGTTGGACTGAGTGCCCGAGCCCGTCTGCCACACGACCAGCGGGAAGTTGCCGTCGAGCTTGCCGGCGATGACCTCGTCGGCCGCGGCGGCCAGCATCGAGGCCGAGGCCTCGTCCATGCGGCCCAGGCGGCAGTTCGCGCGGGCGGCCGCCTTCTTGAGGATCGCGAAGGCGCGGATGACCTCGGCCGGCATCGTCTGCCCGCCGATGGGGAAGTTCTCGTGGCTGCGCTGGGTCTGGGCGCCCCACAGGGCGTCGGCGGGAACGCGCACCTCTCCCATGGAGTCGTGCTCGATACGGTAGTCCAAAGAGTCGGCCACGGGTCTTCTCCTTTGCATCAAGGTCTTAATCTTCTACGGGGCTCGCGAGCTTTGGCGGGGCCCACGCCCCGCGCGGGCCATACGAAAAAGGGGCGACGCGCGGCCGCCCCTTGCAGGTTATCTTACAACGCGGTCGTTACTCCGCGCCGCGCAGGCTGTCGCTAAAGTTCGAGCCGGCAAGGATCGCGCTCGCCACCTCGGACTGGTCACGGGCAACGACGCCCAGGTCGGCGCGCACGCCGCGGAAGCGCGGGCTTGCCGCGTAGTAGTTGGCCAGGCGCTCGTTGCGATAGGCGTCGCCCAAGGCGCCCAGCTCGCCCTGGATGTTGTTGGTGATCTCGCTCGCCTGCGCGCGGTCCTCGCCCAAAACAGAGGCCAGGCAGCGGGCGACGAAGTGCATCTCCTTGGCGTTGCGGCGCACGTCGTGGACGGCCTGGGCGTCTCTCAGGTCAAGGCCAAAGAGCTCGTCGTCAAGGGCGGCCAGCTCGTCGTCGAAGTGGGCCTGCAGGTCCGCCGCGACAAGGCCGTCCTTAAGCACGCGGCTCTTCCACTTGACCGAGGGCACCTCGTCCGCCAGGTTGTGCAGGCGGCGCTTGACGTGGCGCTTCTTCATGAGCGACAGCACGCCCTCGCACTCGAGCTGGCGCTCCTTGGCGCAGGCCATGGGCAGCAGGCAGTTCTCGCCCAGCTCGCCGGACTCGACCAGCGCGTCCACGCTATCGGACAAGATGTCGATCTCGCGCAAAGGCGAGGTGGCGTCGAGAAGGGCGCGCAGGTCGTCGGCGTTGCGGTGGCCCTGCTTCTTGGACTGCCAGGGCGCGATGAACAGGATCAGCGAGCGCAGGCGACGCAGGTTCACGCGGAAGGTGCGCAGGGCCTCGACGTCGGTGGGGTCGGCGAGAAAATCGTCGCAGGCGTCGGCCAGCTCGGCCGCCATGAGCTCGACCTGGGAGTCGACCTCGGCCATGGCGTCCCACGCGCGGGCGTCGGGCCCGGCGACGTACCAGGAAAGGCGGCCCTGGCCCTCGAGGCCCTCGGGCAGCGAGATGGCCATGACGGCGCCCTTGCCAAACTGCAGCTGCGCGCCGCAGAAGTGGTGGGCCGCGATGTCCATGAAGGGCGCGTGCCCCACGACGACCAGCGTGTCGGTCTCTACCTGGGCAGACTTGAGCTCGGCGAGAAACGCGGCGAGGTCCTGGTCGTAAAGGCACTGGTGGACGTCGATGCCGCAGGCGTCCACGGCCTCGGCGACGACGCCGGCCGTCTGCAGCGCGCGGATGGCCGGGCTGCACCAGATGCTGACCTCGGGGTCCTCACCCAGAAGCTGGAAGGTGCGCGGATAGGCGATCTCTAAGGCCCGGATGCCCGACGGCGTGAGCCTGCGGTCGATGTCAAGGCCCGTCTCGGACGTGCTCTCCACGCTCCCGTGGCGAACAAGTACCAGCGTGTTAACCATGTTTCCCCCAGACGCGACGGCGTTTTTGCTGTGCATTCCCATGCTAGCGATTCGGCGGCGAGAAGGGCGCGGCGAGCCCGGGCGACTCGGCCAGCGGCATGCGGCGAGACGAAAAAGCGCCCCGGCGGGCATGGGCTCGCCGGGGCGCGGGGGTGCGGTGCGGTTTTTCGGATGCGCGCTACATCAGCTTGCAGACGTTCTGCGCGAAGGCAACGGGATCGGCCACAGGCAGGCCCTCGGTGAGAAGCGCCTGGTCATAGAGCAGGGAGCCGTACAGCGCGAGCTTCTCCTTGTCGCCCGCCTCCTGCGCGGCCTGGAGCTTGGCGAAGACCGGGTGCGCGGCGTTGATCTCAAGCACGCGCTGGCTCTTCACGTCCTCGGGCGAGGGGCCGGCGTTAAGGACCTTCTCCATCTCGAGCGAGACCGGGCCCTCGGCGCTCACGCAGCTGGGGGCATCATCGGCAGCGGTCAGGCGAGAAGAGACGCAAACCTTGGTGACGGCGCCGCCCAGGGCCTCCTTCAACCCGCTGAGCAGGTCCTCGTTTGCCTTGCCGGTCTCCTCGGCGCTCTTCTTCTCCTCCTCGCTCGCAAGGTCGAGGTCCGCGCCCGAGACGTTCTTGAGCTCGAAGGTGCGGTCCTCGGTCTCGGGCTCGGCGCCGTCCTCGACGGCCTTGGCGGCAGCCGCGGCGGCCTCGTCGTCGGCGTAGACCTTGGCCAGGCCCTTGGCCGTGAAGTCGCGCATGGCCTGGAAGCAGAACTCGTCGACGTCGGCGGTGCAGAGAAGCACGTCGAAGCCCTTGGCCAAAACCGCCTTCACGACGGGCATCTTGGCCAGGCGGTCGCGGTCGTCGCCGGCGGCGTAGTAGATGGCCTTCTGCTCGGCCGGCATCGCCTCGGCGTACTCCTGCAGGGTGACGTACTTCTGCTCACGCGCGCTCCAGAACAAAAGCAGGCCCGCGAGCTCGTCTTTCTTCATGCCGTAGCTGGAGTAGATGCCGTACTTGAGGCCGCGGCCGAAGTTCTCGAAGAACTTCTCGTAGGCCTCGCGGTCGTTGTCGCGCATGGACTCGAGCTCGGAGGTGATCTTCTTCTCGATGCGGCGGCCCATCACCTGCAGCTGGCGGTTCTGCTGCAGGGTCTCGCGCGAGATGTTCAGGGTAACGTCGGCCGAGTCGACGACGCCGCGCACGAAGTTGTAGTGGTCGGGCACGAGGTCGGCGCACTTCTCCATGATCAAGACGTTGGAGCTGTAGAGCTCGAGGCCCTTCTCGTAATCGCGGCTGTAGAGGTCAAACGGTGCGCGCGAGGGGATGAACAGCAGCGCGTCGTACTCGAGGCTGCCCTCGGCGTGCAGGGTGAAGGTGCGGGCGGGCGCCTCCCAGTCGTGGAAGGTCGACTTGTAGAACTCGTCGTACTCGGACTGCTCGACGTCGGCGGCGCGCTTCTTCCAGATGGGGGTCATGGAGTTGAGGGTCTCGAGCTCCTCGTACTGCTCCCACTCGGGCTTGTAGTCGTCGCCGGCGTCCTCGGGCTTCTCCTTCTGGCGAGACTTCGTGACCATCATCTGGACGGGGTAGCGCACGTAGTTGCTGTAGCGCTTGACCAGGTCCTTCAAGGTGTACTCAGAGGTGTACTCGTCGAAGCTCGCGTCGTCGGTGTTGTCCTTCAGGGTCATGATGATGTCGGAGCCGCAGGTCGCGCGGTAGGCCGGGTCGTCGGCGGGGACGGCCTCGATGGTGTAGCCCTCGACGCCGTCGGAGGTCCAGCGGTTGCACTCGTCGGAGCCAAAGGCGCGCGTCACGACGCTGACCTCCTTGGCCACCATAAAGGCCGAGTAGAAGCCCACGCCAAAGCGGCCGATGATGTCGACGGCGTCGCCCTGGGCCTCGGCGTTTTGCTCCTTGAACTCCTCGGAGCCGGAGTGGGCGATGGTGCCCAGGTTCTTCTCGAGCTCCTCGGCCGTCATGCCGATGCCGTTGTCCGAGACGGTCAGCGTGCGCGCGTCCTTGTCATACGACAGCGTGATCGCGAGGTTCTCCTGGTCTACCTGGGCAGACGCGTCGGTCAGGCTCTTGAGGTAGAGCTTGTCGATGGCGTCGGAGGCGTTGGAGATGAGCTCGCGCAGGAAGATCTCGCGGTTGGTGTAGATGGAGTTGATCATGAGGTCGAGCAGCTTCTTGCTCTCTGTCTTGAATTTGCGCATGGCGTGTCCTTTCGGGATTCGATGTCCAACAGACATGACTTTACCCGAGTCAGCAAACATTATTCGCGCGGCAGAGAAAACCTTAGTAATGCGCGCTTAGATTTTTTGCTGGCGAGAAGACCGCGGCGAGCCTGCGGCGGGTCGCTAGGCGCGGGACCCGTGGGCGACGAGAAGGTAGTTGTCGTCGCCCGACCACTCGTCATCGGCGCAACACACGAGCTCTACCTGCGCAAACACGGTCTCCAACGCAGTTTGGAAACGCATGAGGAAGCTCGCGTCGCCGCCCGGCGTGACGACGTTTGCGGCCAAGGTGCCCGAAGGCGCGAGCAGCCGGGCGTAGAGGGCCGCAGCCTCGGGCGAAGCCAGGCTCTCGACGGGAGAGGCCCCGGCAAAGGCGTCCAAGGCGAGAAACCCGTAGCGCCTGCCCGCCGCGACCGCCTGGCGCGCGTACGCGAGGCCGTCCGCGCAAATGAGCCGCAGGTCACCGCCGGCGTCGGCCATGCGCGCCGCCGCCTCGTCGACGAAGAACCACCGCCTGGCGCAGTCGATGACGGCCGGGTCGATCTCGCAGACGTCTACCGCGCAATCCGGGAAGTCACGCGCGACAAGCTTGGGAAACGAGCACCCGCCACCACCGATGAGCAGGACGTTCTTCTCGGCTGGGTAATCTGCTAGATGCGCGGCAAGGGCCCGCCCGAAGGCGCGGTAGTACTCGAAGACGGGGTCGAGGCAAGCATCGCCCAAGTACGTTGCGGACTGGAAAACACCGCCGCGGCGAAGGACCCGCACCGTGCGGCCCGCGCTATCTTTGACGCTGTAGACCAGGGTCGGCGGCCAGCCGCGGGCGATATGGAGATCGACTCCCAATGCCATCTGTCTGCAACCTCCCTCGCGGCGCGTTGTTCTTCCTTGGCTACGATAACCTGCGCAAACCAAGGAGGCAACACACGTGGCAGGTCTCGGCACAATCATCAACGTCGGCTGCATCGTCGCGGGCGGGCTCATCGGCCTTCTGGGCCGCAGCCTCATCACGCAGAGCCTGCAGGACGCCCTTTTGCGCTCCTGCGGCGTGGCCGTCATCTTCGTGGGAATCGCCGGCACGCTGGAGAAGATGCTCGGCGTGAGCCTTGGCGCGGACGGCACGGCGACCCTCACCAGCGGCGGAACCATGATGATGGTCGTGTCGCTCGCGCTGGGCACCGTTGTGGGCGAGCTTCTCGACCTCGACGGAAAGTTCGAGGCATTGGGAGAGTGGCTTAAACAAAAGACCGGCAGCTCAAAGGACGCGTCTTTCGTGAACGCCTTCGTCACGGCGTCGCTCACCGTCTCGATCGGGGCGATGGCCATCGTGGGCGCGATCCAAGACGGCCTTGTTGGCGACCACTCGACCCTCATGCTCAAGGGCGCGCTCGACGCGATCATCATCTGCGCGATGGCGGCCTCGATGGGCAAAGGGGCGGTTTTCGCGGCCCTGCCCGTGGGCGTCTTGCAGGGGGCGGTCACGCTCTTGGCGACCTTGCTCTCCCCCGTCATGACCGATGCCGCGCTGGCGAACCTGTCGCTCGTTGGCTCGATGCTCATCTTTTGCGTGGGAATGAACCTCATCTGGCCGCGCACCTTCAAGCCGGCCAACATGCTGCCGTCGGTGGTCGTGGCCGCCGTGTGCGCCTTTGTGATGTAGCGACCCGGGGGAATCGTCATGTCGAAAGAACAAAACACCGCCAACAGCCTGGGCTTCGTTGGACTGACGACCCTCGTGGTCACGACCTGCGTGGGTGCGGGCATCTTCTCTTTATGCGGCGATCTGGCGGCCGGCGGAGCCAACACCGCGGCCGTTCTCGCGGGCTGGCTCATCTGCTTCGTGGGCGTCTTCGCGCTGGCCAAGACCTTTAGCGGGCTTGCGGCCGTGCGGCCCTCGCTTTCCGGCGGCATCTACGCCTACGCGCACGCCGGCTTCGGCGAGTACGTGGGCTTTTCCTCGGCCTGGGGCTACTGGATGAGCGCCTGCCTCAACAACGCCGGTTACGCGATCATGCTCTTCAACGCGCTGTCGTACTTCGTGCCGCAGCTGGGCGGCGGAAACTCGCTCGTCTCGGTCGCGCTGGCCTCGTGTTTTCTGTGGCTTCTCGCCTACCTGCTGACGCGCGGCGTTCGCCTGGCGACCGTCGTGAACCTCGTGATCACCCTGGCCAAGCTCGTGCCGCTCGCCCTTTTCATCGTGTGCGTCGCGCTTCTCGCCAAGTTCGACCCGGCCGTCTTTCTCGCCAACTTCTGGGGCGAGGCCGGCGGCCCCTCGTTCGTGGAGCAGCTGAGGAGCACCATGGTCTCGCTCGTCTGGCTCTTCGTGGGTCTCGAGGGCGCCGTCGTGGTCTCGGGGCGCGCCCGTGACCCGCACGACGTGAGCCGCGCCACGACCTTTGGTTTTCTTCTCGTCGTCATCTTCTACGTGCTCATCTCTCTACTGTCGCTGGGCATTTTGCCGCGCGAGCAGCTAGCGGCCCTGTCCACGCCGTCGCTTGCAGGCGTCTTTGAGCAGGTCATAGGCCCTGCGGGCGCCGTTCTTATCAACGGCGGCGTGGTCGTGTCTCTCATGGGCACGATGCTCGGCTACCTCACGTTTGCCGCCGAGACCTCCTTCCAGGCGGCGACGCGCGGGCTTCTCCCCGCACGTCTCGCCCGCGCCGACAAAAACGGGACGGCCGTCACCGCGACCCTGGTCTCCGCCGCCATCACGCAGGCGTTTCTTGTCCTTTCGGTCTTCTCGCAGGGCACCTACCAGTTCTTCTACACCTGCTCGGTCTACGCGATCCTCATCCCGTACACCTGCGCCGCGGCCTTCTACGCGCGCATCGCGTGGAAACGCGAGGACATGGACGCGCCGCTAGCGCCCGCCGTTTGGTCGGCGCGCCTGGCGGGCACGGTCGCCCTGGCCTACACGCTGTTCCTTATCTGGTCGAGCGGCCTGCAGGGCCTCACGGTCGTGGCCATCGCCATCGCGCCGGGCACCCTGCTCTATGCCTGGATGCGCCGTCGCCGAGGCGCCCGTCTTTTGACGACGCCGGCCGACAAGGTCTTTGCCGCGATCGTTTTGGTGGCCGTTGTTGTTACGATTGTGGCGAGAATGGCGTCGCTTTTCTAGGCAGGTCGCGCGGTTGGGATCAAACAAAGACAAGATAGACAGGCTGCTCCAAGAGATCCTGGAGAACCCTCGGGTCGTCTCGATGCAGTCGACCACGGGATCGCGCGTCTATGGCGACGAGCCGATCATCCGCCGCGCGTCGCAGATGGAAAGCTATACGCCCGAGAAGATCCGGCAGATGCGCGAGCTGCAGAACCGGCCCGATACCGTCATGTGGTCCGACACCCACCTGTTCATCGAGCAGGCCCGCATGATGGAGGATTTCTCGGACGACTGCCCCTTCCACGGCACGTACTTTCACTACTTCCCCTCATACCGCTCCATGAACGACCGGCAGCTCAGGGGCTATTTCACCTGGCGCACGCACGTGAGGGCGGGCGATGTGGAGCCGACCTGCGGCGCGTTTGCCTTCGTCTACGTCTTTGAGCTGTTGAACGGCATAGGAACTGTTGCCGGCGAGAAGGGCTTTCGCGATATCGAGGCCTTTTGGCAAAAATGGCAGCACGTGAGCGGCGAGCTGGACCGCTACGTCGAGAACTGGCTGGTTGACTACGCCGCCTGGCACGGGCTGGACCCCGCTCTGGTCGCGGGATATGCCGGGGCGGGACATGACCGGGCGATCGAGGTTTTGGAGGCTGCCGAGAAGCGCGTCGGGGCTTTTGCGCAGGCGTCCGGCGGCGGGCGGAAGAGGCCGCCGTATCCCTTTGGGGCCGATGTCGAGGCGCAACGGGAATTGTTCGATGCTTTATGCGAGTTGTCGGGCTATGAGGTACGGCGCTCGGCGGGGTATGTCGCAGCGCCGGACGACTACGTGCATGTCTGCCAGGCGGTTTTTGCGCGGCTCGTGAGGCGCTGGGGAAACAAGCACGAGTTGACCTACGTCGAGAGTTTATTCGGGAAGCGCTACGCGCGGGTCCATCACATGTTCGCGAGCGCCCTCTTCGACTTTAGCGAGGGCCACGGGGACGTCGAGTACCAGGTCACCCCTGCCACGCGCTATACCTGCAAGAACGGCCGTTGGTCCAAGAACTGCCACCACGACGCGGGCGCGCAGCTGGAAAAGATCGCCCAGGTTCTGCGCTGCGTTGACCTGCGCCTTTGCGAAGAGTCGGGGGTCTCGTGCTTTTGCGCGGCCGCAAGCGCGCCCAAGTACCTTACTTCAATTGTTGATGCAGAGACGCGCGATTACCTGGCATGGAAGAAGACGTCCGCCCCGGTGAGGGTCGACATAGACCTGTCCAAGCTCGCGCAGATCCGCTCGGCCGCGGCGACCACGCGCGAGGCGCTTTTGGTTGACGAGGAGCGAGAGGAGGGCGAGGAGATCGGGGTGGGCGACGAGGCCGAGAAGGAGGCCGTCGAGAACGAGGCGACGGCTGTCCAGACCGCCGGACCTGAGCCCGAGGCGGCTTCTTCTCCCCTGCCGTACGGCCTGACTGCCGAGGAATCCGCCCTGCTCAAGGACCTTTTCGCCGGCAAAACGCCTGACGCGCGAGGCTCGCTTGACCTGCTCGTCGATTCCATTAACGAGAAGCTCTTCGACCTTCTCGGCGACACGGCCCTGGAGTTTGGCGAAGACGGCCTGCCGACCCTCATCGAGGACTACGTCGACGATGTTCGCGAGGCACTAAAATATTAGAACAACTGTTTGCTGTGACCGTACACTTGTGCTAGTATTCTCTCAATCACTCGAGACACAAAGGACACGCCCATGGCAGAGCTCACCGCAAAGGTTCCTAAACGCATCGCCGCAGTCATCATCAACTCCCTCAAGGGCGGCGTCGTGCCGCGCATCGGCCTGCCCTACATCACCGTCGGTCGAGAAAAAGAGATTCAGGCCTTTTTGACCGATCTCGACCTCATCGCAGACGGCGGGGCGAGCTTCCGCTTTCTCGTGGGCCGCTTCGGTGCAGGCAAGAGCTTCCTTTTGCAGACCATCCGCACGCACGCGATGGGCAAGGACTTCGTGGTGGCCGACGCCGATCTCTCGCCCGAGCGCAGGCTCCAGGGCGGGCAGGGCCAGGGCTTGGCCACCTACCGCGAGCTGATCCGCAACCTCTCGACCAAGACCCGGCCCGAGGGCGGGGCGCTCACGCTGGTCCTTAACCGCTGGGTCCAGTCCATCGAGGGCGACGACGCCGCCATGGCGGCCCAGCTCGCGCCAATAGAGGAAATGGTCCACGGCTTCGACTTCGCGCGGATGCTCAGGCGCTACCGCGCGGCCGTCGCAGAAGGCGACGAAGAGACCCAGGCGGCCGTGACCCGCTGGCTGAGGGGCGAGTACCGCACCAAAACCGAGGCCAAGGCAGAGCTCGGCGTGTCCTGCATCATTTCTGACGACGACTGGTACGACTACGTCAAGCTGCTCGCGGCCTTCCTTGTGGGCGCGGGCTATAAGGGCCTGCTCATCATGATCGACGAGCTGGTCAACCTGTACAAGATTCCCAACTCGGTGACGCGCCAGTACAACTACGAGAAGATCCTCACCATGTACAACGACACCTTGCAGGGCAAGGCCAAGAACCTCGGCATCATCATGGGCGGCACGCCGCAGTCCATCGAGGACCGCCGCCGAGGCGTCTTTAGCTACGAGGCGCTGCGCAGCCGCCTGACGCAGGGACGCTTTGCCCAAGAGGGCATGACCGACATGCTGGCCCCCGTCATCCACCTGCAGCCCTTGACCTACGAGGAGCTTTTGGTCCTAATCGAGAAGCTCGCGGACATCCACGCGGGTTACTTCGGCTACGAGCGAACGCTGGGGACCGAGGACCTCGTGCGCTTCTTGCAGATCGAGTTCGGGCGCGTGGGCGCAGACTCGCACCTCACGCCGCGCGAGGTCATTCGCGACTTCATCGAGCTTCTCGACATCTTGTGCCAAAACCCCGAGGCCACGATCGACGAGCTGTTGAAGTCCGACGCATTTGCCGGGGCCGTTGGCACGGGCGGGGATGCTGCCGGAGCAGGTCCCGTGGGTCGTGCGACCGACGAGTCCGCCTTCGCCGAGTTCACGATTTAGCGCGCCATGTCTGTCTTCGATCGCTACGCGCCGTTCGTGCAGGACTTCATCTACGAGCACGAATGGGAAAACCTAAGAGGCATCCAAATTGCCGCCGGCGAGGCCATCTTCGACACCGATGACCACGTCCTTCTCTGCGCGGCAACCGCCTCGGGCAAGACCGAGGCCGCCTTCTTCCCGATCCTGAGCGAGTTCTGGGAGAACCCGCCCGCATCCGTCGGCGCCCTCTACATCGGCCCCACAAAGGCCCTCATCAACGACCAGTTCTACCGGCTGGACGACCTGTGCGCACGCGCAGACATCAAGGTCTGGCACTGGCACGGTGATGTCTCCGCCTCTCACAAGGCAAAGCTCCTGCAGCGCCCCAGCGGCATCCTGCAGATCACGCCCGAGTCGCTCGAGGCACTGCTCATGCGAAAGCATGCCCTGGTCGGCCGCCTCTTCTGCGACCTGCGCTACGTCATCATCGACGAGGTCCACTCGTTGCTGCGCGCAGACCGCGGCTTTCAGACCATCTGCCTGATCGAGCGCCTCTCCCGCATCGCCCAGGTCAACCCCCGCCGCATCGGCCTTTCCGCCACGATCGGCGACCCCAAGAGCGTCGGCGATTTTCTCAGCGCCAACACCGGCCGCGCAACATTGATTCCCCAGGTCAGCGAGCCTCCGCGCACCTGGCGCCTCTCCATGGAGCACTTCTACCAAACCGGCCCCCAAGCCACCGAGGGAACCCTCCAATCCAATTCCCCCACCCTCCAAGCCGCGGTCATCCCCCCTTCCGCCGCAGAGGGCGCCTCAACCATGGTTTATCCCTCGTCAAAGGATACGGGTATCGAAACGCGCTGTACGTCGTGCCAAGGCACGACGTCACCAGCGCTCCCCGCAGCGCCCATGTCCATTGCATCGCTCTATGACTCACCGCGGCCCACGGAGTTGTCTCCGCGCGCAGTTCCGCATGAGCCGGAGGCGCCAGTGGCGCCTCCGTGCGAACAGGACTGTTTGAGCACGGAGACAACTCCGTGGGCCCCCGGTGACCCCACAGGCGCCCCCTCCCACAACGCCGCGACCCTCATGGACCCCGCCGCCCCCGACCCCGCGATGACCTACATCTTCGACCACACGCGCCGCTGCAAGTCCCTCGTCTTCACCAACTCGCGCGAGGAGGCCGAGGACGTCTGCACCTGCCTGCGCGCCCTGTGCGACGCTGCCCATGAGCCCGACCGCTTCTTGATCCACCACGGCAACCTCTCGGCCGCCATCCGCGAGAGCGCCGAGGAAGCCATGCGAGAGGAGGCCGGCGAGCTCGCGATCGTCGCCACCGCCACGCTCGAGCTCGGCATCGATGTCGGTCGTCTTGAGCGAGCCTTCCACGTCAACGCCCCTTTCACCGTATCGTCGTTCCTGCAGCGCATGGGCCGCACCGGCAGGCGAGACGCCCCGCCCGAGATGTGGTTCGTCATGCGAGAAGAGCAACCCGAGCCGCGCTCCCTCACTCCCGAGACCATCCCTTGGGAGCTCTTACAGGGAATCGCATTGGTACAGCTCTACCGAGAGGAGCACTGGGTCGAACCTCAGCGCCTGGATCGTTTGCCGTACAGCCTGCTTTGCCACCAGACCCTGGCCACACTCGCGTCCGAGGGCGAGCTCACGCCGGCCCAGCTCGCGAGCCGAGTCCTCACCCTCACGCCCTTCCACCGCATCTCGACAGACGACTTCCGCGTTCTTCTCCGCCATCTCTTGACCTGCGATTTTATTGAGCAGACGGAGGCGGGCGGCCTCATTGTGGGCCTCGCCGGCGAGCGGGTGACCAACAGCTACAAGTTCTTCGCCGTTTTCCAAGAGAGCGTCGAGTACACGGTGCGCTGCGACTCGCAGGAGATCGGGACCCTGTGCGCCCCGCCCCCTCCCGGCGAGAAGGTGGCCATCGCGGGCCGAGTCTGGATCGTCGACGAGGTGGACCACAAGCGCCGGCTCCTCTATGTCACTCGCGTCAAGGGGCGGGTCCCCGCCTACTTTGGCGAGTGCCCGGGAGACATCAACACGCGTGTCCTTCTGCGCATGCGACAGGCCTTGGACGAGGCACAGGTCTACGTTTACCTGCAGCCGCACGCCCGAGCACGCCTTGCCCAAGCGCGGCACGTCTCGGCAAACGGCGGCCTCACGAAGTCGCCGCTCGTGAATCTCGGCGACAACATGTGGTGCCTGTTGCCGTGGCTAGGGACCTACGCTTTCCTAGCGCTCGAGCGGGTGCTCAAGATCTGCTGTGCCAAAGACCTTGGGCTTAAGGGTTTCAGCTCTTCTCGCCCCTACTTCATGACCTTCGTCATGGCAAAGGACGTCGACGAGCAGCAGTTCTTTAAGGTGCTGGCCGAGCAAACCGCAGCCCTCACAGACCCGATGAAGCTCCTCTACCCCAAAGAGGTCCCGTACTTCGAGAAGTACGACGAGCTTGTGCCAGAGGAACTCGTTCGCAAGGGCTTCGCTCTGGGGACGCTCGACGTCGACCAAGTGAAAGAGCGCGCGCATCTGTGGGCGGCCGAGCGCGGCATTGCGTGGGCCGAGCCCGCCGACTACATTGAGTTGGACGACTAACGAACCGTCTATTTGCGAGGTGCGACCAGACGCCATGAACACCGTAGCGCTCGACATTTTGCGCCAAACCTTTGGCTACGAGAACTTCCGCCCCAACCAGGCCGAGGTAGTCGATGCCGCCCTCGCCGGCCGTGACGTGCTGGCCGTGATGCCCACCTCGGCCGGCAAGTCCATCTGCTACCAGGTCCCCGCAATCGCCCTCTCGAGATCGGGCGGCGGCGTAACTGTCGTTATATCGCCGCTCATCTCGCTCATGGCAGACCAGGTCGGAGCCTTGCGCCAGTACGGCATCGCCGCAAGTTGCCTTAACTCGACCCTTGGCGGGCAGGAGCAAGACGAGGTGCTGGGCGCGCTAACCTCCGGTGACCTCACTCTGGTCTACGTCGCCCCCGAGCGCCTGGACGACCCGCGCTTCGTCGAGGCCGTGAGCGTTCGCGGCATAGCGCTTCTCGCCGTAGACGAGGCTCACTGCATCAGCCAGTGGGGCAACGACTTTAGGCCCTCTTACCAGCGAATCATTGAGTTCATCAACGCTCTTCCCGCACGTCCGACCGTCATGGCCTTGACCGCCACGGCGACGCAGGTCGTCCGCGACGACATCTCGGCGTCCCTCGGCCTTGTCGACCCCTACACCGTTGTGGCGAGCTTTGACCGGCCCAACCTCTCTTTCTCGGTCGTGAAGCCCAAGGGGACGTCCGACAAAATCGAGAAGCTCACCCAGTTCTGCCAGGCGCGCAGTGACCAAAGCGGCATCGTCTACTGCTCGAGCCGCAAGGCCGTCGAGGAGGTCTGCGACTACCTGGGCGCACAGGGCCTTCTCGCCACCCGCTACCACGCGGGACTCTCGGCCCAGGAGCGCGAGCGCAACCAGGAGGATTTTCTCTTCGACCGCGCCCGCGTCATGGTGGCCACCAACGCCTTTGGCATGGGAATCGATAAGTCCAACGTGAGCTACGTCGCCCACTACAACCTGCCAAGCTGCGTGGAGAACTACTACCAGGAGGCGGGCCGCGCTGGCCGCGACGGGACAGCTGCCGAGTGCGTCTTGTTCTACTCCCCCGCCGACGTCCATACCCAGGAGTTCTTGATCTCTCGCAACAACCGAGAAGACCTCGATCCGGCCCAGCTCGAGGCGCTTCTTGAGCAAGACCAAAACCGTCTGAAGAAGATGACCTTCTACGCCACCACGACGGACTGCCTGCGCGCCTATATCCTGCGCTACTTTGGGGAGCGGCCGCCCGCGTACTGTGGCAACTGCTCGAACTGCCTAAACGAGTTCGAGGAGGTCGACGCCACCCTCGACAGCCTCAAGATCGTGAGCTGCGTGGCCCGCCTGGCACAGCGCGGCCGCAGTGTGGGCGCCTCCACCATAGTCGACATCCTGCGCGGATCGCGCTCGGAGAAGGTCCTCTCGGCTGGCTTCGACGACCTGTCCACCTACGGCATCATGGCCGACGTCCCCGTGCCCCGCATCCGCACCCTTATCGACGAGCTGGTTTACCGGGGGCTTTTGGACCGCGCGGGCGGCAAATTCCCCACGATCTCCCTCACAAACGAGGGCGTCGCCTTCATGCGCGCCCGGGCCATTGACGGCGAGCCCCTTCTCCTTAAGGTGCCCAAGGCAAAGCCCAAAGCCGAGAAGGCAGAGCGCAGCCCGAGGTCGACCGGCGCAAAGGCACGCACCGCAAACTCACCTGCCGATCTCTCAGACGCAGATCAGGCTCTCTACCAGCGCCTCGTTGCCCTGCGAACACAGCTCGCCAACGAGCAGCAGGTGCCCGCCTACATCATCTTCAACAACGCCTCGCTCGTCGACATGTGCGCCAAGCGCCCCGCCAACACCGAGGAGTTTCTCGGCGTCTCGGGCGTCGGCGCCAAGAAGGCAGAGGCCTACGCGGAGAAGTTCCTGGCCGTCATCAACGGGGAGACGGAAGGCGGCGTCGCGGCGAGCAGCGATACCGCCGAGTCCTCCGACCCCTTCGCGTAGAAAACGGGGGCCAAGCCATCCGGCCCAGCCCCCGCAGCGTTCCTTGATAAACGACCCCGGCTTAGAAGTCCGCGTTACCCACGGTACGCGGGTGCGGCAGGACGTCGCGGATGTTGTCGACGCCCGTGAGGTACATGACCAGGCGCTCGAAGCCCAGGCCAAAGCCCGCGTGCTTGCAGCCGCCGTAACGGCGCAGGTCAAGGTAGTACTTGTACTGCTCGGGGTCCATGCCCAGCTCGCGGATGCGGCCCTCGAGCACGTCGAGGCGCTCCTCGCGCTGCGAGCCGCCGATGATCTCGCCGATGCCGGGGACCAGGCAGTCCGCCGCGGCCACGGTCTTGCCGTCGTCGTTAAGGCGCATGTAGAAGGCCTTGATCGCCGCCGGGTAATCGGTGACGAAGGTCGGGCGCTGGAAGTGCTTCTCGGTGAGGTAGCGCTCGTGCTCGGTCTGCAGGTCGCAGCCCCAGCTCACCGGGTACTCGAACTTCTCGCCCGCCGCCTGGGCCTCTTCCAAGATCTTGACGGCCTCGGTGTAGGTCACGCGCGCGAAGTCGCTGCTCGCCACGTGGTTCAGGCGCTCGAGCAGGCCCTTGTCGACGAACTTGTTGAAGAACTCCATCTCGTCGGGGCACTTCTCCAGCACGTAGTTGATCGCGTACTTGAGCATCTCCTCGGCGCAGGCCATGTCGCCGGCCAGGTCGCAGAAGGCGAGCTCGGGCTCGACCATCCAGAACTCGGCGGC
>CAVAUD010000007.1:0-35574 GCA_963591565.1 bacterium
CGTAGCCGCGCATGCGGGCCTGGCGGGCCATGGCGTCGCCGATGGTGTAGTTGCGCGCGTGGCCCATGTGCAGGTCGCCGGAGGGATACGGGAACATCTCCATCACGAACTTCTTGGGCTTGGCCGGATCCTCCTCGGTTTTATAGAGGTCGGTATCGGCCCAGATCTTCTGCCACTTGGTCTCGATGGCCTGCGCGTCGTAGGCAGGGACCTCGAAGGCCTGGGAGTTGTCGTTGTCCATCAAAGTGCTCCTTAAGTTGCAACACATGAAAACTCGTAAATTCTAGCAGGTATCGCCAGGCGAATCCCCTTACAATTCTCTTACAAGTACCACACAGCTCCGCCCTAAGGTATCAATTAATGAACAACCTGTCTCTCATACCAGAGTATTTGGCGTTTCTCTTTGTTGCCATCTTGATGCTGTTCTACTACGACAAGAACGGCGTCGCGAATATGCGCCGCGAGCTTTACTGGGCCTGTCTGGCCACGACGATGACCTCTATCGTGCTCGACATCGCGACGGTTTGGGTCGAGACGAGCGCCCTTGCCATTCCGCGTTGGGCCAAGTTCCTTCTCAACTCGGCGTATTTCGCTTCCTCGATTCTGATGTCGCTTGTCATCGCGTACTACCTGCTAAAACGGACCTTCGAACACAGCCAGGACGTCCAGGGGCTCACGCTGGCGACGAGCATTTTGTTCATATTGGGTGCCGTATACGTCGCCATTCTTGTCGAGAACGCGTTCTCGGGCCGAGTCTTTTACTTAGACGAGCAGGGCTTTTATCACCGCGGCTACCTCAACGCGTGCCCTTACCTCGCGCCTTTGATCGAGGCCGCCCTCATCATCTACTGCTATCTCAAGAACAGCCGCAGCGTCTCGGCCTCTGTCACCAAGGTCGTGCTCAACATCCCCATCTTGATGGTGCCGTTCGTGGCCTTCCAGCTCATGTACCCCAACCTGCTGCTCAGCGGCACGTACGGCACGCTGGTCTGCCTCATCATCTTCATCAACTTCCAGACCTCCTACCTCGAGGTCGACGCCTTGACCGAGCTGGGCAACCGCCAGAGCTTTGTCCTTGAGCTCGAGCGCCGCCGCGAGCTTAGGCAGGACTACCAGGTCGTCTTCGTGGCGCTGCGCAGCTTCGCCCAGCTCAACCAGGTCTACGGCCACGGGGCAGGCGACAGCGTCTTGTTCCAGGCGGCCAAGCGCCTGAGGTCGGCCGCAGTTCCGGGCTTTGCCTTCCGCGTGGGCGGCGACGTGTTTGCCCTGCTCAACCCCATTAACGAATGGGCCGATCAGAGCTATGTGGCCGAGCTCGTCCGCGACGTCATGAGCGAAGCCTGGATCGTGGACTCCCACCACATCAAGCTGTCCTCCACCACCGCGTCTTTGCGGTTCGCCGGGCGCGACTGGTCAAGCGAGGGCATCATCAACCGCCTGGAGTTCGCGCTGGCGCAGGGCAAGGACAAAAAGCAGGAGCTCGTTTACTTCGACACCCAGATGGCGGCCCTTTATGAGCGCCAGATGTCGCTCGAGTCCACGATGCAGAAGGCCGTCGAGGAGAAGCGCTTCGAGACCTGGTTCCAGCCGCTGCGCAACCTCGAGACCGGCCGCTTCGACACGGCCGAGGCCCTCATCCGCCTGCGCGACGACCGCGGCAACCTCGTGCGCCCCGACGAGTTCATCCCCTTGGCCGAGACGAGCGACCTGATCAACCGCCTGACGTGGATCGTGCTGGAGGATTCGTGCCGTCTTCTGGCCAGCGGCAAGGTTCCGGAGCTCGAGCGCATCTCGGTCAACCTCACGGCGCGCCAGCTGCTGCAGCGCGACCTCGCGAAAAAGGCCATTGAGCTCATCAAGTGCTACGGCTTGTCTCCGCACCAGATCAAGCTCGAGATCACCGAGCGCACCGCCGCCGAGAACAGCACCATGGTTGCCGAGACGATGGCCGAGCTGCGCGAGCTGGGGTTCGACTTCATGATGGACGACTTCGGGACGGGCTACTCCAACCTGTCCTCGGCGCTGAACATGCCGTTTGCCTCGGTGAAGCTTGATAAGTCGCTGGTGGACAACGTGACGGAGGACTCGAAGGCGAAGATGATGTGCGAGCTGCTGATGCCGTTCTTCCATAAGCTGGGGATGACCGTCGTGGCGGAAGGCATCGAGACCTCGGAGCAGGCGGAGGCGGTCATTGCGCAGGGGGTCGACTTCATTCAGGGGTATTTGTACGCGAGGCCGATGGACGCGGGGCGGCTCGTGGAGTGGTACGGGCGCGGGTAGCGCGAGAGTCGGATCCCTCCGGTCCCACCAGGGTTTTCTCTTCATGCTCAAACAGTCCTATTCGCACGAAGGCCACATTAAGTGGCCTTCGGCTCATGCGGAACTGCGCGTGAAGAGAAAACCCTGGTGGGACCTGCGGTACCGCGGGTCGCGGGGAGGCGCTGCGCGCTCCCCTTTCAGGTCGTGCGACTTTTTCCATTTTAAATTCGAGTTCGCCGAGTAGCCGGCGCGGTGACGCGGCCTCTACCTGGGGAAACGTCGGGCACTAGGTATGGGGTACTTGGGGATTTGGGATTTAAAGTGGAAAAGGTCGTTCGGGAATGGGTGGAGGACGTTGTCGGGGTGGACTTGAGGGATTTATTTAAGAAGAGCGGGCGGGGCGATTGGGGTGATCCGTCCCGGTGGTTACGAATAGGCTAGGTAAAAACTTTAAATAAAAACGCGCGTCCCAGGGGTGAGTGGGGCGCGCGTTGTTGTTGTGAGTTGTGGATTAGGGGTTAGCGGTAGGAGACGCTTTGGTGGTTTTGGTCTTTGACTACTACGTCGTGGGCGCCGCCTTCGACGATGGAGGTGGAGGAGACCAGGGTGAGGCGGGCCTTCTGCTGGAGCTCGGGGATGGAGTTGGCTCCGCAGTTGCACATGGTGGACTTGACCTTGTAAAGGGTGCCGGTCACGCCGTCGTGAAGGGTGCCGGCGTAAGGAACGTAGGAGTCGACGCCCTCGACGAAGGAGAGCTTGGCGGCGCCGCCCAGGTCGTAGCGCTGCCAGTTGCGGGCACGCGCGGAGCCCTCGCCCCAGTACTCCTTCATGTACTGGCCGTTGACGTTGACGCGGGCCGTCGGGCTCTCGTCGAAGCGGGCGAAGTAGCGGCCGAGCATCATGAAGTCGGCGCCCATGGCCAAGGCCAAGGTCATGTGATAGTCGTAGACGATGCCGCCGTCGGAGCAAACGGGCACGTAGACGCCCGTCTCCTCGAAGTACTCGTCGCGGGCGCGGCACACGTCGATCAGCGCGGTGGCCTGGCCGCGGCCGATGCCCTTGGTCTCGCGGGTGATGCAGATGGAGCCGCCGCCGATGCCGACCTTGATGAAGTCGGCGCCGGCGTCTGCCAAGAAGCGGAAGCCCTCGGCGTCGACGACGTTGCCGGCGCCCACCTTGACGGAGTCGCCGTAGTTCTCGCGGATCCACTGCAGGGTCAGCTTCTGCCACTCGGAGAAGCCCTCGGAAGAGTCGATGCACAGGGCGTCGGCGCCGGCCTCGACCAGCAGGGGCACGCGCTCGGCGTAGTCACGGGTGTTGATGCCCGCGCCCACGAGGTAGCGCTTGGAGCTGTCGAGAAGCTCGTCGGGGCGCGACTTGTGGGAGTCGTAGTCCTTGCGGAAGACCAAAGAGACCAGGTTGCCGTCCTTGCCGACGATCGGCAGGGCGTTGAGCTTGTGCTCCCAGATAAGGTCGTTGGCGACCTTGAGCGAGGTGCCGTCCTCGGCGCAGATGACCTTGTCGGCCGGGGTCATGAAGTCGCGGACCTTCTTGTCGCGCGCGTCGCGAGAGACGCGGTAGTCGCGCGAGGTGACGATGCCGCAGAACTTACCGGTGGGGGTGCCGTCCTCGGTGACGGGCATCGTGGAGTGGCCGGTCTGGTCGAGGAGGTTAAGGACGTCTTCCAGGGTCATCTCGGGCGTCAGGGTCGAATCGGAGATGACGAAGCCGGCCTTGTAGGCCTTGACCTCGCGCACCATGGCGGCCTCGTCCTGCGCGGACTGAGAGCCGTAGATGAAGGACATGCCGCCCTCCTGCGCCAGCGCGATGGCCAGCTTGGGGCCAGAGACGGACTGCATGATGGCCGAGACCATGGGGACGTTCAGCGTGATCGCGGGCTCTTCTCCGCGCTTATAGCGAACAAGGGGGGTCTTAAGGGAAACGTTGGCAGGGATGTTTTCTGCCGAGGAATAACCGGGAACGAGAAGGTACTCAGAGAAAGTGTGGGATTCTCCCTCGAAAAACGTTGCCATTCTCCCAAGACTCCTTTCCTCCCGCGTGCGGCGAGAAGATCGACTTTGCGGATGTGGAGATTGTAGCATCGACAACATCGATTCGGTGAGCGGGAGCAAAAGAACAGAAAAGCGGTTGCTTGCGGGCGGTTGAAGGCGGCAGCGGCGCGCAAAAAAGCCCGGGCCTGCAACAAACAGGACCCGGGCCTTCGAAAAGCCGGCGAGACTGGCGAGAAGGTCTTCTCCCCTAGTTCGTGCCCATGACGTCGTCGAAGTTGACGGCGATGTCGTGCTTGGTGGGGACCCACTCGACCTTCTTGAACAGGGCGCAGACCGTGATGGGGATGTAGGTCATCATGAAGATCGGGAAGGTGAAGAGGTTGGTGATGATGCGCCACTTCTTCTTGGCGTGGATGTGCTTGCGCTCGGAGATCGTGGTGATGACGGCCAGGATGAAGAAGACCACGTACATCGAGGCGAAGGTCATGACGAGCGAGCCCGTGCACATGAGAAGCTCGCCCTGGGTCGCGATGAAGCCGTGCGACAGCGAGCCCACGATGAGGTAGGTCGCGTTCACGAAGAAGGAGAGCAGGGTCAAGATCATGCCGGGCGCGACGGTCATGAGCATGTCGTAAGAGGCGAACTGACCCTTGGAGATACCCTTCACAAGGTCGCGGCCGTAGCTAAAGAAGACCTGGTAGAAGCCCTTGGTCCAACGCATGCGCTGGGTCCAGGAGGCCTTGAAGGTCAGCGGCTGCTCGTCGAAGAACTCGGCCGGGGCGTAGCCGATCTGCACGTTGTTGGCGCAGCAGAAGGTCGAGAACTGGATGTCCTCGGTCAGGGTGTGGAAGTCCCAGCCGTGCATGCCCTTGATGATCCTCTCGGACACCATCCAGCCCGAGCCGGAGATGGCGCAGCTCGTGCCCACCATCATGCGGGCGTTGTTGAGGAACTTCGCCTCGCGCAAGAACCAGGTGGCGTAGGCCGAGGAGATCCAGCTGGAGTCGAAGTTCTTCGAGTTGCGGTAGCTCGTGCACACGAGGTAGCCGGCGTCGAAGGCCTGGTTCATGATCGAGACGTAGTCGGGCGCGATGATGTTGTCGGCGTCCATGACGAAGAAGGCCTCGTACTTGTCGCCGTAGTCGTTGAGGATACGGTCGAAGGCGTAATCGAGAACCCAGCTCTTGCCCTTGCGGGCCAGGTCGTTGCGGTCCCAGGTGATGGCGCCGGCTCGCTCGGCCTCGCCGTGGGTGTCGTCGGTGCAGGCGTCGCAGATGACGAAGCAGTCGATGAGGCCCTCGGGGTACTCCTGCGTCAAGATCGAGCGCACGAGGTTGCCGATGACCGACTCCTCGTTGTGGGCGGCGATCACGAAGGCGTAGCGGTGGTTCTTCTTGGCCTTGGGCAGGCGCACCGTGCCGCGCGCGATGACGCGGATGATATAGACCAGCTGATAAAAATAGGCCAGCGTGAAGAACAACCAGATGATCAGGTTGAAGATGACGATCGGGGTCAGGCCGAGCCGGTTGAACTGCATCATATGGGTCTCTCCATAAGATCTGTGTGTGTTACCAAGAAAGCCCGAGCTGGGGGCAGACGCGGTTTCCCGCGGCCGTGCGGCCCATCGAGGTCTCTTTAAGCCCTTCCAGTATAGCCGCAAGATCGGCCGGCAAGGTGTCGGCCACCTCGATGGCACAAGATGTCTGCGGGTGGTCGAACTGGACGCGCCAGGAGTGCAGGAACTGCCGCTTAAGGCCGCGGCTCGCCCGCTCGTCCTTGCGCCCGTAGAGCTGGTCGCCCACCACGGGGTGGCCCGTGTGGCGCATGTGGACGCGGATCTGGTGCGTGCGGCCCGTGTAGAGGTGGCACTCGAGCAGGCTATAGCCCTCGTCGAAGCGGCCGGCCTCGAAGCGCTCGAGCACGCGGTAGGTGGTGATGGACTCGCGCGCGCCGTCCGCGTCGCTCACGCACATGCGCAGGCGGTCGCGGGTCGAGCGGGCGATGCCGGTGACCACGGTGTCCTCGTCGCGGGCCACGTAGCCGTGGACCAGCGTGATGTAGCGACGGTCGAGGACGCGCATGCGGATGAGGTCCTGCAGGGCCTTCTGGGTGGCGTCGTCCTTGGCGGCCAACATGAGGCCCGAGGTGTCCATGTCCAGGCGGTGGACGATGCCGGGGCGCTCCTCTCCCTGGAGCATGCCCAGGTGAGCGTAGCCGCAGTGCGCGACCAGGGCGTTGGCCAGGGTGTCGTCGACGTGCCCGGGGCTGGGGTGGCAGACCAGGCCCGCCTGCTTGGAGAGGACGATCAGGTAGTCGTCCTCGTAGCGGATGTCGAGGTCGATGTCCGGGTTGGGGGCGAGAAGCCCGCCCGCGGTGTCCGGGGCGTCCTCGAGCTCCACGCAGACGCGGTCGCCGAGAAGGACCTTCTCGGACTTGGACGTGGCGGCGCAGGTGTTGATGGTGACGGCGCCCTGCTCGACGAGCTTGGCGCAGGCCGAGCGGGAGGGCATGCCGTCCTGGGCGGCCAGGAAGGCGTCCAGGCGAAGGCCGTCGTTTGCCGGGTCTACCAGCAGGTTCACGATTCTCATGGGCGGCTAGCCCTCGCCGTTGCCGGGCGCGGGGGCGTCGCCGTCGTCGCCTGCGGGGGCGTCGCCGGACGCCGCGCGGGCCGCGTCCCAGCGCCACCAGAGGATGACGGCGAGAACAACGCCGCAGGTGATGAAGATGTCGGCCACGTTGAAGACGGCGAAGTCCATGAAGGTGGTCGCGAAGAAATCGGTCACCCTGCCTGCGACGACGCGGTCGATGGCGTTGCCCACTCCCCCGCCGCAGACACAGCCCAGGCAGGCGATGAGCGGCAGCGGCATGTCCTTCTCGCGAGCAACCTCATAGACGCAGGCGACCAGGATCGCCGCGCAGATCAAGACGAAGAGCAGGCCCTGGCCCTCGCCCACCGAGAAGGCGGCGCCGGTGTTGTAGACCAGCGAGAGGTCCATGACGCCGGGGATCAGCGTGACGGGCGAGCCCACGGCAAGGCCGTCCGTGACCCAGGCCTTCGTGACCTGGTCGAGGACGACCACGGCGGCCGCCGCGCTCGCGAAGAGGGCGAGGCGGCGGCCACAGGATGCGGTTTTGGCACTGTGCGACAAGGGCTACTCCTGGGCGGCCACGGCGTCGTGGCAGCGGCAGCACAGGCCGTCGGCGCCGAGGGTGCGGAAGTTCCAGCAGCGCGGGCACTTCTCGCCGGCGGAAGGCGCCACGGTGCAGGAGAGCTCCTCGCCCTCGACGACCTCGACGCTCGCGCAGACGAAGACCTCGGCGAGGTCGACGTCGGCCAGGGCGGCGGCGTAATCGGCGGGCAGGGCCAGGGTAGCTGCGGCGGCCTGGCTGGAGTTCTCGGTCACGGCGCCGGAGTTCTTGGCCTCCTCGAAGGCCTTGGTGAAGACGTCGCGGGCGGCGCACAGCTTCTCGTAGGCGGCGAGCTTCTCGGCGGCCTCGTCGGCGGTCCAGGGGGCCTGGTACCAGTCGAGAAGGGCGGCGCGGCTCTGGCCGTCGCGCATGGAGGCCGGCAGGAACTCGAGGGCCTCGTCGCAGGTGAAGACCAGGATCGGCTGCAGGTCGTGGACGAGCATCGTCAGGATCTGGGCCCAGACGGTCTGGGCGCTCTTGCGGTCGAAGCCGTTCTTCTCGCCGCAGTAGACGCGGTCCTTGGTGGCGTTGAGGTAGCCGTTGGACAGCTCGGTCACGTAGTCGTAGAGGTTGCGGTAGACCACGTTGAAGCGATATCCCTCGTAGGCCTCGGTCACGGTCTCGTGGACCTGGCACATGCGGGCGAGAATGAGCTGGTCATAGGCCGAAAGCTCGTCGTAGGGCACGGCGTCGGTCGCGGGGTCGAACTGACCCTCGATCTCGCCCAGCAAAAAGCGCAGGGTGTTGCGGATCTTGCGGTAGGCCTCGCCGACGTGGCCCAGGATGTCGCCGTCGCAGGGGACGTCGTTGGAGGTGTCGACGGAGGCGAGCCACAGGCGAAGGACGTCGGCGCCGCGCTCGTCGCAGACCTTGTTGGGGTCGATGACGTTGCCCAGGGACTTGGACATCTTGCGGCCCTGGCCGTCCAGGGTGAAGCCCTGGGAGACGACGGACTTGTAGGGGGCCACGCCGTAGGCGCCCACCGAGGTCATGAGCGAGCTCATGAACCAGCCGCGGTGCTGGTCGGAGCCCTCGAGGTACATGTCGGCCGGGAAGGCGAGGTTGTCGCGGTGGCGGCAGACGGCGGTGTGCGAGACGCCGGAGTCCCACCAGACGTCGAGGATGTCCTTGTTGGCCTTGAGGTTGTGGCCGCCGCACTTCTCGCAGGTGCAGGCGTCGCCCAGGTAGCTGGCCGGGTCATCGGTGAACCAGCAGTCGGAGCCCTTCTCGCGGAAAAGCTCGATGACGGCGTCGAGGGTGGCGTCGTTCATGACCGTCTCGCCGCAGTCCTGGCAGGTGAAGGCCGGGATGGGCACGCCCCAGTTGCGCTGGCGGGAGATGCACCAGTCGGGACGGCCCTCGACCATGGAGCCGATGCGCTTGATGGCGTGGGCCGGGTAGAAGGCGACCTTGTTGAGCTCGGCCGTGGCCTCCTCGCGAAGCGACTTGCCGTCGGTCAAGGGCTTGTCCATCGAGACGAACCACTGGCTGGTGGCGCGGAAGATGACGGGCTGCTTGCAGCGCCAGCAGTGCGGGTAGCTGTGGTTGATGTCCTCGTGCAGGATCAGGGTGCCGCGCTCGCGCAGCCACTCGATGATCTTGGGGTTGGCCTCGTTGACCTCCATGCCGCCCCAGGGGCCGCCGGTGCCCATGCCGTCGCCCTTGAAGAAGCGGCCGTCGTCGTCGACGGGCATGACCACGGGGATGTTGAACTTCATGCCGGCCAGGTAGTCGTCGACGCCGTGGCCGGGAGCGGTGTGGACGATGCCGGTGCCGTCGTCTAAGGTGACGTAGTCGGCGTAGATGAACTCGCCCTCCTCGCCCTGGTCGCCGAAGATCGGCTGCTTGTACTTGTTGTGGCACAGCTCGGTGCCGGTCATGCGCCAAGGCTCGCCGTCGGCGCCGCGGACGAGCTCGACCTCGCCGTAGCCGAACTTCGCGCAGTCCTTCTCGACCAGGGCCTCGGCCATGATCTCGGCGGCGCCGTCGTGGATGACGGCGACGTAGGTGGCCTCGGGGTGGAGAATGACGGCGTCGTCGGCGGGCAGGGTCCAGGGGGTGGTGGTCCAGATGTCGACCCAGAGGTTGCCGGCCCAGGCCTCGAGGCCCGCGGGAACGGTGGTCATCTCGAAGCGCACGAAGATGGCGGGGCTGACCTCGTCGCCGTACTCGATCTCTGCCTCGGCGAGGGCCGTGTGGCAGTGGGAGCACCAGTGAACGGGCTTGGAGCCGCGATAGATCGCGCCGCGGTCGAAGATGGCCTTGAAGATCTCGACGTCGGTGGCGTCGTAGTCGTTGACGTAGGTCAGGTAGGGGTTGTCCCACTCGGCCAGGACGCCCAGGCGCTTGAAGCCCTGGCGCTGGGTGTCGACCTGCTCGACGGCCATCTTACGGCAGAGCTCGCGGACCTTCTCGGTGGGAAGCTGGTTGAACTTCTCGGTGCCGAGGATGGTCTCGACCTTGTGCTCGATGGGCTGGCCGTGGCAGTCCCAACCGGGGACGTAGGGGGTCTGGTAGCCGCGCATGGACTTGTAGCGGTTGATGATGTCCTTAGAGATCTTGTTCTGCGCGTGGCCGAGGTGGATGGGGCCGTTGGCGTAGGGAGGGCCGTCGTGCAGGACGAACTTATCGTGACCCTCGTTCTTCTTGAGCATCTGCTCGTAGAGGTCCTCGTCTTGCCAGGCAGCCAGGCGCTTGGGCTCGTTTTGCGCCAGGCTGGCGCGCATCGGGAAGCCCGTCTGCGGCAGGTTGGTGGTCTTCTTGTACTCGTTTGCCACGCTCATCTTCCTTTCCGGACACAAAAAAGCGCCCGTCCCTTGTTGCTGGGACGAAGCGCTTGGATTCACACTTCGCTTGAAACCACCCAGCGAGCGGCCCTGCGCCGCCTTACTCGGTTGACCCGTGACGTGGGTCACACACGGCGACGCCTACTTGCGCGGATGCGCTTTGGGGCCGCGGCTCAGAGGTGATGTTCGTCGCAAAACAGCCGCGGTTTCTCAGCTTTCCCGCTCTCTGTTGACTGTTGGCTTTGCGCTTACTGTCCTCGTCATAGCCATTGAGAACCGATGTTAGCACTCCGGGCGGCAATTGTCTCTTGGCAAGTTGGGGCGCAGGCCGGCGCGGTCTTCTCCACAATACGGCGGCAGCATCACCACGCCGCCTCCACGAATTGGGCCCCCAAGGGCAGCTTGTCGACCGTACACCGAAAGTCGTTGGCGCGCGCAAAGGTTAACGCTCACCCTATAGAGTGCCTAATCTTATCCAGAAAGGATCCCATGGACACACTCGAGTCCTTCAAGACGCCCCACGACAAGTACCTCGAGCTTCTCTCCGAGAAATTCCCCACGGCCCGCTCGGTCTACACCGAGATCATCAACCTCGAGGCCATCTTGCGCCTGCCCAAGGGCACCGAGCACTTTGTCTCGGACGTCCACGGCGAGTACCACGCCTTCGAGCACATCCTCAACAACTGCTCGGGCGTCATCCGCGAGAGGGTGCGCTCGACCTTCGAGTACCAGCTCACCCGCGAGGAGCAGGCCGACCTCTGCACGCTCATCTACTACCCCGACCTCAAGCTCTCGCGCCTGCGCGAGGAGGGCCGGCTCACCGAGGAGTGGTACGCGATCACCCTCATGCGGCTGGTCAGCCTGGCGAGGCACCTGTCGGGCACCTACACGCGCTCGAAGGTGCGCAAGGCCATGCCCGTCGAGTACGCCTACATCATCGACGAGCTTCTCCACATCTCCCCCGACGAGCGCGAGCAGCGCCTGGCCTACCACCAGGGGATCATCTCGTCGATCATCGGGACGGGAAGCGCCGACGACTTCATCCGCTCGCTCTCCTCGCTGATCAAGAGGCTGGCCGTCGACCACCTGCACCTCGTCGGCGACATCTTCGACCGAGGCCCCAGGGCAGACCGCATCCTCGACCGCCTGATGGCCTACCACTCCATCGACGTGCAGTGGGGAAACCACGACATCGTCTGGATGGGGGCGGCCTCGGGCTCGGCGGCGTGCTTGGCGGCCGTCCTGCGCAACAACATCCGCTACGACAGCCTGAAGATCCTCGAGAGCGCCTACGGCATCTCCCTGCGCGAGCTCACCGTCTTCGCCGAGCAGACGTATCACGAGGAAGACGGGATGGACCCCGTCGAGAAGGCCATCTCGGTCATCCTCTTCAAGCTCGAGGGCCAGGTCATCATGCGCCACCCCAACTGGCAGATGGACGACCGCCTCTTGCTGGGGAGCGTCGACACCGAGCGCGGGACCGTGACCATCGACGGCGTCGAGTACGCGATGCGCACGCGCGACTTCCCCACCCTCGACCCCGCCGACCCCTACGAGCTTTCGGCCGAAGAGGCCCGCGTGATGGACAACATGATGAGCGCCGTGCGCCACTCCGAGAAGCTGCGCTCGCACGTGGGCTTCCTCTACGAGCACGGCAGCGCCTATCTCGTCCACAACGGAAACGTCCTCTTCCACGCGTGCGTGCCCATGAACGAGGACGGCAGCTTCTGCCCCGTCAACCACCAGGGGCAGATGCTTGAGGGCAAGGCCTACTACGACTATGCCGACCGTTTGGCGAGAAGGGCCTGGCTCGAGCACGACCAGGTCTCGCTCGACTGGATGTGGTACCTGTGGTGCGGGCGCCTCTCCCCTCTCTCGGGCCGCGTGATGAAGACCTTCGAGCGCACCTACCTCACGGATAAATCGACCTGGGACGAGCCGCGCGACCCCTACTACGAGCACACCGAGGACCCGCAGGCCTGCAAGATGATCCTCGAGGAGTTTGGCTGCGAGGCGAGCGGCGTCATCATCAACGGCCACACGCCCGTCCATGCGGCGGCCGGCGAGAACCCCGTGAAGGCGGGCGGCATGCTCGTGGTCATCGACGGCGGGTTCTGCCAGGCCTACCACAACACCACGGGCATCGCGGGCTACACCTTGATCGCCGACCCCGACGGCATGCGCATCAAGGCGCACCGTCCCTTCGGCAGCATCGACGACGTTTTGGACCTCAACGCCGACATCATGAGCGACGACGACCGCTTTAGGCGCTGGGGCCGCCCCCTCACCGTTGGCGACACCGACGCCGGCGGCCAGATCGAGGAGCAGATATCCGACCTGCGCGAGCTTCTGCGGGCCTACCGCACCGGCGAGCTCCCCGAGCGAACGGCCCTCTAGGCCCTTCTCGCTTCTCGCTTCTCCCTTCTCGCCCCGAAATTAAAAACCGCCGAACTTTGTACAAAGCTCGGCGGTTTTTGCGACTTTGGGGCCTTATGGCACAAACATCGGCCTAAATCGAGAAGGAAATCACAAACATCGGTTAGTTGGAGGACGCGGCGGGCATCTTGGGGGCGAAGCCGTCGTCGCGGGTGAGGATGTTCATGAACTCGTCGCCCGTGATGGTCTCCTTCTTCTGCAGGTAGTGCGCGATCTCGTGCAGCTTGAAGCGGTTGGCGGTAAGGGTCTGGATCGCGGCCTGGTGGCCCTCCTCGACCAGGCGCTGGACCTCGGCGTCGACCTCTTGCGCGGTGCCCTCAGAGCAGGTGAGCTGGGCGCCGCCGCCCAGGTAGCGGTTCTGCTGCTGGCCCAGGGCCACCATGCCGAACTTGTCGGACATGCCGTACTGGGTGACCATCGCGCGTGCGAGCTGGGTGGCCTTCTCGATGTCGTTGGAGGCGCCGGTGGTCATCTCGCCGAAGATGAGCTCCTCGGCCGCGCGGCCGCCGCAGAGCACGGCGATCTTGTTCTTGGCCTCCTGACGGGTCGTGAGGAAGTGCTCGTCCTCCTCGACCTGCATGGTGAAGCCCAAGGCGCCCGAGGTACGCGGCACGATCGTGATCTTAGAGACGGGAGCCGAGCCCTTCTGCATGGCAGCGACGATGGCGTGGCCGGTCTCGTGGTAGGCCACGACCTCCTTCTCGTGCTCGGACAGGACGGTGGACTTCTTCTTCTCGCCGGCGATGACGACGTCGACGGACTCGAGGAGGTCCTCCTGCGTCACGCGGTTGCGGCCAAAGCGCACGGCGCGCAGGGCCGCCTCGTTGATGATGTTGGCGAGGTCCGCGCCCGAGGCGCCGGGGGTCGACTTGGCGATGCCGGAAAGGTCGATCGAGCCCTCCATCTTGACGTCGCCCGCGTGGATCTTGAGGATCGCCTCGCGGCCGGTGAGGTCGGGCAGCTCGACGGGGATGCGGCGGTCGAAGCGGCCGGGACGCAGAAGCGCGGGGTCCAGGGACTCCGGGCGGTTGGTGGCGGCGAGAACGACGATGCCCTTGTGGTTGTCGAAGCCGTCCATCTCGGAAAGCAGCTGGTTCAAGGTCTGCTCGCGCTCGTCGTTGGAGTTGAGCGACGTGTCGCGGCGCTTGCCCACGGCGTCGATCTCGTCGATGAAGACGATGCAGGGGGCCTTCTCGTTTGCCTGCTTGAAGAGGTCGCGGACCTTGGCGGCGCCGCGGCCGACGAACATCTCGACGAACTCGGAGCCGGCGATCTGGAAGAAGGGCACGCCGGCCTCGCCGGCAACGGCCTTGGCGAGAAGGGTCTTACCGGTGCCCGGAGGGCCCACCAGAAGCGCGCCGCGGGGGCAACGCGCGCCGATCTCGTTGTACTTCTCGGGCTTCTTAAGGAAGCCGACGATCTCTTGCAGGGACTCCTTGGCCTCGTCCTGGCCGGCGACGTCCTTGAAGGTGACGCCGGTCTCCTCGCCCTTGACCTCCTTGACGTTGGACTTGCCCAGGCCGCCGCCCATGCCAAAGCCGCCGCCGAAGTTCATGGACGGGCCGTCGTCTCCCATGGCCTTCTTCATGCGGCGGTTGAGGTACCAGCCGATGCCGAAGAAGATAATGATCGGCAGGCCGTAGGAGAGCAGGAAGTAGAGCCACAGGTCGCTCGAGGTGTCGGCGATGTAGCTCACCATCTCGACGCCGTTTTGCTCGAGGCGATCGGCCAGGCCGTCGCCGGAGCCAAAGATGACCGTCGAGTATTTCTGCTGGTTATCGCCCGTGCCCGTGGTGAAGTACAACGTTGCATCACCCTGGGTCTTCTGGACCTGGGTGACCTGCTTGTTGTCCACCATGGTGAGGAACTCGCTGTAGGAGACCTCCTGGGTCTTGGAGGCCGTGAGCGCCGGGAACATCGTCTGGCTAATAGCCAGGTACACGACCACGGCGATCAGGATATAGAGCAGCATCGAGCGCCGACGCTTGTTCTCGTCCATGTTCATCCGAATTGTTACCTTTCAAGTTGGTCCTCGCGCCGTGCGGGACGGGCCCACGCAGTGCCATAGGGTTTGTCATACCCAAAAGCCGGTGTTTAAACGCGGCTTATTTAAAGAGTTGCCAGAAAGCCACAGCCGAGCTAGCCGCGACGTTAAGGGAATCGACGCCGGCGGCCATCGGGATGATGACGGCGCGGTCGCAGGCGCAAAGGGCCGCGTCCGAGAGGCCCGATCCCTCGTTGCCAAAGACCAGGGCGCGGGGACGGCCGGGCTCAAGGCTCGCGTCGTCCAAGGGCACGGCGCCGTCGAGAAGGGCCATCGCGCAGACCTCCATGCCCGCGGCGCGAATCTGGTCAAACGTTGTACTGGGCCAGTCGGCGGCCTCGGCGCGGGCCCAGGGGACCTTGAGGGCGCAGCCCATCGAGACGCGCAGGGCCCTTCTCGACAGAGGGTCCGCGCAGGTAGGCGACAAGATCACGCCGTCGGCGCCCAGGGCGGCCGCCGAGCGGAAGAGGGCGCCCACGTTGGAGACGTCGACGAGGTCCTCGATCACGGCGAGGTGGCGCGAGGCCGCGATGACGTCCGCGGCCGAGCGCGGGGCCGGGCGGCGCATGGCGCAGAGCAGGCCGCGTACCAGGCGGTATCCCGTGAGCTTCTCGAGCTCGGCGTCCGGCAGCACGTAGATGGGCACGTCCTTCTCGGCTAAACCGGCGGCGCCCAGCAGCTCCTGGGCCACGTGGGCATGGGACTCGTCCGTCAAAAACGACAAGGGCTCGATGCCCGCCTCAAGGGCCACCTCGGCCACGAGGCGCGACTCGGCGATCATGGTCGCGCGGGCCGGGTCCAGGCGGTTTCTCAGCTGGTTATCCGTCAAGCGGGCGTACACGTCGAGCTCGGGGCTCGAGATGTCTTTAAGCGCGATGACACTCATATGAAATTCCCTCAAAATCACGGCCGCAAGGGCGGCTCGGGCGGTTTTCTCACTTAAGAATACGCTACGATATTCAACCGTTTGCCGCACCAGGTCGCGCGGCGCCCAAGAAACACACAGCGAAAGAAACCCAGAGGTCAGACGTGGCATCTTTGAACAAGGACCAGAAGGTCGGCAAGCACAGCGCAGCACACGCGAAGCCGGCGGCGGGCAGGACCGGCGCTCGTTCGCGCGCGAACACGAGCGCGAACGCCTACTCCCAGCAGTACTCGAGCTACGACTTTGGCGCATACGGCCAGGCGGGCTTCGACTCCGCCGATTTTGCCGAGAAGCCCAGGAAGAGCAAGCTCTGGATCATTCCCGTCGTGCTCGTCGCGGTGCTTCTCGTCGCCTACGGCGCGGGCGTCGCGGTTTTCTCCACCAGGTTCCTGCCCAACACCACGGTCGACGGCACGGACGTCTCGCTTAAGGAGAAGTCCGAGGTCGCGTCCAGCGTCGAGGCGGGCCTCAGCGGCTATTCGACCACCGTCAGCGGCGACGGCATTTCCTTCTCGATCAAGGCCTCAGACATCAACCTGCGCTACGACGGCGACGCGTATGCCGAGGCCGCGATGAGCCAAACCTCGCCCTTTACCTGGCCTTTTGCTTTCTTCACCAACAGAAACCTCACCGTGGGCGCCAAGATGGGCTACGACGAGGCCATGCTTTCCTCGCTTCTGCAGACCTACATCGACGCGGCCACCCAGGGCGCTGACGTTAAGAACGGCGGCATCACCTACGACGAGGCCCAGGGCAAGTACGTGCTGTCCGACGCCGCCGTCGCAGGCAACATCGACGCCGCGGCCTTCTTGACCAACTTCGCCGAGAAGATCGAGTCGCTGCCCGCAACGATCACCATCGGCGACGAGTGCCTGACCGGCGGAAACACCATCTATGCCTCGGTCGATGCCGCCAACTCCTACCTGCAGGCGGGCCCTGTCCTGACCCTGGCCAACACGACGGTGACCGAGGTCACGCCGGCGCAGATCGCCTCGTGGATCAGCTTCAACGACGACTTGACCGTCTCGCTTGACGAGGACGCCATCACCAGCTGGTGCCGCGGCGACCTGTCCAACACGACCGATACCGTGGGCAAGTCGCGCACCTTCACCCGCCCCGACGGCAAGGTCGTCACCACGCAGGCCCGCGGCGTCTACGGCTGGTCCATCAACGGCGCCGAGACGGCCGAGAAGATCGTCGAGGCCATCAAGGGCGGCACCAAGCAGACCATCGAGATCCCCTGCTACGACACGGCCGACCGCTACAACCCCGGCGGCCAGGACTGGCCCGACCGCTACATCGACGTCGACATCTCGACCCAGCACGCCACGTTCTACGAGAACGGCCAGGTCATCTGGGAGGCCGACGTCGTGACGGGCCTGCCGGCCGACGACCGAGACACCCCGCAGGGCGTCTGGACCATCACGAGCCGCGACACCGACGCGACGCTGACCGGCCCCAACGACGAGAGCGGCAACCCCGAGTGGGAGAGCCACGTCGACTTCTGGATGGGCGTCAAGCAGAACATCGTCGGCTTCCACAACGCCCCGTGGCGCTACTACTTTGGCGGCGAGATCTACAAGACCAACGGCAGCCACGGCTGCATCAACCTCTCCTACGATGACGCCGAGAAGCTCTATAACCTGTGCAAAGTCGGCGACGTGGTGGTTATCCACGAGTAGGCAGTGACGAAGAGTAACTCACGCGCTTGAGAAGGCGGCGTCCGGGAACGTTCCGGACGCCGTTTTTTGTTGGCGACCGGTGAGCGGCGGTGGTTTGGGCGTTGGGCGGTAGCGCATCAAACGTTGAATCGCTTTTGAGGCATGGTTTTGTATGTCGTGTGAGCTGCACATATATCTACCTGCTGATAGATTTCTGTCAGGAAGCTGTCAGAAAAGATTGATGCTCAAAAAGATGTGAACGGCAACCGGCGATCGCGACCCTAGCATGAAGGTCTCCCCTGTAACTTTTGACCAAAGGAGAAGACCATGCACGTAAAGGAGCACGGCGGCGAGAGCGCCGCGACACCCAAGCCGAGGAGGTGGCCAGCAGGAAAGAGGGTGGGCTGCGCGTTGTTGAGCCTGGTCCTTGCGCTAGGCCAACTCCTCTCGCTCGCTGTCCCCCAACTCGCGGCCGCGACGGGGGCAGGTGAGCGGCTGACACTCAACAGCGTCTCCCCGATCTTCGACGGGTCGCGCACCCACGAGTTCTGGCTGTCGAACGGCAGCCTCGCCTGGTGCGGCGACGTGAACATCTGGCATCCTGACGCGGGGAGCGTGGGCTCGGTCTACGACGGCTCGCAGGCGACCTACCACGTCGAGCGCGGAGGCGCCACCGCCGCCTACACAACGGCGCAGCTGCGCGCCCTGGACTACCTGGTCTACACCGGAAACTCTCAGATAGCGAGCACCATCGGCAAAAATCCGACGGCCTTTGGCATGTATGGCCGCTGGGACACGGGTTGCATGAAGGCGACCGCCGTGGTGCAGGCCGCGATCTGGATGGTGCGTTTCTATCCCGGCGTGCCCGACGTCACGGTCGACGGCGACTGGCAGTTCTACGCAGGCGAGGGCTCGGGGCAGACCTCGGACGTCTTCTCGCAGGACTGCATCATGCGGGCCTATCTCGAGGCCAAGGCCTATGCGGACGCGGGCGGCGGCAACCCGGCCATCGACGGCTGCGCGCATGTCGTCAAGTGGGACACGGGCGGCCAGAACATCCTCTTCTTCGCGCCGCCGACGGCCTTTGTCAACCTGCGTAAGTCGAGCGCGAACGCGAGCACTGCCGGCAACTCCGCTTACAGCTTGCAGGGGGCCGAGTACGGCGTCTTCGCGGACGCGTCGTGCACCCAGCTTGTAGGGACGTTGGTCACCGGCACGGACGGCAACAGCAATACGCTGCAGGTCAACCCGGGCACCTACTACGCGAAGGAGACCCGCGCGAGCGCCGGGTACGAGCTGTGCGACGAGGTCCATTCGGTGACGGTGGGCTCTGGCGCGACGGCGACCTTCACCTGCGCCGAGAAGCCCTCGCCAGCTCACGTGAACCTCAAGAAAACCTCGAGCTCCCAGGTTGCCGGCAACGCCAACTACAGCCTGGCCGGGGCAACCTATGGCGTCTACGCAGACGCGGCCTGCCGCACCAAGGTGGGCGAGCTCGTGACGGACAAGTCTGGCAACTCGAACACGCTGGACGTGTTGGCCGGCACCTACTACGCGAAGGAGACGAAGGCGAGCGCCGGGCACGAGCTCTGCCGCGAGGTCCATAAGGTAAGCGCGGCGCCTGGGGCGACCGCGACCTTCAACTGCACCGAGAAGGCGCAGACCTCGCCGCTGACGCTGCGCAAGGTCTCTTCCGGCGTCGAGATCGACCGCTCGAACCCCAACTATTCGCTGGCCGGCGCCAAGTACGAGGTCTTCTCGGATGCGGGCTGCACCAAGCTCGTCACGACGCTGACCTGCGGCGAGGACGGTACCTCCAACACCGTCGAGGTGCTGGCCGGGACCTATTACGTCAAGGAGAAGACCCCTTCTGCCGGCCACGAGCTGTGCGATGAGGTTCACAGCGTGACCGTGCGCTTTGGCGAGAAGGCGGAGGTCACCTGCAAGGAGCCGGTGATCTACAGTTCCGCGAAACTCAAGAAGACGTCGCTGGATGTGCAAATCGACCGAGCGAACAGCAACTACTCGCTTGCCGGGGCCGAGTACGGGGTCTTCTCGGATGAGGCATGCAAGAAGCGCGTGGCGACCCTCACCACCAACGAGGACGGCGAGAGCAACGAGGTCGTGCTTCTCGCCGGGACCTATTACGTGAAGGAGACCAAGGCATCGCTCGGGCATGAGCTGTGCGACGAGACCCACCGGGTGGAGTGCAAGCTCAACCAGACCGCGGTCGTCGAGTGCTCGGAGCCCGTGCGCTACGCCTGGGCAAAGCTCAAGAAGGTTAGCGCGAATGAGGCGCTGACCTCGGGCAACGCATGTTACTCGTTGGCCGGTGCCACCTACGACGTGTTCTCGGACGAGGGCCTTACTAAGAAGGTCGGCAGCCTCACCACCAAAAAGGACGGCGAGAGCAACACGCTGCAGCTGCTGGCCGGCACCTACTACGCCAAGGAGACCCGCGCCTCCGAGGGCTATCTGTTGTGCGGCGACGTCCACGAGCTGACGATCGGCTGCGGCGAGACGGGCACCTTCCAATGCAGCGAGAAGCCCGCGGCCGACCCGATTGAGCTCGCGCTGGAGAAGTACGACGCCGAGTTGGGCTATAGCGCCGAGGGTAACAGCGCGCTTGGGGACGCCACGCTGGCAGACGCGGAGTTCACCGTCGACTACTACGACACGGTCGCCTTCGCGAGCCAGGCCGACCTCGCGGCAAGCGGCCTTGCGCCGGAGCGCAGCTGGGTTCTCAAGACCGACGCAGACGGCAAGTCTTATCTCGACACCGCCCACCTCGTGAGCGGAGACGCCCTCTACCTGGGGCTCGATGGCAAGCCGTGCCTTCCCCGCGGCACTGTCGTGATTCGCGAGAGCAAGGCGCCGCGCGGCTACAAGGCGTCGGGTGAGGTCTCGTTCCAGAAGATTCAGGAGTCTCCAGCCGCCGATGTGATCACGTACGTCTCCCCCACTTTCGCCGAGCAGGCCATCCGCGGCGACGTCGAGTTCACCAAGCGCGCGGAGAACGGGTCTGACCGCTTGGCCAGCGTACCTTTCAGGCTGATGTCGCTATCCACCGGCGAGTCGCACGTCGTCGTCACCGACGAGAACGGTTTCTTCTCCAGCGCGGCCGATTGGAACCCGCACACCGTGAACACCAACGGCAATGACTGGGCATTGGACGAGGAAGGCCCTGTTGACTCTTCTCGCCTTGATCCCGCAGCCGGGACCTGGTTTGGCGTGGGTACCGTGGCAAACGACGACTTGAGCGCCTTGCCGTACGACACCTACAGCCTTGAGGAGCTGCGCTGCGACGCCAACGAGGGCTATGTCCTCGTCTCCACGCAGGTAACCGTCACGCGCGACAACCGCACGCTTGACCTGGGGACCTTGGACGACCCCGAGGCAGAAATCCACACCGTGGCCATCGACGCCGCAGACGGCGACAAGTACCTGGCCTGCGGAGACGCAGCCGTCAAGGACACCGTGAGCTTCTCGCACGTGGTGAAGGGCCGTGAGTACACCCTGCGCGCCCAGGTTGCCGACGCGAGCACCGGCACCGTTTTGACCGACCCGGCCGGCACGCCCGTGGCAGCTGAGAAGACCTTCGTCGCCGAGGCCTCCCACGGGACGCAGACGATGGAGCTGCCCGTCTCGACCTATGCCCTCGCGGGCAAAACCCTCGTCGTCTACGAGACGCTGCTTGACGCGGGCGGCTCGGTCCTGGCGACCCACATCGATAAGGAGGACACCAACCAGCAGGTCAAGGTCATTCAGCCTCAGATTTGGACGAGCGCGGCCGATGCGGCCGACGGCGACAAGGACGTCGTGAGCGAGCCGGACGCCTCGGTTGTCGACACGGTGCGCTACGCCGGCCTGGTGCCCGGCACCTCCTACACCATGACCGGCGTTCTTATGAAGAAGGCACTCGACGCCGAGGGCAAGGCCTGCGCGGAGGAGTTCCTGGTTAACGGTCAGCCCGTCATCGCGAGCACCGAGTTCACGGCGCAAGGCGAGTCCGGAGAGACCCAGGTGAGCTTCTCGTTCGACGCGTCCGCGTTAAGCGACGGATGCGAGCTCGTGGTCTTCGAGGAGCTGCGGCACGGCTCCGACGTCATGGCCACCCACGCCGATGCAAGCGACGAGGGCCAGACCGTTCGCGTTATCCGACCGCAGGTCACCACAAGCGCACGCGACGCCGCCGACGGCGATGACCAGCTCGTGAGCGAGGCCGACGTCTCCCTCGTGGACACCGTGCGCTACAGCAACCTCGTGCCCGGAAAGAGCTACACCGTCACAGGCACCTTGATGGAGAAGACGACCGACGACGAGGGGTACGTCTCTGCAAATGAATTCCTGGTAGATGGGCAGAAAGTCACGGCTTCGACGGAGTTCATCGCCGAGGCGGCATCCGGCGAGACGCAGGTCACCTTCTGCTTCGACGCTTCGGTGCTGGCTAAACGCGAACAGACGGAGCTCGTGGTCTTCGAGAGCCTCTCGCGCAACGGCGTCGAGCTCGCCGCGCATGCCGATGTTGCCGATAAGAACCAAACCGTCCGCGTGACGCCGCCGAGCCTCCAGACCACGGCCAGCGACGCCGCCGACACCGACAAGAACGTCGTCGCCGAGCCGCAGGCCCGCGTGACGGACACCGTTCGCTACAGCAACGTCAACATCGGCAAGACCTATCGCGTCTTCGGCACCCTTATGGAGGCCGTGACCGACGAGGGCGGAAACGTCACCGCCAAGCAGTTCCTGGTAGATGGACGGCCCGTGACCGCCGAGGCCGAGTTCGTGGCCGAGTCCAAGGAAGGCGAGGTGAGCCTGACCTTCGAGTTCGACGCGACCGCCCTGGGCGCGCGCGGGAAGACGAGCCTCGTGGCCTTCGAGTCCCTCTCGTACAAGGACCGCGAGATTGCGGTGCACGCCGACATCACCGACGAGGGCCAGACCGTCACGGTCACGCCGCCGAGCATCTCCACCACGGCGAGCGATGCCGTCGACGGCGACAAGAACGTGGTCGCCGAGGCCGACGCCCGCGTGACCGACACCATCCATTACAAGAACCTCACGCCCGGCAAGACCTACCGCGTGAGCGGGACCCTGATGGAGCGCGGCGTTGACGAGAATGGCGGCTCTATTGCAAATGAATTCCTGGTAGACGGCGAGAAAGTCACTGCAGAGACCGAGTTCGTGGCCGCGTCTGCCGAAGGCGACGTCGACGTGACCTTCACCTTCGATGCATCCGCCCTGGCAAGCCGTGTCACCACCCCGCTCGTCGCCTTCGAGTCCCTGACATACGCCGGCATCGAGATCTGCGCCCACGCCGATATCGACGATGCCGAGCAGACCGTGAACGTGACGCCGCCCGCGATCGCGACCACGGCAGTTGACGCCTCTGACGGCGATAAGCAGCTGGTAAGCGAGGCCGACGTCTCCATCACCGACACCGTGCGCTACAGCAACGTGACCCCCGGCAAGACCTACACCCTGCGCGGAACCCTCATGCAAAAGTTCGTCGATGAGGACGGCAACGTGTCCGCCGTCGAGTTCCTCAACGACGGCTCCCCCGTCACCGCCGAGGCCGAGTTCTGTGCCGAGGCGGCGGAAGGCGAGGTCGCCGTGACCTTCACTTTCGATGCCTCCGATCTTGCCGTAAACAAGAACACCGAGCTCGTGGTCTTCGAGTCCCTCTTCCACAAGGGCGCCGAGCTCTGCGCGCACGCCGACGCGAGCGACGAGGGCCAGACCGTGACCGTCGTGCCGCCCTCCGTGGCCACGACCGCCACAGATGGCCTTGACGGCGACAAGGTCATCGTCGCCGACACTATGGCCAGCGTCGTCGACACCGTTCGCTACGAGGGTCTTACCCCCGGCAAGACCTATCATCTCGAAGGCACCCTCATGGTCAAGTCGACCAACGAGGATGGCACGCTGATTGGCAATGAGCTCCTGGTAGACGGCGAGAAAGTCACCGCCCAGGCAGATTTCACTCCCGCGGAGAAATCCGGCGAGGCCCAGGTAACCTTCATCTTCGACGCTTCTCGTATCGCCGATGAGACGGCTCTCGTCGCATTCGAGGCGCTCTCGTACAAAGGCAAGACGATCGCGGTCCACGCTGACGTAAGCGACGAGGACCAGACCGTCACCGTCCGCACGCCCAAGATCGGCACTCATGCCTTCGACGCCCTCGACAATGACAAGGACCTTGTCGCAGACACCCAGACAACCCTTACCGACCAAGTCATCTACACAAACGTCGTGCCCGGGGCGACATACACCCTGGCAGGCCTGGTCGTCGATGCTTCCACGGGCCTGCCCATGCTCGCCAACAACAGCGGCGGCGCTGTCACGGCCGAGCACCTCACCGCCTTCTGCCGCGACCTTCTCGCCGCGTTGGGAATCCCCCAATCCGAGACGGGCCAGCTGTCCTGGGACGTCGCTGGCAGCCTCCCAACTGTTGTTGACAGGCAGGCGCTCAGAGCCCTGCGCGAGACCTATCCCGACGTCGTTTCTCGCCTTGTTTGGACGAGCAAGGAGTTCAGGGCCGAGAACGACACCTATTATCTGGGGATGGACTTCACCTTCGATGCCACCGACATGATTGACCGCACGTCCGGCGAAGCTAAAGATATCGTTGTCTTCGAGATGCTCTGTGCAGGATCCCTGGGCCTAGACGGCGCCGACGGAGAGGCCGTCGAGCCCTGCCGCCTGGTGGCCGCCGAGTTCGACACAGAAAACCCGGACCAGACCGTGAGGCTCACGCCGTCATCCATCGGCACCGTGGCCACGGATAAGCTCGACGGCGACCATGAGGTTCTCGCCAACGAAGATGCCGCCATCACCGACACCGTGAGCTACAGCGGCCTTGTCCCCGGCAAGCAATACACCCTGCACGCGACCCTCATGGACCGCGAGACGGGCGAGCCCCTGCTCGTTGATGGCAATCCGGTCACCGCGACCCTTGCCTTCACACCCGAGCAGGCCGACGGTGAGGTCCAGATAGACCTCGGGCCCTTCAATGCGTCCCAGCTCGCAGGCCATACCCTCGTGGTTTTCGAAGAGCTCTGCCGCGAGACCGAGCGAGATGGCAAGACTGTCGAGCAGACCGTGGCCGAGCACAGGGACCTGTCCGACAAGGACCAGTCCGTCCTCGTCGTGAGCCCTCCCGCCACAACTCCCGTGACCGGAGATGCCACAACCACGGCAGCGATTGCCCTCGCTACATTCGCCGCCCTTCTCTGCCTTATCGTCTCCCGCGAGACCCGCATTAAGTCCGCCTAGCCTCAACCCGCAACTTCCCCGGGGCGGCGCCACCCGCGCCGCCCCACCCTCCTCGGAACCCACCTTTGTCCTATCAACACGCGTTAGTGAGTCTGTGCCCGAGGCCTTCGACAAGATAGCCCTCGCCACGGCCAAACCCGCACCGAGCGCCCGCGCGAACTCATCAACGCCGACACAGCAAACGCATAAGTCTTTTAATTGGATTTCTTGATTTATAAGGAGCATCGCAAATCAAAACTCAGCAGTTTCGCTGTCCCATTCCCGTGAGCCCGATACTTTCTCAATCTACGGAGGCTTAGGAGAAGCTTCTTGTAGTGCTTCTGCTGTACAATGCGACTACGTATTTACAACAGAACAGGAATTGGACATGCACATCATCTCTTCAAGAACCCTGAGAAATGACTACGCCGTAATCGCAGACAAGATTCACGAGACGGGCGACACCTATTTCGTCACCAGAAACGGAGCGGAGGATCTGGTTGTCATGAGCCATGAAACATACCTGCAGCGCGAAGAAGAGCGTAAACGCATCGAGATGGTCCTTGAGGCCGAGCGCGCCAAGCAAAACGGGGCTCCGAGCTACACTCTCGAGGAGGTTGAGAAATTCTTCGCCTCCCGTGAACCCCGAAATATCGCCTGATGAGCGTCCGATTTGAGACAGCGGCCATCGAAGACCTTGTGAGATTGGATGATGCGCTCATCAACTCTGGCTTTCCTGGCCGAGCATCGTCAACCATTATCGAAGCCGTCAAAAATTACGAATCCAACCCCTAAAAGTCGGTCACGCAGGACAGAGGCGCCGCGAGTCAAACCCGCGGCGCCCCATGTTCGCAATAAACTGCAGCTCAAACGCCTTATCGGCGCCCGCCAAGGCCCATGTTGCGCATCATGTTGTTCATGTTGCGGCGTGCCTTCTTGGAGTTGCCGCCGGCCATCATCTGGCGCATCTTGCCCATCATCTTGTTCATCTCGTCCCACTGCTTGATGAGCTGGTTGACCTCCTGGACCGTGCGGCCCGAGCCAGCCGCGATGCGCTTCCTGCGCTGGCCGTTGATGGTCTTGGGCCTCGCGCGCTCGGTCTTGGTCATCGAGTGGATCATGGCCTCGATGCGCACAAGCTGGCTCTCGTCGACGTTGGCGCCGGGGTTCTGGGCCATCGCGCGCTCCATGCCGGGAATCATGCCCATGATCTTCTGCAGGCCGCCCATCTTCTTGATCTGCTGCATCTGCGTGAGCATGTCGTCCATGGTGAAGCCCTCGCGAAGCATGCGCTCGGCATCGGCCGCCTGCTGCTCGTCGGCGTACTTCTGCGCCTGCTCGATGATGCCCACGACGTCGCCCATGCCCAGGATGCGCTTGGCCATGCGGTCGGGGTGGAAGACCTCGAGGCTGTCGGGCTTCTCGCCCATCGAGACGAACTTGATCGGCTTGCCGGTGACCTCGCGCACAGACAGGGCACCGCCGCCACGGGCGTCGCCGTCGAGCTTGGACATGATGACGCCGTCGAAGTCGACGCGCTCAGAGAACTCCGAGACGACGTTGACGATATCCTGGCCGGTCATCGCGTCGACGACCATCAGGATCTGGTCGGGCTTCACCGCATGCTTGATGTCGACGGCCTCCTGCATCATCTCCTCGTCGATCTGCAGGCGACCGGCGGTATCGACGATGACGATGTCGTTGAGGTGATCGACGGCCTCGCGGATCGACTCAGAAGCGATCTTGACGGCGTCCTTGCCGTCGCCGCGGTAGACCGAGACGCCGATCTCTCCGCCCAGGGTCGCCAGCTGGTCGGCAGCAGCGGGACGGTGCGTGTCGCAGGCCGCCAGAAGCGGGCTGTGCCCCTGGCTCTTAAGGAGGTAGGCCAGCTTCGCGCAGGCCGTGGTCTTACCGGAGCCCTGCAGGCCCACGAGCATGATCACGTTGGGCGTGCGGTTCTGCGCAAGCGTCAGGGTCGAGTCCGTGGAGCCGAGAAGCTCGGTCAGCTCGTCGAGCACGATGCGCACGACGTTTTGCGACGGCGTCAAGGAGTCCAGGACCTCGGAGGTCATGCACTGCTCCTTGCAGCGCGCGACGAAGCCCTTGACGACGCGGAAGTTAACGTCGGCCTCGAGCAGCGCCATGCGGATCTCGCGCATCGCGACGTTGATGTCGTCCTCGGTCAGGCGCCCCTTGCCGCGGAGCTTGTCGAAGGTGTCTTGCAGGCGGTCGGACAAAGAGTTGAACATCTATCTACATCCCTTCGCCCACGAGGGCGTCGCAGAAATCGGAAGCGTTGAACGTTTGGAGGTCGTCCATGGACTCGCCCACGCCAATGCGGTAAATCGGCAGGTTGAGCTGGTTGGAGATGGCCACGGCGATGCCGCCCTTGGCGGTGCCGTCGAGCTTGGTGACGATAAGGCCGTCGAGGTCCAGGGCCTCGTTGAACTCCTTGGCCTGTGCCAGGCCGTTCTGGCCGGTCGTGGCGTCGATGACCAGGACCACGGTCACGGGCACGGTCGCGCGCTTGCGGGTGACCGAGACGACCTTGGAAAGCTCGCGCATGAGGTCGCTCGAGGTGTGCAGGCGCCCGGCGGTGTCGATCAGCGTAAGCTGCGCACCCGCCGCCTCGGCCTTCTCCAGCACGTCGTAGCACACAGACGCCGGGTCGGCCCCGCGCTCGCGGGTCACGACCTCGACGCCGGCACGCTTGCCCCAGACCTCAAGCTGCTCGATCGCCGCGGCGCGGAAGGTGTCCGCCCCGCCGATCAAGACGCCCTTGCCCTGGGCCTTCGCGCGCCCGGCCAGCTTGCCCACCGTGGTGGTCTTGCCCGCGCCGTTGATGCCCACGAACAAGACGCAGGACGGCGTGTCCTCAAACGGGTCGCGATCGGCCACGGCGAACTCGCGGCTCAGGCGCTCGGACAAGGCCGAGCGGATCTGGCGGGCCGTGATCAGGTTCTCGCGGGCCGCGCGGTCACGAAGATCGTCGCAGACCTGCAGGGAAAGCTCGGCTCCCAAGTCGCCCATGACCAGGGTGTTCTCAAGATCCTCCCAAAAGTCCTCGTCGACCTCGCCGCCAAGGTAGAAGATCTCGTTCATCGCCTCGCGCGAGCGCTGAAGGCCGCGCTTCAAACTGTCCATAAAGCCCATTTAGGCATCGACCACCTTTCCTGTCGCCTTGTCCAGGCGCTGAGAGACAACATGGCTCACGCCGTCCGCCTGCATGGACACGCCGTACAAGACGTCGGCCTGCTCCATGGTGCGGCGCTGGTGGGAGATCACGATGAGCTGCGTGGTCTCCTTCAAGCTCTCGATCGCGTCCAAGAGCTTAGAGAGGTTGGAGTCGTCGAGAGCCGCCTCCACCTCGTCGAACACATAGAACGGCACCGTGCGCACGCGATAGACCGCGAACAAGAGCGCCAGGGCCGTCAGGCTCTTCTCGCCGCCGCTCATGAGCATCATCTTGGTGATGCGCTTGCCGCGAGGCTGCGCCACGATCTCGATGCCCGTCTCGGCCAGGTTGTCCGGGTCGGTCATCTCGATGTGGGCCTTGCCTCCGGGGAAGAGCAGCGAGAACACCTCGGAGAAGTTCTGGTTGACCTTGTCGAAGACCACGAGGAAGCGGTTCTTCATCTTGCGGTCGATGGCCGCGTTGATCTTCTTGAGCGAGTTGCGGGCGCTCTCGAGGTCGGCGACCTGCTCGTCGATGTACTCGGCGCGCTCGCGGAGCTTGAGGTACTCGTCCATCGCGACCTCGTTGACCGGCCCGATGTCGGCGATCTGGGCGCGCAGGGTGTCGCAGGTGCGCTCGGCCTCCTCGCGGTTGTCGGGCGCGGGGATCTGCAGGGCCTCGTCGAGGACGGCGCCGGTCTCGGTGATGGCGTCGATCGCGGCGCTGACCTTGACCTCGAGCTTACCCAGGTCGACCTTGACGTCGTTGACCTGCTCCTTCGCGTGGCTCAGGTTGTCGGAAGCCGTCGTCACGGCCTCGCGGGCGTCCGAGATGGTCTTCTTAAGCGAGTCCGAGTCCGCCTCGGCGAGAGACGCGCGGTCCTTCAGGCGGCTCGCCCACTCAAGGGCGCGCTCGTGGATCGCCTCGTAGCGCTCGTGCAGCGGGTCGACGCGCAGGCGCACGACGTCGAGGGCGTGGCTCGAGGCCCGCGTGGCCTCGATGCGCCGGTCAAAGTCCTGCAGGCTCTTGACCAGCTGCGCCGTGCGGTGCTCGTGGTTGGAGAGGCGCTCGCCCGCCATCGCGAGCTCCAGGCGCGCGTCGGAAAGCTGGCGGTTGGCCGTCGCGGCGTCGCGGGCGGCCTGGTCCTGGTCGGCCGAGACCTGTTCCAGCTCCTCGGCGAGCTCGGTCGCGCGCGCAGTCGCCTCGCGGGCGGCGCCGCGGTGCTCCTCGATGGTGCGTCGGGCCTCGGCGGCCTTCTGCGAAGCCGTCTCGCGCTTGGCCGTGACCTGCGCCTTCTCGCGCAGGGCAGATGCCAGCTGGTTCTCCAGGCGGCCGCGGTCGGCCGTGGTGGACTTCAGCTCGGACGAGAGGCGCGCCTCCTCGCCCTTGGCGGCGGCGGCCGCCGAGCGGGCCTCTGCCAGGGCGTCCTGCTGCTCCTCGGTGGCCTCGAGGGCCGCCGCCAGGGCATCGGTCAGCTCGCCCATGCCCTCCTCCAGCGCTCGGATGCGGCGCTTGCGCTCAAGCGCGCCGCTCTCGTTGGAGGACGCCGCGCCCACGTGCACGCGGCCGTCGGGCAGGACCGCCACGCCGTCCAACGTGACGAAGGTGAGGTGCGGCCAGCCCTCGTGCCCGCGCAGGGCCTCACCGGCGTCGGCCACGAGCCTCACGTCGCCGAGAAGGGCCTCAAGCAAGCCGCGCGCGTCGTCGCCGGCGCGCAGGCGGCTCGACAGCGCGACGCCGGGCGCCCCGGCGGCCGCGGCGTCCTCGGCGCCCCTCGCCGAGCGCAAGACCACGCTCGCCACGCCCTCGGCCCCGTCAAGGGCCAGGGCGCTCTTCGCGACCTTCTCGGCCCCCGCGACGTCGGCCACGACAAAGGCGGCCAAGTCGTCGCCCAAAAGCCCCTCGAGCAGGGCCTCCACCTCGGGGTCGGCGTCGACAAGGTCGGCCAGGCGGCACTCGATAAGGTCCTCGGGCAGCTCGTCGGCCAAAGCGGCCATGACGGGGCTCGCCTTCTCGACCTCGCGGTCCACCGACTGCAGGGCGGACAAGGTCGCCTTCGCGCCGGAAAGCTTGTCGCGCGCGGCCGTCTCGGCCTCCTGCGCGGCCTTGAGCGCCGTCTGATGCGTCGCGATCAGCGCGTTTTGGTCCTGCGCCTGCGCGCGGGCCGCGGCCAGGTCCTCGTCGATTCTCGCCAGCTCGTCCTCGCGCTCGGCCAGCGCCGCCTCGGCCGCCTCGATCGTCTCTTCCAGCTGCTCAAGGCGAGAGACGAAAAGCTGGTCCTCGACCTCGAAGCTCGAGATCTGCTCCTCAAGCTTGGCGTAGGCAAGCGTCTGCGCGTCGGCTTCCTTCTTGGCGGCCGTCTGCTCGGCAGACAAGCGGTTCACCTGGGCAGACAGCTCGTTTCGCTTGGCCGCGCTCGTGTGCGCCGCCTCTTTGAGCTCGTCCACCTTGGCCGCCAGGTCCGCCTTGCGCACCCGCTCGTCCGAAAGCTCGCCGCACACGCGCTCGTGCTCGGCGCGGGCGTCGTTTCTCTGCTTCTCCATCGTCGAGAGCTGCATGCGCATCTCGGAGAGGCGAGAAACCATGTTCTTGCCCTTCTCCTCCAACAGGCGCATGTCGGAGTCCATGCGGCCGAGAAGCTCCTGCATACGGCGTCGCTGCTCGCCGAGGTCGCCCACGAACAGGCCCTTCTGCTCGAGCAGGCTCTGCAGCTTCTCGAGCTCGGCCGATTTCTCGTCGTAGCGGTACTGGGCAAGCTCGACGGCCGCCTCGGCCTCGCGGCTGCGGGTCGAGAGGCGGTTGTAGCTGTCCTGGAGGCGCCGCAGGTCGTCGACGGCGAGCTGAATCGTCAGCTCCTTGAGCTGGTCGTTGAGGTCGTGCGCGCGCTTGGCCTTGTCGACCTGGCGCTCCAGCGGCTTCAACTGCCGGCCGATCTCGCGCGAGACCACCTTGGCGCGCGCGAGGTTCTCGTCCATCGACGCCAGCTTGCGCATGCTGCGCTCCTTGCGGCGGCGGTGCTTGGAGATGTCGGCCGCCTCCTCGATGAGCGAGCGGCGCTCCTCGGGCCGGCTCGAAAGGATCGAGTCGAGCTTGCCCTGGCTGATGATCGAGTGCGTGTCCTTGCCCAGGCCCGAGTCGTGCAGGATGTCCTGGACGTCCATCAGGCGAGAAGGAGCCCCGTTGATCAGGTACTCGGACTCGCCGGAGCGGTACATGCGCCGGGTGATGCCGACCTCGGTGAAGTCGATCGGCAGCGTGTGGTCGGAGTTGTCGAGCACCAGCGTGACCTCGGCCACGCCCACCGCCCCGCGCGCGGACGAGCCCGAGAAGATGACGTCTTCCATGGCCTGGCCGCGCAGCATCTTGGCGCTCTGCTCGCCCAAGACCCACAAGATCGCGTCCGAGACGTTGGACTTGCCCGAGCCGTTGGGGCCCACGACGACCGTGAGGCCCGGGTCGAAGACCATCTGGGTCTTGTCTGCGAAGGACTTGAATCCTTTGAGCGTTAGCGACTTGAGATACACGGGCGATTGACCCTTCGGTTTGGCGGGGCTGGCGAGACGGGCGCGAGAGCGTGCGCGGGCACAGGCGAGAAGATGCGGCTAGTTGGTGACGCCCTCCCCGTCGAAGTCGCCGGGCTGGTTATAGCCCAAATAGACCAGGGCGTCCGCGGCGGCCGCCGACTCCGACGACTTCTTGGAGGTGCCGCGCCCGCGGCCCACGCGCCTGCCCTGGACCATGACGGCCGAGGTGAACGTGGGCGCGTGGTTGGGGCCCTCCTCGGAGCACAGGATGTACTCCGGGGCGCAGCGCATGTCTCGCTGCACGACCTCCTGCAGGCGCGACTTGGGGCTCATGGGCTTGCGGGCCAGGTCGGGCGTGATGTGGGGCTCGAGGGTGCGCATGACGAAGTCGTGGGCCGCCTCAAAGCCGCCGTCCAGGTAGAGGGCGCCCGTGATGGCCTCGTAGACGTTCTCGAGCGCGGAGTGCATGCCGCGCGCGTTCGTGCCCTTCTCGGACTCGCCCATGAAGATCAAAGGCGCGATGCCCAACGACTCGCACACCGGCGAGAGCATGTTGCCGCTGACCAGCGAGATCTTGAGGCGCGTGAGCTCGCCCTCGTCCATGCGCGGGAAGCGCTCGTAGAGGTCGGTGGCGATGATCGCGCCCAGGATCGAGTCGCCGAGAAACTCGAGCCTCTCGTAGGAGGCCGAGATCGTCCCCTCGACGGCGGACGGGTGCGTCAAGGCGGCGGCCAGAAGGCTCTTGTCGTTGAACTTGTAGCCCAAGATCTCTTCTGCCTGGGCCACGCGCTTGTGCATCTTCACGTGCGGGTCTCTTCCTAAAGCAAAGCAATAAAGCGCAGGTAGATATACCTACTGCGCGTTCTGGATAGCGTCTGCGACCTCGCCGATGGTCGAGATCTTCTCGACGTCGTCATCGTCCATGGTGAGCTCGAACTCGTCCTCGAGGGCGGTCACGAGCTCGAGCAGGTCGAAGGAATCGGCGCCCAGGTCCTTGAGGTTGGTGTCCTCGGCAAGCTCGACGCCGTCGATGTCCAGGGTGTCGTTCACAACCTCGATGATCTTCTCGAGAATGGCTTCGCGGTCCATGTGTGCCTCCTTGTGAGATGAGCGGTAGCTTCGAGAAACGATTCTACCCCGTTATGCGCAAATTGCGCAGGCCTCGGCGATCTTTGCGCTCAGCTGCCCGCGAGCGGCGGCCGCGGCGTGCAGCGTGCCCTTGCGAACGGCGTCGGCGCTCGTGGCGCCGTGGCCCTTGACCACGGGGGCCTTGAGGCCAAGCAAGATCGCGCCGCCGTACTCGAAGCCAGAAAGGTCGTTGGCCATGCCCTTGAGCGGCTTTTTCAAGGCGAGAAGACCCAGCTTGGTGGTAAGGGAGCCCTGCATCGCCTCCTTCAAGGTGCCCAGCACGAACTTGCCCGTGCCCTCGATCGACTTCAAGGCGACGTTTCCGGTGAAGCCGTCGCAGACGATGACGTCGAAGTCGCCGCACAGGATATCGGAGCCCTCGGCGTTGCCCGCGAAGCCGCAGTTGCCCTCGGCCAGCGCCTTGTGATAGGCCAGCGCCATCTCGGAGCCCTTGGTCTCCTCGGCGCCGTTGCTCAACAGGCCCACGCGGCCGTTCTCGACGCCTAGGGCCACCTGCGCGTAGGCGCGACCCATGTGGGCGAACTGCACCATGACCTCGGGCTTCACGTCGGCGTTGGCGCCCATGTCGAGAAAGACCGTCTTGTGGCCGGCAAGGCCCGGGAACGGCAGGGCCAAGGCCGGGCGCTTGATGCCCTTGATGCGCCCCACGCCAAAGGTGGCGGCAGTCAGGACGGCGCCCGTGGAGCCGGCGGAGAAAAGGCCGTCCGCCTGGCCGTCGCGCACGGCCGCGGCGGCGCGCACGATGCTCGCGTCCTTCTTGGCTCGCACGGCCTGGGCCGGGTGGTCGGACATGGTGATGACCTCGGTGGTGACCAGCGCCTCGGCGCGGTCGTGCGCGGCGCAGAAAGGCTCCACGGCCTCTGCCGAGCCGGCGAGAAGCACGCGAAGGTCGCTGTCCTCCGCCAAAGCGCCGGCGACGCCCTCGAGCATAACGGCGGGGTCTTTGTCGGCCCCCATAACGTCAACGCAGATTGTGGTCATGTCTTCTCCTTATGCGGCGCTGGCGAGAAACCCTTGGGGCAGATGCCCCGCGAAGGTCTTCTCGCCGCCGCCAAACTGTCCGAACCCGTAAAAAGTCCCGGTCAAACAAAAGAGGCCAGCACAAGGCCGGCCTCTCATGCATGCTTAAGCGTGAAGTATCGCCCTACTCGGTGACGATGACCTCGCGGTCCTTGTAGTGACCGCAGTTGGGGCACACGTGGTGCGGGAGCTTAGGAGCGCCGCACTGGGGGCACACGGAACGGGAGGGAGCCGCCAGCTTGCTGTTAGCGGAACGACGGGTGTGGGTGGCGCCGCGGCCCTTCTTTTGCTTGGGTACTGCCATGTCAAAACCTCTCTTGCTTCTCTAAACGCCGCTGTGCGCGAACAACGGCGGCCTTTCTCCAAAAATCAAGCGTTGTTTACTATAACACGCCGATTACCTAATTGAAAAGCGTCAATGATTCTCCATTACGCTTTATCGCCATTTTCCTCAGAATCCCCCAGATTGAGGTTCTTGAGAACCGAGAAGGGATTGGCCTTTTGGCGCTCCTCCTCGATCTTCTTGGCGTGCCCGCAGTCCTCCTCGTTGAGGTTGGCGCCGCAGACGGGGCAAAGGCCCAGGCAGTCCTCGTCGCACAGGACCACGTAGGGGGTCTCCATGACCAGCGCGCTTAAGAAGGCGCCGGAAAGGTCGATCTCGTTGTCGGGGCTCACGAGCGAGAACTCGATGTCGTCATCGTCCTCGGCGGCCTCATCGGCCGGCTCCTCGAACAGATAGTACTCGTCGACCTCGGCCGCGACGTCGAACTCGGCGGCCTCGAGGCAGCGGTCGCAGGTGCCCACGACGTGGGCGCGCAGCATGCCGGAGACCAGGATGCCCTCGCCGGCGTTGGTGAGCATGACGTCGAAGTCGATGCCCTCGGGCAGGGTGAAGTCGTGCTCGCCCAGGCTGTAGGCGCCCTCGTCGAGGTGGCCCGCCTGCGGGTAGGTGTCGCCGGGGTTGGCCAGGCGGTCGTCTATTTGAATGATGAACGGCTGCATGGCTTACCAGGGCACGTTGTTGGTGGTGTTGCGCGAGCCGGAGTTCTCGTCCAGGGTCTGGCGCACGCGGGTGACGGTGCCGGTCAGGCTCTTGAGGTTCTCCTCGAGGTGGGCCAGGACGGTGTCGGCGTACTCCTCGGCGTTGTAGCGGGTATCGCGCTCGTACTGGGCGGCCTGGTCGCGGATGGACTCGGCCTGCTGCTGGGCCAGGCGAACGATCTCCTGGTCACCGGCCAAGATCATGGCCTGCTGCTGGGCATCGGCGATGATGGAGTTGGCCTGCTGCTGGGCGCGGTCGAGGGTCTCCTGCTCCTCCTTGATGATGCGGCGGGCGTCGGAGAACTCCTGCGGGAAGACACGGCGGATCTCGTCCAGGATCTCAAAGATGTCGTCGGCGTCCAGGATCTTCTTCTGCTGGCCACCGGTAAAGGGGCTCTTGGCCTCGGTCACCATCTGCTCGAGCTCGTCGACCAAGCTCTCGATTTCCTCACCCGGCTGCATCCAGGTCTCCTTTCAAAGGCGCACTGCCTGCGAAAATCCGCCAGGCATCACGCGCGTCATAGACAAATCTTTATGCATGTTACCAGATAAGCCCCGCCCGCACGATGCGGGAGGGCTTCTCTGCACGAATTATGAACCGCCGGCGGTCGCCGAGAGGGCGGCGGCGGTCGCGGCGCGGGCGCTAGGCCTGGCCGTAGTGCTCCTTAAGGCGGCGGGCGACGCACGGCGGCACCAGGATGTCGACGTTCGAGCCCATCGAGGCGATCTCGCGCACGATGGAAGACGAGACGTAGCCGTACTGAGGATTGGACATGACGAAAACGGACTCCAGGTCAGGGGCCATGTGGGAGTTGAGGTCGGCCTGCTGAAGCTCGTACTCGAAATCGGTCATGGCGCGCAGGCCCTTGACCACGCCGCCCGCGCCGATGCTGTGGCAGAAGTCGACGAGAAGGCCCGAGAAGGGCAGGACCTCGATGTCTTGCGGCAGGCCCTCCTGCTCGATGGCCTCGCAGATCATCTCGACGCGCTCGTCCAGCGAGAAGGCGGGCCCCACTCCCCTCTTGTGCGCGCTTTGCGCGACGGCGACGGTCACATGCGAGAAGAGCTTGCGGGTGCGGCGGATGACGTCCATGTGGCC